>NZ_CP050831.1:2157967-2466248 GCF_012113595.1 Bacteroides faecium
CGGGTGGTAATCCTCGTCCTACTTCGGTAGAAGACATCGAGGCTCTGTATCATAAAGCTTTCTAAATCTGATTCTATTAGATTTATTTTAAATAGACATCCGGGGCTGCCTGAAGGTACGCTCCGGATGTTTTTTGTTTCTTAGCGTGTGTTTTCTGAAAATAATTCCTATTTTTGTCCAATCCAATTGCATGAAAACACGTTGATATGACTGAGGACAATAGCTTAGGACTTGAATTCAAATATCTGATTGTAAATGACATGGACCGTAAGTTCGGTTTATGGGTCAATACTGTCGGCTATCAGTCTATCCCGCCCGATTCGCCTTACCCGTTGAAAGAGCATCCTTCCGGTTACTTCTTCAATGCGGAAAAAGGACGGGTACTCCGTGAATACCAGTTGGTTTATATCACCAAGGGTCGCGGTTTGTTTTCATCCGATTCCACTTCCGAAAAACAGGTTTGTAAAGGCAGGCTGATGGTATTGTTTCCCGGTCAGTGGCATACTTATCGTCCGTTGCGGCAGACAGGCTGGACGGAGTATTATATCGGTTTTGAGGGGCCGGCAATAGATGCCATTGTGGATACTTCTTT
The DNA here is from genome assembly GCF_012113595.1 of Bacteroides faecium. Classification (NCBI taxonomy): domain Bacteria; kingdom Pseudomonadati; phylum Bacteroidota; class Bacteroidia; order Bacteroidales; family Bacteroidaceae; genus Bacteroides; species Bacteroides faecium. Next base: position 2,158,560 of record NZ_CP050831.1, read on the forward strand.
TTTATCACCTGAACAGCAGATATTAGAGGTGGGTATCAATGAAGAGCTGGTTTCATTGTTTTCCCGTGCCCTTGCAGTAGCCGAGGCGGACAAGATTTCGGCACAGCAATATCTATCCGGTATTGTGCTTCACATGATTGGCATGATTCTCTCTGTCTCTAAAAATAAGGTTTTTGAAATGAGTGACGTCGACCAGAAGATAGAGCAGGCAAAGATTATAATGAACGAGAATGTATCCGGTAATGTAGACCCGGAAGAACTGGCGATGCGGCTCAATATCAGTTATTCATGGTTCCGCCGTGTCTTTAAAGAATATACGGGTTATGCTCCCGCTAAATATTTCCAGGAATTGAAACTCCGTAAGGCCAAGCAAATGCTGGTGGGTACTTCTCAATCGGTGAAAGAGATTTCTTTTTTCCTTGGTTTTCAGTCTACCGAATATTTCTTTTCTTTCTTTAAGAAGCGGACAGGACTTACTCCGTTGGAGTATCGTTCGTTTGGAAGGGAGGAATAAAATAGCGTTTGAGAGTCGCCTTAGTAGGGGATAAAATATGAAACAGAGGATTTGGATAGCATTAAAGGGTTATAGACCAATATTAAAAAATATATTTATTTTGGTTGCTTTGAATCTTTTATTCCATTATATTTGGCAGCGTGTAACAGATTAAATGGAAATGATACCAGAAAAACAACATGTTGACTTTGAGCAGATTTATATTGCTTATTTTTCCAGAATGAAATACTTTGCCCAAGAGTATGTTCTTTCGGATGAAGACGCTGAAAACATAGTGCAAGATGTTTTCCTTGAACTTTGGGAGCGAAAAGAAATGCTGGAACTGCCGATTAATATTATTGCTTACCTTTTCACTGCTATAAAGAATCGGTGCATTGATTTCTTACGCCGGAAAATATTAATAAGAGATATTGAAGATAAACTACAAGAAGAATACCGTCTTACTTTACAAGTGAAGTACTACTCGCTGGAGCATTTTGATTTGGATATTCTGGAGGAAAAAAGTATAGAACAAATTTTATCTAAGGCTATTGATGCACTACCCGAAAAATGTAGGGAGATTTTTATAAAAAATAAAATTGAAGGTAAAAAGCAAAAAGAAATTGCTGCGGAATTAAACATATCTGTTAATACAGTTGAAACCCAAATGGGTATCGCTTACAAGAAACTTAAAACTGAACTGAAAGACTATTTTCCTCTCTTCCTTTTTCTACTTTATTTGTGATTGAAATAAAAAAAATGATTTTCTTTTGGCGGATTTTTTCTTTTGGCTCGTTTACATAATGAACTTAGAAGAAAAAAAAGATGGACGAACGGATATTAAAATATTTTCAAAACGAGTTGGATATCGCTGAAAGATTAAAACTTCTGCGAGAAATAGAGAAAGATGATATTTTAAAAAAACAATTTAGTGAGTATCAAAACATACGTGCTTTGATGAACTTGTCTTCGTACATGGAGAATGTTGAAGAGGGGAAGGTTAAATACAGTCATTTTACACAATGGGTTTTAAACAGAAAACGTCATCAATACCTGTTTAAGTTAATGAAATATGCAGCAGCAGTTGTATTATTGATTGTTTCTACATGTTGGCTGACATTATGGACCTCTTCAAGATTGAGTAATGATAATCTTATAGCAGAAACAAATACACTGTATGTACCGGCAGGACAACGTGCCTGTATCACTCTTCAAGACGGAAGTGTCGTTTGGCTTAACGCACAGTCTACTTTAATTTACCCTTCACATTTCTGGGGAACGGAGCGCAAGGTTCAGATTATAGGAGAAGCCTTTTTTGAGATAGCTAAGAATGAAAAGAAACCATTCTATGTAGTTGCTCAAAATGTAGAGATGCGAGTGCTGGGTACTAAATTTAATGTATATAGCTATCCTGAAACGGGATTAACCCGAACGAGTTTGATTGAAGGAGCGGTACAGGTGAGCTGTGACGATGGTAGAGAAAAAGTAATTTTGAAACCTAATGAACAGGTAACAGTAAGAAATGGACAAATGACTGTTGATCTGATAGAATTTCCTGATGCTTTACTTTGGAAGGAGGGAATATATAGTTTTAATAATGAACGTCTGATTGATATAACCAAGAAGCTCGAATTGTATTATGATGTAAAGATAGTTGTTTCTAGTCAACAGTTGAGAAATATCAGATATACTTGTAAATTCAGGCAGAGAGATGGCATTGATGAGATACTGAAAGTTATACAGCAGATTCACCATTTTAAGATAAACAAAGATAAAGAGAAGAATACTTTTACATTAAACTAATAACGATTGTCTAATCTTTAAAATCATACATACCATGGAAACATAAATATATTAGCCTTATAGAAAAATGAAAGCGACAAATGTACCACCATTTGTCGCCGGATGAAAAGTAAACACAAGAGTCAATTTAGTATTCACTTTACATTATACAAAGATATGAAAATAAATCCTTTGTTATTACTCTTTATTGTCCAAAATCAATGCATTAAAGATTATTTTAGAATTATGAAAATCTCACTATTTTTCCTGTTTGTGTATACCTTCCAATTAATGGCGGTAAATGCAGAAGCTCAAAATGCTATAATTAAAGTTCCTTCCAAGTCTTTGTCTATTGGACAGTTGATAACAGAAATAGAAAGACAAACGGACTATCTGGTGGTATATAGTAATCATGAAATAGATGTAGATCGTACAGTGGTGATGCAAAAGATATCGGGAAAGGTTTCTAGTTTTCTGGATGCGGCTTTTGCAAAGACGGACATAAACTATCAATTTAAGAATGATTATATAATGCTGTCTGTTGATAAGGCTGATAAAAATAAGGTACAGCAGCAAGCTCAGAAAATAACAGGCATGGTAAACGATGAAAACGGAGAACCTGTTATTGGCGCTAATGTTAGTGTAATTGGTCAATCAATAGGTACAATAACAGATATAAACGGGAGATTTACTATTAACGCTCCTCAAGGAAGTTCTATTCAGGTATCCTTCATCGGGTTCAAATCACAAATAATAACTGTGAACAAGAGCCATTTGAATATAAAACTGATTGATGATACGATGACTCTTAATGAGGTGGTGGTCGTTGGTTATGGAACAAGTACAAAGAAAGACCTTACCGGTGCTGTTGGAATTGTTACTGGTGAACTAATAGAGAACCGACAGTCTGTACAGATTTCAAATGCATTACAAGGAGCGGTTGCCGGATTGAGTGTGACTCGTAGTTCGGGAGCTCCGGGTAGTGGTGGTACGATTCGAGTACGTGGAAATACGACTATCGGCAATAATGATGCTCTGATTATAGTTGATGGCATACCAACCGATGATATTAATAATATAAATCCCAATGATATAGAGAATATTTCAGTTCTTAAAGATGCAGCTGCCAGTTCTATATATGGTTCCCGTGCTGCAGCAGGGGTTATATTGGTCACAACAAAACGGGCAAAATCCGGTCAGGCTACTTTCAACTATAACTACGAGTTTGGAATTGAAAAGCCTACGGAGATGCCTGAATATGTGGATGTTGTACGATATATGCAACTGGTGGATGAAAGGCAGATGAATGATGGAGGGTCTGCTATTTATGGAACAGACTTTATCAACAGTTATTGGAATAACCATTTGCTGGATCCGGATACTTATCCTGCTACAGATTGGCAAGATGTTATTTATAAAAAGCAGGCTCCCAGACATCGGCATGAGTTCACGATGACTATGGGAACAGATAAAGTGAAAACGAAAGCTTCGTTGGGATATGTCGATATAGATGGATTGTATGCTAATAGCGGTTATAAACGATATATGTTCCGGGTGAATAATGATATTCGTTTACATAAGATGCTTTCTGCAAATTTGGATGTATCATTTAAAAGATCAAACAACAAATCTCCGGCAGATAGCTATATCTCTTCAAGAAGTGTGGCTTATATGGCTCGCGTAATGCCGGGGATATACGATGACAAGTATGATGATGGTCGTTATGCCCCCGGAAAAGATGGTTCGAATATATTGGCAGAGGTGAATGAAGGAGGAGTAAATGAAAAAATATACAATCAGTTAGTAGGTCGTTTTGTTTTGGATTTCAAACCATTGGAAGGATTGTCACTGAAAGCTGTTCTTGCCCCTACATTGAATTTCAATAAATTCAAGGCGTTTGCCAAAGTTGTTGAATACACAGATAAGAGTGATCCTTCCAGAGTGCTGTATACTAGTCGTCCCAAAACGGTTCTAAACGAAACCAGAGCGGATGGTACTGTTTTTAATGGGCAGTTCTTAGCCAATTATAAAAAAACATTTGCCAAAGTGCACAATTTTGATTTCTTGTTGGGATACGAAGAAAATACGATAAAGTCTGAATCATTGAAAGCGTCACGCGAAGGCTTTTTGATTACAGAATTCCCATATCTTGATTTAGGGGCGGAAGATTTAAGAGATAATAGTGGTTCTGCTTCGGAGTCGGCATTACGATCTTATTTTGGACGTGTCAATTATAATTATAAGAATAAATATTATCTCCAGGCAAATGCCCGGTACGATGGTTCTTCCCGTTTTCATAAAAATTCAAGATGGGCGTTTTTTCCTTCTTTTTCTGCAGGGTGGATTATCTCTGAAGAAAAGTTTATGAAGAATATTCCTGTTTTGTCTTATCTTAAATTAAGAGGATCGTGGGGACAAGTAGGGAATGAGAGAATAGGAGATTATCCGTATCAGGCAGCAATAACACATAATGATGCCCTTTTCTGGCAAAATGGTGAAATTGTATCAAGTAAAACAGGGGCTCAGATGGTGTATGCTATTCAGGATATTACATGGGAAACGACAGAATCTTATGATATCGGAGTAGATATGATGTTTTTTAATGAGAAATTAAAAATAACAGCAGACTACTATAAAAAGCGAACTAAAAACATTCTTCTTCAATTGGATATTCCGAGTTATTTGGGATATGCCAATCCTAATCAGAATGCTGGGGAAATAAGTACCAAAGGTTGGGAATTGGAAGCATCATGGAGAGAACAGGTTGGAGATTTTAACTATTCGGTTGCTTTTAATATATCAGATGCCAAAACCGTAATTGATGATCTGAAAGGTACTCAACAGAAAGGAAACCTTGCAAAGATAGAGGGGGGAGAGTTTGACGAATGGTATGGATATCGGGCAAAAGGAATTTATCAGAATCAGCAACAAGTGGATAATCTTCCGAAGATGAATTCATCAGTTCAGATAGGTGATATATGCTATGAAGACATTAGTGGTCCTGACGGGGTTCCTGATGGGATAATATCAGACTATGATAAGGTGTTGCTAGGTGGTTCTCTTCCTCGATACACTTATGGAGGTAATATCTCTTTAGGATATAAAGATTTAGATATATCGCTGGCATTTCAAGGCGTAGGAAAGATGAAGTCCCGGCTATCCAATGTTCAGGTTCAGCCATTTATGGAGTCAGGAATTGGCAATGTTCCTAAAATTATTGATGGGAAGTTCTGGAGTCGCAATAATACCGCAGAACAGAATATTGCAGCCCGATATCCTCGTTTGTCGACATCCGGTGCTTCCAATAATTATACGATGTCAGATTTCTGGTTGATAAATGGCTCCTATTTTCGATTAAAAAACATAACTGTGGGATATAGAATACCGGTTGGAAAAACGTTAGAACGATATATTAAAAATATAAGAGTTTATGTGAGTGTAAATGATTTATTATCCATAGATAAGTATCCGAAGGGTTGGGACCCGGAATCGTCTGCGACTGGTTATCCTATTGTTACTACTTTTATGGGAGGCTTCAATCTTAATTTTTAAAACACACATGAATATGGAAAAGATAAGAATATTTTCAGTATGGATGATGGCATTGATTCTGGCGTCATGTAATAATTTGGATTTGAATCCACTGTCCGAGTCTTCTACCGGCAACTTCTATTCTAATCAACAAGAATTGGAGATGGCAATCAATGATTTATACCGCTCTCCTTTTTATTCGGTAGATGATGAATTGATGACCGATAATATGACTACCCGAACCATTAGTAATGCTGTGGTGACGGGGACTATAAACAGTGATTGGACAGGCTCTGCCGATTTGTGGACTAATAGTTATAAAGCCATAGCGAGAGTAAATAGTTTTATGCTTTATAAAGATCAGGCTAAGGACAAGACTGATCCTGATATCATGCTCCGGCTTGAAGCTGAGGCTCGCTTTATAAGAGCATATCAATATGCTGTGCTAGTTAATCATTTTGGCGATTTACCTTTTCTTGACAAATATACCAGTCTGGAAGATTCGTATAAAATGGGAAGAACCAAAAAAGATGAAATCTTGGATTTTGTATATGATGAGTTAGGTTGGGCAGCAGACAATCTCCCGGAATCGTATGCGGCTAATCAGCAGCAGCGGTTTACTAGAGGAGCTGCATTAGCAATAAAAGCACGGACCGCGTTATATGCAGGCGAATGGGAAATAGCCAAGAATGCAGCGAGCGCAGTTATGGAATTGGAGAAAAAAGGAATTTATCAATTACATCCTGATTACAGGACGTTGTTTCTGTCGGAAGGACAAAATAATAAAGAAATAATAATGAGTAATCCTCGCTCGGAAACATACGGGGTAGTGAATGCAGGAGCTACGGTATTGGGACGTTATCTCACACGTACAGCCGGATTTACGTGTTCGGTGATGCCTACCCGGGAGCTTATAGATTCTTACGAATGTGCCGATGGATTGCCTATAGATAAATCTCCTCTTTACAATCCTCAAAAACCATTTGATAACAGAGATCCGAGATTGGTAGAGACTGTTGTGAAACATGGTTCTGATTGGCTGCAATTCAGATATCAACCCCACCCGGACACTCTCCAAGTGAGGAGCTATAAAGACAATAAACTAGTTGATAATAAAGACTCGAGAGGAAAAGACTCTTATGCAAGCTATACGGGCTTTGTTTGGAAAAAAGGATATGATCAGACGATGGCTGACAGAAAGGTGGATGATATTGATCTGATAATTGTACGTTATGCCGAAATACTGTTAATATATGCTGAGGCTAAGATAGAGCTGGGAGAAATAGATTCATCAGTTCTGGAAGCTATAAATAAAGTTCGGGCTAGAGCTTACAAGACAACTGTAGAAGCTACTGATTATCCCAAAGTAGTAACGACCAATGCGGATCAGCTTCGTACAATAATAAAAAGAGAACGGAGGGTTGAGTTTGTAAAGGAGGGTTTGAGATATATGGATTTGATCCGTTGGAGAATTGCAGAGGATGCATTGACCAAGCCTGTGTTGGGTATTCCTGATGCGGTAAATCAGGATAGAAAGAAATGGCCCTTCCCGGGGATTCCTTCTATTGATGAAAATGGTATTCCCGATTATACTCCGATGCTTAATGACTGCAAGATATTAGGAGCGAGAAGTTTCAACAAAGAACGGCAGTATTTATGGCCGATCCCCAGTAGTGAGCTTCTCATAAACTCAAATTTAAGTCAAAATCCTAATTATTAACAGATAAAGTGTCTTTCTCCAATTAAAGTTATGTGAATGATATGAAACGAATAATCTATTTATTTTTTTTAGTTTACCTTTTGACCGGATGTCGAAGCGGTAAGCAGAATGAGCCTATGCTCTCCAGCTACAGTGGCATTTATCCTCACTTGGCATATTATAATAATGAGGGAGAATGTGGAACGGGAGCTGTTGTAAATTGGGCAGACCGTTTATGGGTAATAACTTATGGCCCCCATTTGCCCTATGGATCTTCAGATAAACTGTATGAGATAACTCCTGATTTGCAGCAAATTACAAGGAAGGAAAGCATTGGCGGTACACCCGCCAACAGATTTATTCATAAAGAGAGCAACCAATTGTTTATAGGTCCGTATGTCATAGATAAAGAGCGTAACGTAAAAGTAATTCCTCTGACTGAATATCCGGGACGCTATACGGGAATTGCCCGTCATTTGTCAGACCCGGCTAATAAACTGTATATCGCTACAATGGAGGAGGGGTTTTATGAAGTCGATGTAAACACCTTGGCGATGAAAACCTTATATGTGGATGGAAATGTGATGAATGCGCATGAAGATGATACAAAAGCCAATAAACCTAATCCATTATTACCGGGAGCGCATGGAAAAGGATTCTATTCGGGACAAGGAGTAGTGGTTTATTCAAATAATGGAGAAGCGGATGAAAGAGCATTAACTGATTTCAATCTTACTTCCGGGGCATTATCTGAATGGAATGGAGAAAACTGGAAGCTGGTTCGTCGTAATCAGTTTACTGAAGTAAGCGGCCCTGGAGGTATTTATGGTAATACCAATCCGGAGACTGATCCGATTTGGGTGACAGGCTGGGATGCTCGTTCTATATTGGTTGGAGTGAGAGATAAAGGTGCATGGTCATTTTATCGTTTGCCAAAGGCAAGCAATAGTTATGATGGCGCACATGGTTGGAATACTGAATGGCCAAGAATAAGAAATGTAGGAACTGGTGATAACCCCGATTATTTAATGACTATGCATGGTATGTTCTGGCGTTTTCCTAAAACATTTTCTGCGGATCAAACAGCAGGTATACGCCCTCGGTCGGCTTATTTGAAAGTTGTTGGAGATTTTACGCGTTGGAACGATCGGCTTGTATTTGGTTGTGATGATTCTGCACATAAGGAATTTCTAAATAAACGTAAAGTGAAAGGAGATGTTGAAGGTCCCGGGCAGTCAAATTCTAATCTATGGTTTACTGATGTAGATAAACCTGATAATCTGGGTAGTACAACCGCAATAGGTGCGGTCTGGATTGATGATTCAGTGAAGAGTGGCGAAGCTTCAGAGCCTTTTTTATTTGCAGGTTGGGGAAAACGTTGCGCATGGCTTAGAAACTCGGGAAAAGCTTCTGTAAATATATTATTAGAAGTAGATGAGAACGGAAATAATCAATGGCAGAGGCTAAAAACGGTTCATGTATCTGCCGGACAGTCTGTTTTTATTGAATTTGCAGATTCGGAAAAGGGAGAGTGGATACGTGCCACTCCTGATAAATCAGCAATATTGAGTTTGGAATTTGCATATACAGATAATGAACGGAGTATAGAAAATATCGAAACTTTCAAGGGGATTTCAGGTGTAAATGATAAGACGTCTGCCGGAGCTCTTTTATATGGTTTAGGGGATGATCGTAGGGCATTAGGTGTATTAGCCGGAACGTTTCATGGGGATAAATTTGTGGAATCGGGATATTATGAGCTGGACGGTAATATGAGTTTAGAAAAGAAAGAGGATGTGAAAACCGAGGTATTTATCCGTACCCGTTTTGCTATACCTCAAAATGTGATTTCTATTGAAGAAACGTCCGTACTCATTGTGGATGATAATAATCGACGTTGGCGTCTGCCTTTGGGTAATGAGGCTTATAAACCGTTGACTGATGCTGGAACTTTGCGTATTTGTCGTGAGGTGGCAACAGAACGTGATCTGTTTAACTGTATGGGAACGTTTTTTGAATTGCCGGCAGAGAATGCAGATGGATTTGCTAAAATACGTCCTGTATCTTCTCATAATTTCCGTATTCATGATTATGCATCATACCGAGGGTTATTGGTTATGACCGGATTAAATCCGGATGAAATTCAACATAATTCTCATATCATACGTTCGTCTGATGGTAAGGCAATGTTATGGGCCGGAACGATAGATGATCTTTGGACACTGGGCAAACCGGTTGGACATGGTGGACCATGGAAAAATACACAAGTGAGTGCGGAGGAGTTTTCTGATCCTTATTTAATCGGATTCTATGATAAAAAAGAATTGGTTCTTTCGCATGATCAGAGTGATGATGTGACGTTTACTTTAGAAGTAAATCCTATCGGACACGGAGAATGGATCACCTATAAAAAGATAAATGTGAAGGCAGGCGAATCGTTGAACTTTAATTTTCCGGATAGTTTCCAGGCACGTTGGATACGTTTTTCTGTAAATAAAAGCTGTAAAGCAACTACATTTTTAACTTATAAATAATACGGCATATGAAAGCAATCTATTTTTATATTAATATACTACTCGTTGTAGCGTTATCGTTTAGTTTCGAATCTTGTACTGAATTTCAGGTTCCTGTGATAGAAGAGTATGCAAATGCTAAAGAACCCGAACCGGATGAACCGGAACAGCCCGGAGAGCCGGAAGAGGGTGATTTGGTGGTACCAGTCTCCCAAAGTTCGCAATTTCCCAGATTCCATACACAGGCTCAGATCGAGTTTGTTGCCGGACAAATCAATAAAAAAGAGGAACCTTGGAAAAGTGCTTATAATAAGCTTATCGAGTTGGCCGATTCTTATCAGGACAGAGAACATGAAGCTGTGGCAGATTTTCATACTCCTGCTTTTTATGATGGTCAGGATGAGAATATTGATGCCAAACAGGGACTGGCGCTTGATAGTCATGCGGCGTATGCCAATGCTTTGGCATACGCATTGACCGGCAAGGAGAAATATGGAAATAAGGCTATCTATTTCCTGAATGCATGGGCTACGATAAATACGACGATAACAGAAAATGATAAAGACGGAAATGCTACCGGAACAGCACTCACTGCTGCAAATCTGATTTCACAGATGATGATTGCCGCCGATTTGTTGCTGGGACAGGAGATTTGGACTGTTGCAGAAAAGACCGCGTTCAAGACATGGATACAAACGGTGGCTTTGCCGCAATCATTCCGACTAATCAGAACCAAATCTAATAATTGGGGAGACTGGGGGCTTTTTGCCACTGCTATGGCCTATCATATATTAGAAGTGAACGATAAAGTAAAGGAGGAACTTGATAGAATACCGGCACGTCTTCCGAAATGTATATCGGCAGACGGAGCGATGCCCAATGAAACAAGAAGAGAAGCGAATGGATTATGGTATACTTATTATGCACTGACGCCTATTACATTATCAGCTCAATTGGCATATAACACGATTGGAGTGAACTTGTTTGCATGGCAGTCTGGAGAGAAATCGTTAAAAAAGGCATTGGATTATTTGCTTTATTATGAGTTGCATCGTACGGAGTGGCCGCATTGGACTTTTGCAACAGATAAGGTAAGAAGTAAAGATGCTCCTACAGATTTGTATGAGGCTATGAATGATTATTTTAACGATGAATATAAATCATTTGTCGGTAGTTTTCAACCTGTACTTGGAGGATATAAAGGGAACAGGGTGTCTCATCATGGATGGAGTTTTGCAACGTTAATGAGAGTGACCGATCGTAAGATGTCTAAATATCCTAACTTGTGAAAATGAGAAAAAAAATGTTGGTTCTGATATTTTGCATGGGAGGTTTTCTCCCTTGCAAAATATCTGGTCATGATTGGCTGTGCTCCGATTCTCTGTTCTTTAGTTCGCTCAGACTTGATATGCCGGGGCTGGAGAATGTGAGAGGCGGTGTGGAAAAAAAGGATTATTCTTCCGCTAAAGTTTTTTTGTTGCAATATAAAAGGTTGGCTGATACAGGTAAATGGTTCAAAGAGCCGTTTGTTGCAGGGCGGGTGTCAAACGAAACAGATATATCGGCTGACAGTGTTTGTATGCATTATATTTGTGATGATATAAACGTCAAACGGCCTTATGTACAAGGGCAGGTATATATGGGAGAACATTTCGACTGGTTGTTTAATCCGAGAAAGAGTAGTGATCCCAATTATGCAATTGAATGGACTCATGCTTGCGTGTCTCGTATCAACTTTTTGAATAAACTTGTAGTAGCATATCAAAAGACGGGTAACGAAAAGTATTTGAAGAAGTGGATTTGGTTTATGTATGACTTTGCCAAGGATAATCCTTTGTCCGTGAAGCCTGTCTGGAGAAGTCTGGATACAGCAATAAGAATACGAACATGGCTTAATGCATATCTGACATTTCGAAATTCTGTACTGTTTACAGCAGAAGACAATGTACTTTATTTGAAGTTGATTTATGAACATGCAGAGCATCTTAAAAATACACTATTAAAAGATGCTGCTCGTACGGGAAACCATGTGACGACAGAGTGTGCTGCATTATATACTATTGGCTGTGTATTTCAGGAATTTGAAAAATCAGAAGAATGGCGTGTAATCGCGATTGGCCGCTATATGAATGAAATTAAAAGAGTAGTGCCCCCTGATGGTTTGCAGGCTGAACTATCGCCTAGTTATCATTATGGGGTGGTTGCTACCTATAAGCAATTATATGATATTGCTAAAATAAACGACATCAGACTGCCTGAGGCATTTACATCCAGATTACTGGATATGTATCGGGCACCGGTTTTACTTATGGATCAATGGGGAGATCATGTGAGGACCAATGACTCCAGTCTGAAAAATATTAAAGAAATATCAAAAGAAGGTTTGAAGATTGGATATGATCCGGTATTGGCATGGATCGTCTCAGATGGGGAGGAAGGTGAAGAGCTGCCTGCTACAACATATCTGAATCATGCAGGATTTTATATGATGCGGAGTGGCTGGAAGGATAATGGTATGTTTTTATTCTTTAGAGGAGGACCGCAGGGGATTGGTCACGCTGAACAGGAGAAGTTACAGATTGTGCTAAAGGCATGGGGAAAAAACTTATTGTTTGATCCGGGGAAATATCCTTATGATCAGTCTGATTGGAGACGCTTTTCAATTAATACTCCTTCACACAATACTATTATAGTAGATGGGAAATGGCAATATCGAAAGAAGGTAATTCCTGAAATCTATTCTCCGGTAGACAATTTTTTTTGCACAACACCTTTATTTGATTATGTTTCCTCTAGCTATACTGACGGATATGTGACTAACGTATATAATCCGAAGAAAAGTTACCAGCCCCAAATGTGGTTGGATGATCGGGATACAACAGTGACTCATATCCGGAACGTATTGTATCTTAAACCTTATTACGCTTTGATTATTGATCAACTGGAGGGTAACGGAGAACATGTATTCGATGCGCATTTTCATCTTGATGCTCCGGCGGCCATATTGAATCCGGACGGTCATTCTGTGCATAGTGAACGCAACGATAGCATACAAATCGGTATATATGCAATAGACAAAGAAAACTTGCAAACGGAAATAATACAAGGGCAGAAGAATCCTTTATTAGGTTGGTATCCCATAGAACACCGGCCTATTCCAACGGTGCGTTTTCGTAAAAAGCAGGAGGTTCCGGCAGCTTTTTCTACATTCTTATATCCGTATAAGAATAAAAAACCAAGGTTTGATACGGAAAATATAGATATTAGTTCAGAACGTCTAATTTGGGGACGGAGAATTTTTACAGATGAAGAGATTGCAGAGGTAGTATTGGATAAAAAGAATAATCAGTCAGTGTTCGGTTATCAATCAGCTCTGGTGGGTGATGTTAGTGTAAATGCTAAAGGGATAGTCATAAGGCAGAGCCAGGTGTATGTTAATTCTGTAAATGTAGGAATATGGGGAGCTTCAGACTATCATGATAAGATATTTGCTTTTCATTTCTCTAGCCCGGCAGATGTTGTGTTGCAACAAACTGGTGATTCTATTATTGTATTGAATGCAGGAAAAGAAGAATTTGGGATTATAATTCGTAAACCGTTCCCAAAAGAATTTGTAATAAAACCTGGGGAATGGATCAGGATCTCGGAGAAGAAAGAAGAAAAAACTGTGCAACCTTTGATGTTTCCATTGTTTAATGAACGAAAGTAAAAAACAGAATGTATGAAAATAAAACTGACGATTATATTTTTGGCTTTTTTTGCCATTATATGGGAAGGTAAATGCCAGGTTATGGTAAAAAAGAATTTTGAACTGGCAGAAAGTCAATACTGGAATATGCTAAATAAAGCTATGGATATAAATTGTTTTCCTCGTACGGTGAAACAAGATAGATTGTGGTGCGTGCCGGCTGAAGACTGGACGTCTGGTTTTTGGCCGGGTGCATTATGGTATTTGTATGAGTATACAAAGAATAATAGTTGGAAAGATGAAGCAATGAAATGGACTGATAGTCTGAAGGATATTCAGTATTTTGTAGGGCATCATGATGTCGGATTTATGATGTATTGCAGCTATGGCAATGGTTTTCGTCTGACTGCTAATCCTGAATATATTCCTATACTTGTTCAATCTGCCAAGTCGTTATGTAAGCGGTACTCATATAATGTAGGGTGCATCCAATCGTGGAATGCAAGAATGTCGGTTGGGGGAAAAAATACTTGGAAATACCCTGTGATAATTGATAATATGATGAATTTGGAATTATTATTTTGGGCCACTCAGGCTACCAACGATTCTATATATTGGAATATAGCGGTAAGTCATGCCGAGAAAACGATGAAGAATCAGATTCGGGCGGACTTTAGTTGTTATCATGTAGTAAACTATGATCCCGACACTGGAGATGTATTACACCGACAGACAGCTCAAGGGTTTGCAGATAATTCTACTTGGGCTCGTGGACAGGCATGGGGAGTTTATTCGTTTACTATGGTTTATAGATATACTAGAGATGAACGTTTTCTACGGACTGCTATAAATATGGCTGACTTTTTTCTGAATCATAAAAGTCTTCCCGATGATGGTATCCCATATTGGGATTTTAATGTCGGTGAGGAAGGATTTAATCCTGATTTTGAATACAATCCCCGTGATTATAGTATGATTCCCCGTGATGTTTCGGCAGCATGTATTGTAGCTTCTGCTTTATTTGAATTGTGTGGTTATGTTTCTGATGTAGATAAGAAACAAACTTATTACAGTGCAGCCATAAAAATATTAAATAACCTAAGTACAGATTATTATAGAGCGAAAGAAAATGAGAACCACAATTTTATTTTAAAACATAGTGTTGGTAATCTTCCTGGGAATAACGAAGTGGATGTGCCATTAATATATGCTGATTATTATTTCTTGGAAGCATTGATCAGGTATAATACTAGAATGCTCTCTTCGGATTTGTTTTCAACGAGAACAGGAGCTGTGAATAACTAAACCATGCCTTGTTGATAGAAAATGATCGAATATGATTAATATGCTTATTACTAATAAATTAACTTGTTAATAACTTTGTTGATATCCTTGTTGATAATTGAAATAGCTTGTGAATAACGCTAGTAAAGAAGAGTCGCCATAAAAAAGAAGAACCGCATTTCTGCGATTCTTCTTATCTTAGTTGCGGAGATCCGACTCGAACGAATGACCTTTGGGTTATGAGCCCAACGAGCTACCAACTGCTCCACTCCGCGATGTTTAACGGGTGCAAAGGTACGGCTTTATTTGGAATACACAAATTATTTGCAGAATATTTTTCTAATAAATTTCCCTTTTTCTCTTATATGACTGAAAATGAGTAGGGTAATATTGGAACTTTTTTTTAGTACCTATTAATATACAAATGTTAATATTCTCTCTGTTTTCTTGTATGGTCTAAAGAAAAGAATTACTTTTGCTCAAAATATTCAGCAATGTGCAATTTGTAACCTATGACCGTATCCAAGACAAAAGCCAAATTAGTAGATGTTGCCCGTCAGCTTTTTGCGAAGATGGGAGTAGAGAACACGACTATGAACGATATCGCTCTTGCTTCTAAAAAGGGTAGAAGAACTCTATATACCTATTTTAAAAGTAAGGATGAAATTTATCTGGCTGTTGTAGAATCGGAACTGGATATCCTGTCGGATATGATGAAGCGGGTGTCGGAAAAGAATATCTCTCCGGATGAAAAACTGTTGGAACTGATATATACCCGGCTGGATGCGGTAAAAGAAGTCGTCTACCGGAACGGGACGTTGCGTGCCAACTTCTTCCGTGACATATGGCGGGTAGAGAAGGTGCGTAAGAAATTCGATGCAAAGGAGATGCAGCTCTTTAAGGCGGTTCTTCTGGAAGGACAGGCTAAAGGAGTTTTCCACATTGACGATGTAGAGATGACTGCCGATTTGATACATTATTGCGTGAAGGGAATTGAAGTACCTTATATCCGTGGTCATATAGGCGCGCATCTGGATGAAGATACGAGAAACAGATATGTGTCCAACATTGTGTTTGGCGCACTGCATAGAACAGAAATTTAATTAAATAACTTTTAGTATGGGATTATTAGACGGAAAAACAGCCATTGTAACCGGTGCTGCCCGCGGTATTGGTAAGGCTATCGCTCTGAAGTTTGCTGCCGAAGGCGCAAACATCGCATTTACTGACCTTGTCATTGACGAAAATGCAGAAAATACAGCCAAAGAACTTGAAGCAATGGGTGTGAAAGCCAAAGGTTACGCTTCCAACGCGGCTAACTTTGAAGATACAGCAAAAGTCGTAGAAGAAATCCATAAGGACTTCGGACGCATTGATATTCTGGTAAACAATGCCGGTATCACTCGTGACGGTTTGATGATGCGTATGAGCGAACAGCAGTGGGATATGGTAATCAACGTGAACCTGAAGTCTGCATTCAACTTCATCCACGCTTGCACGCCTATCATGATGCGTCAGAAAGCAGGTAGCATTATCAATATGGCATCCGTGGTAGGTGTTCACGGTAATGCGGGACAAGCTAACTACGCAGCTTCCAAAGCCGGTATGATTGCATTGGCGAAGTCTATCGCTCAGGAACTCGGCTCTCGTGGCATCCGTGCCAACGCTATCGCTCCGGGATTCATCCTGACAGACATGACTGCCGCTCTCTCTGACGAAGTTAGAGCTGAATGGGCAAAGAAAATTCCTTTGCGTCGTGGCGGTACTCCTGAAGATGTGGCAAACATCGCTACCTTCCTCGCTTCCGATATGTCTTCTTACGTATCAGGACAGGTGATTCAGGTAGATGGTGGTATGAATATGTAATCGAACAGAATGACTGTTGTATACGAAGACAACCATATCATTGTAGTCAACAAGACCGCTTCCGAGATTGTCCAGGCAGACAAGACGGGCGATACGCCGCTTTCGGAGACTGTGAAACAGTACTTGAAAGAGAAGTATCAGAAACCCGGCAATGTTTTCATCGGTGTAACACACCGGCTGGACCGCCCCGTAAGCGGTCTTGTTATATTCGCCAAAACGAGCAAGGCGCTTACGCGTCTCAATGAAATGTTCCGCACCAGTGAGGTGAAGAAGACCTACTGGGCAGTGGTGAAGAACGCTCCGAAAGAACCGGAAGGCGAACTGGTACATTTCCTTGTGCGTAATGAAAAGCAGAACAAGAGCTATGCGTACGATAAAGAAGTCCCGAATAGCAAGAAGGCGATTTTAGACTACCGTTTAATAGGCCGTTCAGAGAATTATTTCCTGCTCGAAGTTGACTTGAAAACCGGACGCCATCATCAGATTCGCTGCCAACTGGCAAAGATGGGATGCCCCATCAAGGGAGACTTGAAATATGGCTCTCCACGCTCCAATCCTGATGGAAGCATTTGTCTGCATGCCCGGCGAGTACGGTTCGTACATCCCGTCTCGAAAGAGCTGATAGAGCTTGAAGCTCCTCTTCCCGATGGAAACTTATGGAAAGGATTTGAACTGTTTTAATCAGTGCAAATCCTTTTTCTTTTTGCCAAAAGGGTAAATCTGCCTGCCATTCTTCCTGTTAATTCTAGCGACAGCCGGTAAATTCCATTATACATATTATATTTGCATCATTCGCTAATTACTATATTCAAATCTACCAAAGAAAAATACGAATGAAGGCATTTAAACTACTCGCACTTACTTCCTGCTTTTTGCTTGCGGCGGGAAACGGAGTTGCACAACGGGATTATTCAAAGAGTGAAGGACTGCTTCAGTATGTCGACCCTTATATCGGCTCCGGCTATCATGGTCATGTATTTGTAGGGACGAGTGTTCCTTACGGCATGGTGCAGCTTGGCCCTAACAATATCCATAAAGGCTGGGACTGGTGCTCTGGTTATCATTACTCCGACAGCATTCTGATAGGTTTCTCCCATACCCATCTGAGCGGTACGGGATGTACCGATTTGGGCGATATTCTCATTATGCCGTTGAATGAAATCCGCACTCCCAGAGGCAATCAGGATGATATACGCGACGGTTATGCTTCCCGTTATTCGCACGACAACGAGATAGCCCGTCCCGAATATTACTCTTTACTTCTCGACCGCTACAATATCAAGGCGGAACTGACAGCGACAGACCGGGTAGGCTTTCATCGTTATACCTATCCCGAAGGCAAACCTGCTTCTATATTGATTGACTTGCGTGAAGGGAACGGCTCGAACGCCTACGATAGTTATATCCGTAAAATAGACGACTACACAGTAGAAGGTTACCGCTACGTAAGAGGCTGGAGCCCTTCTCGAAAAGTTTATTTTGTACTGAAGAGTGACAAGAAAATAGAGCAGTTTACTGCCTACGATGACAACACCCCGAAACCTTGGGACCAACTGAAAGTAGCATCCGTGAAAAGCGTTCTCACTTTCGGCAATGTAAAAGAAGTAAAGGTTAAAGTAGCTATTTCTTCCGTTAGCTGTGCCAACGCCGCCATGAACCTGCAAGAAGAACTTTTCCACTGGGACTTTGATAAAATAGTAAGGATGAGTGCCGACCGATGGAATAAAGAACTTGCAAGAATGAGCGTCGAAACGGACAACGAATCTGCCAAACGTATTTTCTATACCGCACATTATCATACCATGATTGCTCCTACGCTCTATTGCGACGTAAACGGAGAATACAGAGGTATGAATGATATGATTTACACTGACCCGAAGAAAGCCAACTATACCACCCTTTCTTTATGGGATACCTACCGTGCCTTGCATCCCTTGATGACTATCATCCAGCCTGAAATGGTGGACGACGTAGTCAACTCCATGCTTTCCATCTACCGTCAGCAGGACAAACTTCCTATCTGGCCTTTAATGAGTGGCGAAACAAATTGTATGCCGGGTTACAGCTCTGTTCCGGTGATTGCTGATGCCTATCTGAAAGGATTTACCGGATTCGATGCGGAAGAAGCATTGCAGGCAATGAAAGCGACTGCCACCTATGAGAAACAGAAAGGCATCCCTTATGTATTGGAAAAAGAATATATCCCTGCCGACAAAGTTCATGAAGCTACCTCGATAGCCATGGAATATGCAGTAGATGACTGGGGCATTGCCGCTATGGCGCGCAAAATGGGAAAGACCGGAGATGCGGCAACTTACGCAAAACGTGCACATTACTATAAGAATTACTTCGACTCTTCTATCCACTTCATTCGTCCGAAGTTGGAAGACGGTTCTTGGCGCACTCCTTATGACCCGGCACGTTCCATCCATACCATCGGAGATTTCTGCGAAGGCAACGGCTGGCAATATACATTCTTTGCTCCGCAAGACCCATATGGACTAATCGGTTTATTCGGCGGTGACAAACCGTTTGTCGCAAAACTTGATAACTTCTTCACCAACAATGACAGCATGGGCGAAGGCGCATCCAGTGATATTACCGGACTTATCGGGCAGTACGCACATGGCAATGAACCGAGCCATCACGTCGCCTACTTGTATGCATATGCCGGTGAACAATGGAAAACGGCGGAGAAAGTTCGTTTCATCATGGATGAATTTTATACAGACCAACCGGATGGAATCATAGGCAATGAAGACTGCGGTCAAATGTCCGCCTGGTATCTTCTTTCATCTATGGGACTTTACCAAGTGAATCCGTCGGACGGTGTATTTGTTTTCGGCAGCCCATGTTTTAAGAAAGTCGAAATGAAGGTACGTGGTGGCAAGACATTTATAGTAGAAGCTCCTGATAATAATAAAGAGAATATTTATATCCAGAAAGTTTATTTGAACGATAAGCCTTATAATAAGAGTTATATCACATACGATGATATTATCAATGGCAGTACTTTGAAGTTTGTGATGGGAAAGAAACCGAATAAGAATTTCGGCAAGGCTCCGGCAAACAGACCGGTTGTTTTGAATAAGATAAATGAATAAGAAGAAAATAGTTTTCAATAGGTAATAGGATTCAGATAGTTGTTTGAACGTAGTTTTCAGCCCTCTTCCATAAGACTAACAGGTTTTATAGAAGGGGGCTGAATGTTATTAATGGAAACAATAGAATAGTGAATAGCGTTAAATATGTGCAAAGAGTTTGTACATAACTTGCTTGAATGTCTCTAATTAGTTACATTTGTAGAATGGAAGTAACAAGCAAAAAGGATAGCGATATACGTGAACTGTATTTCTCTGAAGAATTTCTGGAGTTTTACAATAGTCTGCAAGACAAAATAAAGACTAAGTTTGAGCACACAATGGATATTATTAGAACAGAATACATACTTAGTACGAAGTTTGTGAAACATTTAGAGGGGACAGATTTATACGAGATGCGAGTATCGGTTAGTACCAATGAGTATCGAACAATTCTCTTTGCTGTTGACAATGATAATATTATTCTTTCAAAGAAAATACTGCTTTTGAATGGCTTTCTAAAGAAATCCACGAAAGATTATAGTAAACAAATAAAGATTGCGAAACGGATATTAGAAGACTTTGAATTATGAGAAAATTAGATGAAAAGAAATTAGCAAAGCTGCAAACAGCAGGTGAACTATTGGATGAGAAATATGGAGAAGTTGGAACAGAATCCCGTACAGCTTTTCATGAGAAGTCTGTGACATGGTATTACGGTGAGATATTACGTGACCGTCGGAAACAGCTAAAGATTACCCAACAGGAATTGGCAGAGAAAGTCGGTACGGCAAGAAGCTATATTGCCCGTGTGGAAAAAGGAGAAACTGATATTCAGATTTCAAGCTTTTTCCGCATTGCTCGTGCTTTGGGCATTGAGTTTACTCCTACATTTTTGTGATTGACCGATTCCTGTTTGAGAATCAAAAAGTAAATCCTGTTTTCAAATTCTATTCTTTCTTGTGAATAGGGATGAAAGCAGGATTTATTTTTTTGATCAAATCGTCGGAAGTGGCAAACAATTACAACAACTATTTCCCTACAATCATTAGGCTTTCCGGAACTTTTGAGTATTTTTGTTGTTAGAATTGAGAATTTTTGTTCATTGAATTGAGAATTTAGATAGATTATGTATAAAAGAGTTCAATATCAGGAAGTTAAAAGCCGACTTGAAGAGCCGAGACGCTTTATTCAAGTATTGGCGGGTCCAAGGCAAGTTGGGAAATCGACTTTGATAGGACAGGTAGTAGATGATTTGTCAATTCCATTCAGTAGTTATTCGGCTGATGATGTTCCGGGGGTATCTTCTTCATGGATTAGTGATGTCTGGGAATCTGTCCGTGCGCAGATGGTTATTCAGGCGGAAAAGGAGCATTTGTTGGTTATAGACGAAGTTCAGAAGCTTGATAATTGGAGTGAAGTCGTAAAGAAAGAGTGGGATCGGGATACACGTGAAGGAAGGAGTCTGAAAGTTGTGTTATTGGGCTCTTCCCGGCTTTTACTCAAGAAAGGACTGACAGAATCATTGGCAGGGCGTTTTGAATTAATAAGAATGACCCATTGGTCTCTTTTGGAAATGCAAGATGCTTTCGGATGGGATACAGATACTTATATTTATTATGGAGGGTATCCGGGAGCTGCCTCTTTGGTGAAAGATGAAGTCCGATGGAGGAATTATGTGAAGGACGCACTTGTCGAAACTGCCATATCTAAAGATGTATTGTTGACTTCCAACATTTATAAGCCGGCTCTTATGAGGCAATTGTTTGAGTTGGGGTGTAGTTATTCCGGTGAATTGTTATCACTGAATAAAATGTTGGGGCAGCTTCAAGATGCTGGAAACGTGACTACCTTATCCAATTATCTTCAAATTTTGGATCAGTCCAGTTTATTGGCAGGATTGCAAAAGTATGCTTCGGATAGTGCCCGGAAATATAATTCCATTCCTAAGTATCAGGTGTATAACAATGCGCTGAAGAACGTTTATAACAGTGCTACGTTTCTACAAAGTCGGGGAGACCCTAAACAGTGGGGGAGAGAAGTGGAATCTGCCGTTGGCTCTTATTTGATTAATCAAGCGGAAGTCATAGGATTTAAGTTGTATTATTGGCGTGACGGACGAGATGAAGTCGATTTTGTTATAGAGAAAAATAATCGTTTGGTAGGACTGGAAGTTAAAAGCGGTAGGCGGGGAATGAATAACGGATTGTCTGTTTTCAGAGAATTATTCAGGCCTTATAGGACATTTGTTATAGGAACTAATGGAATAGCAATAGACGAATTTCTCAAAGCGGATATTAATCTTTTATTCCAATAGTTCCTGGATTCTATTTTATGGCAGCGGGTCAGCCTTTGCAGGACGTTTCGGGTCATAAACGGCTACGCCTACCTTGGAATCCGCACAGCCGTAATACAAATACCACTTGTTTTTGAAGTAAACCATTCCTTCTATAAAGACAGTGCCATCTACATATTGCCCGCTTTTCTCGAAGCTGTCCATCGGACGGAAGAACGGTTCGTCAAGACGGGTGATGAAACGGGTCGGTTCGTTGGCGTCGAAGAGGGCTTGACCGGCGGCATAGACATTGGCAGTGTAGCGTTTGTCTCCTCTTCCCGAATGGTTCTTGCCGTTGTAGAGAAGGACGATGCCTTTCGGGGTGTAGATAGCGGGCGGGCCACATTCGGTGAGATGGCTGTCGAAATATCCGTCGCGGGGAGAGAATAGTTTCTTTAAAGAGCCGTCAATGTTGACAACGGGAGTCCAGTTGATTAAATCATCGGATGTGGCGGCAAATACATGTTCTTCACCCCAGTACATAAAGTATTGCCCGTTGATTTTTTTGATAAGCTGTTGCCCTTTCACTATTTCCGTCAGGATAGAGCCGGATTTGCATCCCAGGTTGAAGAATTTTCCGTTGTATGCTTTGGCAAAGGCGGGGCCGTATTTTGTCCAGTCTTTCAGATTACGCGAGGTGGCTACTGCCAGGCGGGGCACATGGCGATTCCATTGCGTGTACATCATCACATACAGTCCGTCCTCTGTCACGGCAACTCGCGGGTCTTCGCAACCGCCCGGCCATTCCAGTTCCTTTTGCGAATCATTGTCCGGGTAGAACACCGGCGATTTTTCGCGTTGGAAATGTATGCCATCGGTAGAAGTAGCATAGCCGAGACGGGAAGTGCGGTGACCGATGCCCACACCGGATTTATCTTCCGCACGATACAATACGACAATCTCTCCATTGTAGAGCGTGGCTGCCGGATTGAAAGTGTCATTCGACTCCCAGGCAATGGAATCTTTTGCCAACGGACAATAAAACTTGGTGTTTTCTATGGGAGATATTACAGGATTGACGCTCTTCGGACGTTCGAAACCACCGAAAGCCCAATCGGGTAATTTGTTCTCTTTGTTATTGGAAGACTGTCCGTAGGCGGTACAGACCATTATTGTTGTAGCAAGTAGAAATAAAAAGGTTGATTTCATAATTTATTAATTGGATTTATGAGGACAATTATTCCTCTACATATGAATTGAAAAATAATAAAATGCTGTCATCTGTCACATAATTAGATGCAAGTGTTTGATAATACATGAGTTATAGTGTGACAGCATGATGTGATAGCAGTGTGACGACAACTCTTGCTGTCACCATGAGTATGCTTGCCGGAAAAGAATTGTTTCCTTATTTGAAACCATAGTTTCAACGGCGAGAAACTTTAGTTTCATCGGTGGGAAACTTTAGTTTCAAAGGCTTGAAACTTTAGTTCCATCAGTTAGAAACTTTGGTTTCTATTGCTTGAAACTCTTGTTTCAGCAGCATGAAACTACTGGTTTCATACGGTGAAACCAAAAGTTTCAAGGCATGGAACCATTGGTTTCACCGTATGAAGCAATTATCTTATAGGCAAGAGTGGGGTAGGAACTACCGGATACTGTTCAACAAATCCACCTTTCCCTCGTTGACAAGCTTTAGGATTAACTCACCGAACAGTGTATTTTGCCATGCAAACCAGGAGCGGGTGAAGTTTTTCGGGTCGTTCTTGTGGAAAGATTCGTGCATGAAGCCTGTTCCGGCATCCGTATCCATCAGCATTTTGATGCAAGTCTTGATTTCCGCGTCGTTTTGGCTGGTGAATGCTTTCATCATAATGCTCATCGGCCAAATCATGTCATATCCGATATGCGGTCCGCCGATACCTTCTCCGGCAGTACCTTTGAAGAAATAAGGATTATCCTCACTCCATACAAATTTGCGGGTATTCTGATAAATCGGGTCGGTTACTTTCACATCTCCCAGATAAGGCAGGGCGATAAGGCTCGGCACATTGGCATCATCCATTAACAGTTGATTGCCGAAACCATCCACTTCGAAAGCATAGATTTTACCATACTTCGGGTGGTTGTAAACAGCATATTTCTTCAAGGCTTTTTCCACTTCGTCCGCAAGTACGGTGCATTGCTTCGCTAAATCCGGCTTCTTATTGACCGTAGTCAGAATCTCGGCAGCTTTGCGAAGCGAAGTGACAGCGAAAAAGTTGGACGGAACAAGGAACTGGAAAGTAGTGGCATCGTCGGAAGGACGGAAAGCGGAAGCAATCAGTCCGACAGGTTTCACCGGGTTGCCCCAGCCGTCGTTAGTCATGGTGTCGAGTGCACGTTCCGTTTTGCGTTGGAAACGGTAAGGGCCTTTGGCGTCGTCCTTGCGTTGCTGTTCTTTAAACGTTTTCAGGACGTTGGCAATGGCTGCAAGCCATTCGTCGGAAAATACACTGGCATCTCCCGTCGTTTTCCAGTAATGATAAGCCAGACGGATAGGATAGCAGAGCGAGTCGATTTCCCATTTGCGTTCATGCAGTTCGGGCTTCATGGCGGTGAGGTCGCTCATCCATTCGCCGCCTTCGGAGTTCATATTGAAAGCATTGGCGTACGGGTCGATGTTGATACACTTGAACTGGCGGTTGATGACGCCGGCAAGCATCTTTTTCAGTTCCGGGTCTTTGTTGGCGAGTTGCACATAAGGCCATACTTGTGCGCCGGAGTCGCGAAGCCACATGGCGTGAATGTCGCCTGTGTAAACAAACGTATCATCCTTGCCGTCGAAATGAACGGTCGTATCCAGCGTGTTCGGGAAACAGTTCTCGAACATCCACGCCAGGCGGGCGTTTGTCAGCAGTTGCTTGATGTGCGCAATCTGTTGCTCTACGGCTTGCGATACGAACAGGCGCTTCGCCGCTTCCGGGCGGTTCGTCTGATAGTTGTTGACTTTGGTATTATCTTGTTGGATGATAAAATCACTGTTTTCCATAGCCTGTATGTTGGCAGCGCCAAAGAATGCCATGGATAAGCAAAAAGCTTTAGTTATATTCATGGTAATAGTTTTTAATTCTCACCACAGATTACACAGATTAACACAGATAAAGATTAAATTTCCGAGAAATAAATAATCTGTGTCAATCTGTGTAATCTGTGGTGAAATGGAGTTAATTAATTTCAGCAAAGAATTCGATAAGACAGGCATTGTCTAGCAGCCATTTATACTGCTCTTCATTGTGTCCCGACCAATCCCTGCCTAATAGTCCGTTTTTGTCCCGGTAGTTTTCCCAGGCGTGAATCGCATTGGCCGTCATAGCGTCAACATATGCCGGGTTCTTGTCAATCTGATACAGAGCTTTCAACCCTCTGAATAAAATCACGTTGAACCACGCCATGTCTTTATGCACTTTGATTGCCGGGTCTTTCTTGTCGGCTTTTGTACGGAAAAAGGCATCTGTTCCTGCGGCGGTTAGTTGTGCGTCGTGCAAGTACTGTTCGTCTCCCGTCTCCTCGTAGAGCAATACGCCTGCCTGAATCATTTGTCCGCTGTTGTAGGCATATTTCTCTTTGGAGACACTTCCTTTCAAGTTGATATTGTCCCAGTAAAGGTGGTCTTCAGGGTCGCACAGATGCTTTTTCGTCCAGGCGTAAGTCTCTTTCGCTTTTTCCAGATACTTAGCGTCTTTCGTCAGACGGTACAATTTGACACCGAGCACTGTCGACGGGGCGTTGGAACAAGTGTGCTTCGCTTCTTTCTTCTGTTCGCACCAAAAGATGCCGCCACCCATTTCGTCACTCCATCCACTGTAAATATACTGATACAGTGCGACAGCTTTCGCCAGAGATGCAGGCTTGCGCGTCAGTTGGTAGTAGTCGCAGTAGTCCAGTGCAATCCAGATGTTATCGTCGTAATAACGCCCGTGCTGCCCGTACTTTACAGGATACGACTGGTAACAGGCGGGCAGTCGGCTCTCGTCCCAATACTGCTCCATTCCCGGAAGAATCTTTTTGTCGAGTATCTTCTTGTACTTTTTATCTCCGGTAGCTTTGTACAACGCCACACAGCCCGACATCATCCCGGAGTATGGCCATAGAAAAGACGCTTTCAGCGTTCCGTTCTGTTGCGTGCCACCTGCCAGATAAGTGATTTTCTGGTCGGGGTTGACAGGATATGTTTCTGTCAGTAGTCCGTCATTCGTCTGATACAGATTTAGTATATTGTACAGAATCGAGTCGGCAATAGAAAGGTAACGGGCATTTCCCGGAGTCTTTCCTACTGCGGAAGTAAGGCAAAATAGCATACAGGCTGCAAAACATATATTTCTCATAGGAGTATCGGGGTTGGAAATTGAAACTTTCAGGTTATTAGTGAAAAGCGTCAGCCGAATGACGGATAGACGACACACGGCTGACAAAGACTATTTCTGTTGCCGCTCGTCAAACTCCAGTTCCACCTTTACAGGGAAATGGTCGGAAGGCGTGCGCGCCTGGTAAACTTTGATGTCGATTTCTTCCGGACAATCATTCGCCTGCTTTTTCTCACCGTTTCCTACGATGCTGCGATACGTATCCGTCAGTACGCCATACCTTTTCACATGGAAAGACGGAGACACGAACACATGGTCGATGCGGCTTTCCGTAAAGCTGTTCGGGTCGAAGTCATTGAACGTACCGTTGATGGCATAGCGGAAACCGGCCTTCTCGTAAGAGTCGCACAATACCCCTTTGCTCACAAAAGCGTCATATGACTGGTGAGTCTGGTCGACATTGAAGTCTCCCGTCAAGATAGCCGGAAGCTCTTTGCCTTTGCCGAGTTCCTTCATCTTGTCCTGTACGAGGAATGCACTTTCCACACGGGCTTTTTTGCCGATATGATCCATGTGCAGGTTGAAGAAAAGGAATTCGAAACCAGTGTCCTTGCATTTGAAATGTCCCCAACTGCAAATACGCGGCAATACGGCATCCCAACCCTTGCTAGGCACGTCGGGCGTTTCTGACAACCAAAAATCACCCTTTTCTATCACGTCAAACTTATCCGTACGATAGAAAATAGCGGAATGTTCGCCTTTCTCTTTGCCGTCGTCACGTCCTACACCGATATAATCATAACCGGGCAATGCCTCTTTCATGTCTTTCAGTTGATGAATAAAACACTCCTGTGTTCCGAAAATATCGAAATCGTGGTATTGCACCATTTGGGCAATGACCGGGTAACGTTGTCCCCAACCGTTGCCGCGGACAGAATCACCGCCGTTGGCGTTTCTCAGATTGTAGGAAGCAACAGTGATGGAAGTAGGCTGATAGTTACTTTGGCAACCGCAAAAGACTACCGCAACAAGGACGATAAATAAAAGGCTTTTAAGTTTCATGTTTTTATAGTTTGTTTGATAGATAATTCTCTGACTTCAAAAGTACGATATTTTATTCAATTGAAAGAGAGTAGGGAACATCTTTTTCTGTGGTTCCCCGTTGTTTGTTGGGCACAGGGCTCATTTGGAATTGAATATTCGCACCTCGTGTCAACTGCTCGTGTGTAAGATAATTGCGTGAACAGGACTTGCCGTTCACTTTCATATCCTTGATGTAGCGGTAGTCGGGCCGGTTGTTGTCCGACTTGATGGTGATGGTCTTTCCGTTCTCCAAATGCAGCTTGGCGGATTTGAAGAGGGGAGAGCCTACGATATACTCGTCGGTTCCCGGACAAACGGTGTAGAACCCCAAGGCGGAGAATACATACCAGGCGGAAGTCTGGCCGTTGTCTTCGTCACCGCAATAACCGTCCGGTGCGGCGGTGTACAACTTATCCATGATTTCGCGCACCCAATACTGGGTTTTCCAGGGCTCGCCGGAATAGTTGTAAAGGTAAACCATGTGCTGAATCGGCTGGTTGCCGTGTGCGTACTGTCCCATGTTCATCACCTGCATTTCACGCATTTCGTGAATCATGCCGCGACTTTCCATGCCCAGCTTGCCGGGAATCACGAATACGGAATCCATCATGGTATTGAATTCTTTTCTACCACCCATCAGGTTGATAAGCCCCTGCGGGTCGTGGAATACACAGAAACTCCAGTGCCAACTGTTCCCTTCGCAGAACTCGCCGCTCCAGTCTACCGCGTCGAAGTTCGGGTTGAATACGCCTTTGTCGTCCTTGCCCACCATCAGTTTGCGTTCCGGATGATAGACATTCTTGTAGTTCAGCGCACGTTTCTTGAAAATGTCGATTTCGCTTGCCGGCTTGCCCAGCTTCTTTCCTAATGCGTAGATAGTCCAGTCGTTGTAAGCATATTCCAGTGTGCGGGCTACGTTTTGTCCGATTCCTATATTATTGGCCACATATCCCAGTTGGTTGTAGGATTCGTGACCGAGACGACCGGAAGCCGTTCCGCGGAGATGCGCGTTTGTTCCGTGTTTCAGTGCTTCCCAAAGCGTTTCGATATCATATCCGCGCAGTCCTTTGATATAAGCGTCCGCTACTACGGAAGCCGAGTTGTTGCCCACCATGGAGTCACGATGTCCGGGACTTGCCCATTCGGGCAGGAATCCGCTTTCTTTATAAGCATTGACCAGTCCTTCCTGCATCTTCAGATTCATCGACGGATACATCAGGTTGAGGAAAGGGAACAAGCAACGGAATGTATCCCAAAATCCGGTATCGGTAAACATATAACCCGGAAGCACTTTACCGTTGTAAGGGCTGTAATGCATCACTTGTCCCTTGGCGTCTATCTCGTAGAAACTGCGCGGGAAAAGCATGGAACGATACAGGCACGAGTAGAATGTACGCAGGTTGTCGATGTTATCGTCCTCTATCTCTATCTTGCCCATTTCACGGTTCCAGATATCTCTGCCATTGGCAACCAGTTGGTCGAAACTCTTGTTGTCGAGTTCCTTCAGATTCAGTTCCGCCTGTTCGGGGCTGATAAAAGAAGAAGCGACACGGGCATAGACGATTTCTCCTTTCTTCGTTGCGAATCCGATGACAGCTCCGGTGTGGTTTCCCTTCGCTTCCGTTTCATTCGGAAGAATATTGTTCTCCGAAACGGCGGAAACGAAAGTAAACGGCTTGTCGAACTGCATGACGAAGTAGTTTTTGAAGTTATCGGGCACACCGCCGCTGTTCTTGGTCGAATAGCCGATAATCTTGTTTTCTTCGGGAATCACTTTGACGTAAGAACCCTTGTCGAAAGCATCCAGAATGACATAGGCATTTTTTGTTTCGGGATACGTAAAGCGGAACATGACGGCACGCTCGGTGGGGACGAGTTCGGTAGTCACGTCATGGTCGGCAAGATATACCTTATAATAATAAGGCTTGGCAACTTCCGCTTTGTGAGAGAACCAACTGGCGCGCCGGTCTTGGTCGAATACCAGTCCGCCGGTGATTGGCATGATGGCGAACTGGCCATAATCATTGTTCCATGGACTGGGTTGATGTGTCTGTTTGAACCCTCGGATTTTGTCGGCATCGTACGTGTATGCCCAACCGTCGCCCATCTTACCGGTTTGTGGTGTCCAGAAGTTCATTCCCCACGGCAGTGCCGTAGCCGGATACGTATTTCCGGTGGACAGTTCGTACTTGGATTGTGTGCCTACCAGCGTGCTGACATAGTCCACCGGATTCTTTACAGCAGAAGATTGCAGGGTGTACAACACGGCACTTCCAAGAAATAACAAGTGTTTAAATGAAAAATGTGTTTTCATGAACAAATGAATTTATTGATTTGAAAATAATTTCTACGACGAAAATAGGGAGAAAAGGAATGTGCTTCCATGAATGGACAGGTAAAAATACCCGATGGCGCTAATGTTAACCACTATGGCACTAAGGCTTACCTATATTCCTGCCAAAAAAAAGTGCGGAATCTTTTTTTATTTACCTTTGTCATATATCAAATCTAAGAATGACACGCCATGAATAGACAACTGTTTTTTATCCTTGCTTCCATCCTTAACCTGTTGATACATACGGCATCTGCCTACAATCTGAAGCAGATTGCAGATAAGGAATATATGTCCAACAGTTCGATTACATCTCTGTGCCAGGACGAACGAGGACTGATGTGGATAGGCACTTGTGACGGACTGAATATTTACGATGGACAGGAGATTGAAGAATTTAAAACGCGTGACAAGGACGATTACTTATCCGGTAACCTGATTGACAATATCGTATATACCGGTGACGAGATTTACTGGATTCAGACATACTACGGACTGAACCGCCTGGACAGGAGAACAAACACAATCACGCACTACAATGAGTTCCAGAAACTCTTCTTTATGAATAAGGATACCAACGGCAATCTGTTCATTATCCAGGACAGCAACTGTATCTATTATTATCATAAGAAAGAGGACGCTTTCAAGAAAATCAATATCACGGGGATTCCCATCTCGGACATCGTAGACTTTTTCATCGACGGCAACAACCGTATGTGGGTAGTGATGAAGGGGTACAACCGTTGTTATGACATACAGCAGGAACCCGCCTCGGGAGATATCACCCTGATGCCACAGAAAACCAGCCTCATTTATCAGACTTCACTGATTTACTGCTTCAACGACGAACAGTCCCTTTATTATATCGACAAGGACTATAACTTCTACGCTTTCCATATCCCGACCAAAAAGAATGAGTTCATTGCTAACTTGGGCAAAGAGATACAGGCGCGTGGCAAAATCTCTTCCATCGTCCATTATCACGACAGTTTCTTCGTCGGTTTCCTGATGGACGGCATCCTGTTATTAGAGAAGCAGAAGGAGACGAATACCTACCAGATTCAGCCGTTGCCTGTCAATAGTGGCGTGTTCTGTCTCAAGAAAGACCGTTTCCAGGATATTGTGTGGATAGGTACGGACGGACAGGGCGTTTATCTGTATTCTACCCCTCTCTATTCTATCAAGTCGACGGTACTCAGCAATTACAGCGAGAAGATAGAACGCCCCGTGCGTGCGCTTTATCTTGACGAAGACCGTACTTTCTGGGTGGGCACAAAGGGAAACGGAATCTTGAAAATCTATGATTATGAGGTCGACAGGAACATCTCCGACTGCCGGGCGGAAACTCTGACTAGCTCTAACAGCGCATTGGGTAGCAACGCCATCTATTGTTTTGCCAAAAGCCACCGGAATCTCCTCTGGATAGGCGATGAAGAAGGGTTGAGCTATTACTCGTATAAGGAAAAGCGCATTAAAAACATTCCTATCCGGGTAGCAGGCGAAGACTTCAAATACATACACGATATTTACGAAACGTCGGACTCCGAACTGTGGCTGGCAAGTGTGGGAATGGGTGTGCTGAAAGCCCGTATCGCCGGAACACCGGACAATCCGGTCATTGTAGATGCCCAGCGTTATGTCATCAACGATGGCGAACTGGGCTCGAACTACTTCTTTACTATCTATGCCGAAGACGAATCCCGCCTGCTCTTTGGCAATAGAGGATACGGAGTGTTCCGCTTCAACAAGACGACGAACGGATTGGAGCCTATGTCTACTCATAAATATGAGAACATGACACTGAATAATATATTGGCTATCAGCAAAGACAGCAGCAACAATTATCTTTTTGGCACGAGCTACGGACTGATAAAATATACTTCGGAGACTTCTTATCAACTCTTTAACGCTAAGAATGGCTTCTTGAACAACACCATTCATGCCATTCTCAAAAACTCGCCCGATAACTTTTGGTTAAGCACCAACCTGGGATTAATCAATTTCGATACCCGGCGGAATATTTTCCGTTCGTACGGCTTCGGTGACGGGCTGAAAGTGGTAGAGTTCAGCGACGGAGCAGCCTATCGTGACTCTCAAACAGGCACATTGTTCTTCGGCGGCATCAACGGCTTTGTTGCCATCCGTGCGGACGGTCGTCCCGAACAACTTTATACACCGCCAGTCTATTTCGACAAACTGTCCATTTTCGGAGAGCAATATAACCTGGGCGAATTCCTCACCCGGAAAAAGGGTACGGAAGTCCTCAACTTGCAGTACGACCAGAACTTCTTCTCAGTCTCCTTTGCTTCTGTGGACTATCTGAATGGCAACAACTGCACCTATTTCTATAAGCTGAAAGGCTTGAGCGACCAATGGGTGAACAACGGTTCGGAGAGCGGAGTCTCTTTTACGAATATGGCTCCCGGAGAATATACGCTACTGGTGAAATACTATAATAGTGTCTTTGATAAAGAAAGTGATGTCTACTCTTTAGTTATCCGTATCGGCGACCCGTGGTATGCTTCCTGGTGGGCTTATCTGATTTATGCCTTGTGCCTGCTTTTGTTGGCAGCCTTGTTGATACGTTCCTTTATCCTGCGCTCCAAACGCAAGAAGCAGGAATTGCTGAACGAAATAGAGAAACGCCACCAAAAGAATGTCTTTGAATCCAAACTCCGTTTCTTTACCAATATTGCCCATGAATTTTGCACTCCGCTGACCTTGATTTACGGCCCTTGCGGGCGAATCCTTTCATCCAACGGACTGAGCAAATTTGTAGTGGACTACGTACAGATGATTCAGACCAATGCCGAACGTCTGAATAACCTGATTCATGAACTGATTGAATTCCGTCGTATCGAAACGGGCAACAGGGAAGTGCGCATTGAAGCATTAAATGTATCGTCCATCGTAAAAGGAATAGCCAAAACCTTTGTCGAAATGGCGAAGTCCAGAAATATCACCTTCCTGAGCAAGATTCCCGAACAAGTGATGTGGAACTCGGACAAGGGTTTCCTGAATACAATCATTATCAATCTGATTTCGAACGCTTTCAAATATACTCCCGACGGGCAAAGCATCAAGATTGAGGTGGATACCACCGGAGAGGGCATATTGGTTCTTCGCGTAGCCAATGAAGGAAGTACCATCAAGGAAAAGGACTTCCAGCATATCTTCAACCGCTATTCCATCTTGGATAATTTTGAGAATCAGGATGAGAAGAACTTTTCCCGGAACGGATTGGGGCTTGCCATCTCATACAATATGGCAAAGTTACTGAACGGCACGTTGAAAGTGGAGAATACTCCTGACGGATGGGTGATGTTTACATTGTCTTTGCCTGTCATGGAAACGACTGCCGGAGTAGTGGCAACGAAACGGATTACCGCGGAATATATTCCGAAGATAGACACGCAGCCTATCTTGAAGCTCCCTCATTATGAGTTTGACAAGATGCGCCCTACTTTGCTGGTGGTCGATGATGAAATAGAAATGCTGTGGTTTATCGGTGAAATCTTCTCCGGTGACTTTAATGTAGTAACCCTGCAAGACCCCGAACGGGTGGAACAGGTGATGAACGAAGTGTATCCGAATGTGATAATCTGTGATGTCATGATGCCGGGAATCAGCGGCATTGAGCTCACGAAACGGATTAAAGCGGTGAAAGAGACGGCGCATATTCCTATCATCATAGTATCCGGACGGCATGAGATGGAAGAGCAGATGGCGGCTCTCTCGGCAGGTGCGGAGATGTATATCACGAAACCGTTTAATGCGGAATATCTCCGTATTTCGGTGGGGCAGGTGATGGAACGGAAAGAAGTTCTGAAGAACTATTTCAGTTCGCCCATCAGCTCTTTTGAAAAGTCGGACGGCAAACTGACGCATAAGGAATCGAAGAAATTCCTTCAGTCCGTCTTGAAGATTATCAATGACAATATAACGAACAAGGAACTGACTCCCCGTTATATTGCCGACCGGCTGGCAATCAGCCCGCGCAGCCTTTACCGGAAAATGGAAGAAATCGGTGAAGATAGTCCGACGGATTTGATAAAGGAATGTCGTCTGCATATCGCCAAAGATTTACTGTTGACGACTAAAAAGACAATTGATGAAATTGTATTCGATTCCGGTTTCTCCAATAAAGTAACTTTCTTCAAAGTGTTCCGCGAAAAGTACGGGTGCACGCCAAAAGAGTTTCGGATGAAACATTTGGAAGAGGTGTTGTAGCAGTCTGTGGCAAGGTGCTTGCCCCTACTTTTGTTTTCTTCTGCCCGAAAGGAAGATAAACGGCTCTGTAATGTATTCTGACGTATGTTTAAGCTAGAAATAGAAGAAGTAAATTTCCGTGTTAATGTAGTAAGTATCCGTGCCAAAAGGTAAAAAAGAACAGTTGGATTTCTTCTGGTAGAGTTCAGCGATTTTATCTTTGCTTCATCGAAATTTTTAAGTAGATGAACTTGAAAGTATTAATTTATTAATCTTTAATCTAATGAAAAGGAAACTTAGTTTTTTATTCCTATCAGCATTGACCCTTCCATTTTTTATGGTTTCGTGTAGTGATGATAAAGAAGAACAGGAAGTGAAGCCGGCGACTGATTTGGTGGTCGATAATAATTCGGTGACGCTACTGCAAGGAGATGAAATTACGGTAGGTATTACTTCCGGTAATGGAGATTATTATGTGAAACCATTTGATGAAAGTGTAGCGACGGCTGTCATCAATGGTAATAAAGTAACAATTAAAGCAACGGAGAATAGCCATCTTGAAGAAAATAACCGCATCGAAACAACAGTATTAGTAGTAGACGGACGCAAGAAAGTGGCTAGAATCCAGGTGCAGGTTGCCAAACTCTGGGACTTGACGGCAGATGTGCCGGAAGAAGGATTCGACTTGTTTATCGGTGAAAAACGAATGGTGAAAATCCTGACGGGTAACGGTGATTATGAGATTTCCATTCCCGAAGGTGCTGATAAATATATCGAAGTGGGCGAGCTTTCCGGTCAGGTATTCCCCGTAACCGCCAAATTTGAAACAGGAACAGGCCCCGTAGAAATCACGATTACCGACAAGAAAGGGAAAACAACGATTATTCCGGTGGTGGTGAATATCGTCGATTTGGTGTTGAAAACCAATGAAGCTACTTTCTCCGAGCCGGATGCCGAGTCTCAGTATATAACTATTGAGAAAGGGAATGGCGGTTATAGCTTTACTTATCAGGTGGGAGACGGCGAGCCGACTACCGATGTTACCATTGTAGAGGCTACCGAAAAAGAGAATCTGATTACATTGAAGCCGAAAGCAAGAGGAGATGTAAAAGTGATTGTGACCGACCAGAAAGGTTCGGTGGAAGAGATTGCAGTGAAAGTCAATCCGTACGAAATTAAGTTGGAAGACAATGCGACTTCGTTGACTGTCAACGGATTTGATAATTCAAAAGAAGTGGCTATCTCCCGCGGTAACGGTGACTATCAACTGGCGCCATTGACGGATGATAATAAGAAGTACTTGAAATCGGCGGAAATAGACGAAAACGGTCGTCTGAGAGTTGAGGGCAACTGGCTGGGAACTACTACGCTTACCATTACGGACGCTGCCGGAAAAGAACTGGACTTGCCGGTTACTGTCATGCCGATGGCTGCATTGCTTGAATCAGACCGTTGTTTCAAGATTGACATAAAGAAGTTCCTGGAAACAAATCAGTCTTTGGACAATATGCAACAGCTTACTTTCGAGATGGTATTCTATCCTACCTACTCACGTGCTTTACAATCATTTATCGGTTTGGAAGGAGTGTTCCTGCTCCGTTGCGAATCAGCCGGCGATACAGACCTGCGTTTTGAGATAGCTACCAAGATACACAAAGACCCTAATAATCTGAATGGTGACAGATATAACGACCCTCGTTTCCGCAGTCAGCAGAAAATGGGCAATGACCGCCAGGGAAATGGGAAGTGGTATCATCTTACTATTGTGTTCGACGGTACTCAAAGCAGTACAAAGGAAGCGTATAAGATGTATATCAATGGAGTGCGTGAAGAACTTACCCCGGCGAGCAATGATTATGCCGATGTAAGACCTGACCCGTATTTGGTTCTCTCTTCCGTATCCGGCGATAACGCATTAATGATTGGCCGTTCCGGTAATAATAGATATCGTTTGGGCTATTGTGGTGTTGCCCAGGCGCGTATGTGGAAAACTGCTCGTACCGAAGAACAGATAAAAGCGGATATGTGCAAATATTACAGTCGGGAAGAAGCACAGGCAAATCCGGATTTATTAGGCTACTGGGTGCCTTCTAACGGTGTTGGTGATATTAGTGTTTTCCCGAACTATGGTTCGGCAGGCGAAGGACTGGATGCGGTGGTTTATAATAATGATGAGAGCATCAAGGCTGTGACTTTCCCCGACCGTTACAAAAAGGTAGAATGTCCTCATTCATACTAAAACAAGGAGTATAATAATATGAGAAACAATATGATAACAAAGAAACTAATCAAATTTGCCTTGCTGTTTTTCCTTATTGGACTGGCAGCTTGTGACAATACCTTAAATCCGGGATTTAATCCGGACGATTATGAAGCGATTGTTCCGCCTGAACCTGTCCGTACCATGGATGCAATGGCTAGTGGTGAACGTGTAGTGCTTTCGGGGGCTTCGCTGACGGACATCATTCTGAAATGGACGCCTACCGAGAAACACGGTAATACAGTATATCGTTACGAAGTGCTGATTGATACGATTGGCGGAGACTTTACCGAACCGGTAGAAACCGTATTCTCCGACAATAACGGACTGGAGCCTCAACTGACATTGACGCATTATCAGGCGAATACGATTGGCAAACTTGCCAAGTTCCGTTGCAACACGAACGGAACGCTGCGTTGGAAAGTACGTGCTTATTGCGGGCTTGACCAGGCAATCAGTAGTCTGGAAGGTTACTTCGTGATATTTATGATGGACGGCATCGACGATATGCCATCGGAGAACGAACCGGTTTATATCACAGGTATCGGTACGGAAGATGACGGTGACGAAGCGGAAGCGTTGCAGATGCTCCGGCAGAACGAGGGAATCTACCAGACTTTCGTACAGTTGAAAGCCGACCAGCCGTTTATCTTTATGTCGACGGTAGAGGGACGCAAATGCTATTACTATGTAGACAACAATGGCGTGTTGCGTGAACGCAATGACGGTGAAGAATATACGGTGACTGTTCCGAAGTCCGGTATTTATCGTATTACTATCAATATGGGTGAACAGACTATCTCGTATGATGAAATCGGAACGGTTTCTCTTTACAACCATTCCGGCGGATATACGAAAGTCTTCAATTACCTGGGTTATGGTAAATGGGGCGTGAAGGATTACACGGCACAGAAGAAAGTCGAAAGTTGGGCAGGAAGCGGAGAAACCCGTCACAGTTTCAAGATGGAGATTAACGGAACTACTTATCGCTGGGGACATAAGGACAAGGATAAGGGACAGCCTACCCTGACAACGGATGCCGGCTATTATAACTTATATCAACTGGCATTGGGAACAGACCCTTGGGATTACAGTTTCCGTTTCTGCGACGAACTTCTTCAGTGGGGAGCTGTGCAGAACAATATCTATTATGCTACGGTGAAAACTGACGTTACCCTTTATTTCAACGCGGAGTTTGGAGCATATACCCACCGTTGGGTGGCTTCGGAAACCAATGAAGATTAAAAAATAGAATCAGATGAAAAACGATATACTATCATTATCAAAAAAGACCTTGTTGCTGGGCGGCGCGTTTGTTATGTTTGCCGCTTGTGACAACGGTGACCTGGGAGACATTTATAAGGGCGACTCATCCGGCGAATACGTGTCGGACGTAAACTGGACGGATGCAGCCAATTTAAGTACGGGAACATACATCAAGTATTTCTTTGAAAATGCGGGCGGACGCGATACTTTCTGTGGAAGCATCTATTGGGAAAAGCCGAATACTCCACAGACGGGAGAACCTGTCAGTACGGGTGGCAGCGGCGGATGGTCGCAGGGGCATGCTTTGGATATTGTGATTGACGCTTATGTACGTAGCGCGAATGACCCTCAATATCAGGCTGACTTGTACGAGAACATAATGAAACCGTTCCTTCCCGCTTTCGACGACTGGAACGAGCATTGCGGTTATGGCGGCAAGGACTTCTGGAATAACTTCTACGATGATATGGAATGGATGGCACTGGCCTGCCTGCGGGTGTACGAACTGACGGGCGATGAGGATTATTACAGTGCCTTGATGAAAATGTGGGACCATATCAAGGGTGCGAAGAATGATTATAAAGGAGCAGGCGGTATGGCATGGAAAACGGATTCACCGGCTTCCCGCATGGCTTGTTCAAATGGTCCCGGATGCCTGCTGGCGATGAAACTGTATAAGTTGACAGTGGTTGAAGCCAAGGAAGGCTGGGAAGACAAGGCTGCCTACTATCTGAACTTCGCCAAGGAAGTGTACAACTGGATGACTGCTTACCTGTGTGATACTTCCACCGGACAGGTGTATGATAACCTGGGCATCAGGGATGACGGTACTCCGGGCGACCCCGATAAAGTGGCGCTTTCCTATAATCAGGGGACATTTATGGCATCTGCCCTGGAATTGTATAACGCTACCGGTGAAGAGGAATATCTTCGCAATGCCGTTGCTTTCGCTGCCTATCAGGTAAATAAGAAAATGGATTCCAATTATCCGGTATTCAGTGGCGAAGGTAATTCCGGTGATAACCTTCTGTTCCGTGGCATCTTTGTGCGCTACTTTCTGGATATGTTGAAGCAGCCGGTAAGTAGTGTTTACCCGGAAAAGACGAAGAATAAGTTTATTGCCGCATTGCGTAGCTGTTCCGATGTACTTTGGACGCTGGCTCACCCGGACGGTTACTATGTATGGGAATATAGCTGGAGTAAAGCTCCTGAATTCGGCAACCGTGACAACAGGGAAGACCGCCTGACGATTTCGTTGAATGCGGAAGTTCCCGGTGCGACTCTGATTGAGATACGTGCCCGCTATGAAGACTGGGTGCAGGGCAAAGCTACGGAAGAACCCAACTGGATTGGACCTGACTTTGGCAAGAGCACGGAAGAGTAAGATAGATTCGTTGTACATAGAAAATCGAAAAGAAAAATGATACATATAAAAAGAAATATTTGTCTGATGGCTGTTTCTTGTGCCCTGCTGGCAGGTATTCCTGTCCAGAAAAGTATGGCGCAGGCGGGCAGAACGGCGAAGACACAAGCTTCGCAAAGCAATAAAATAACGGTGACGGGTACGGTAATGGACAAGACCACCGGCGACCCGTTGATAGGTGTGTCTGTTGTGGTGAAAGGAGTTGCCAATACGGGTACGATTACGGATATAGATGGTAAGTTTACGCTTAAACTGCCTTATGCGGAAGCTCCGCTGGTATTCTCTTATCTGGGGTATCAGCCGCAGGAAGTTATTCCGGGCGCAAGGAAAGACCTTTCTATCCTGTTGCAGGAAGATACGAAAGCCTTGCAGGAAGTCGTTGTCGTAGGTTATACCAAGCAGCGCAAGGAAACGATGATTGGTTCGGTAGCTACGATTACCACCAAGGACTTGACACAAAGCCCTACTGCCAATATCAATAATGCGCTTGCCGGACGTCTGCCGGGTTTGATTGTCAACCAGTATGCGGGCGGTGAGCCGGGCGTTGACCAGAGTGAACTGTTTATCCGCGGTAAGTCTACGTATGGCAATCAGAGCGCTATCGTGATTGTGGACGGTATCGAACGGGATATGAGTTATCTTGCACCGGATGAAATCGAGACGTTTACCATCCTGAAAGATGCTTCCGCCACTGCCGCCTATGGTATCCGCGGAGCGAATGGCGTTATCGTCATCACTACCAAGCGTGGTAAAGCTGCCGAAAAAGCAACGGTGAACCTGAAAGCGTCTATCGGTATCAACCAGCCGATTGGTTTCCCCGAATATCTGGGTTCCGCCGATTATGCCACCTTATATAATGAAGCAAGACTGAATGATGCTAAAATGACGGGAGCGGATGTCAGTACGCTGAACCTCTTCTCCCAGCAGGCTATTGATAACTTCCGCCGTGCGAAAGGTGACAACTCCGACGGACTGGGATACGACTGGGATTATTATGATTTTGCCTTTAAACCGGGATTGCAGGAAGATGTCAGTCTCTCTATCCGTGGCGGTACGGACAAAGTGCGCTACTATGTATTGGCCAATTACTTCTCGCAAGGCGGTAACTATAAATATTCGGATGTCGGTGAATATGATTCACAAACCCGTTTTACCCGTTATAACTTCCGTTCAAATATTGATATCAGCATTAACCGTTATCTGAGCACACGCCTGGATTTGGGAGCCCGTATCACCGACCGTAATGCAGCCGGTACTACCGCTTCCCGCTTGATGACTATTTGTGCGACGCAACCCCCTTATCTCCCTATCCTGGTAGAAGAGAACTCGCATCCGCAGAATGAAGAGTATATCCAGCAGAACCCTAACGGAATGCTTTATGGGGACAATATCTATCGTTATAATATCCTCGGCGAATTGAGCCGCACCGGATATCTGAATGATAAATATACGTATTTGAATGGTAGCTATGCCATGAATCTGGACATGGGATTCCTCACCGAAGGATTGAAAGCGGAAGTCATGTTTTCGTATGACGCTTCCGAAGGTCGCCGTATCAACCGTAAACTGAATACGTATAAGGATGGTTATCGTGAATATCCGATGTATGCCACTTTCATGCCGATTGAAGGAGCGGATGCTTATATGGCAGGCGGACGCTATACCGGTGCTTATAAGACCGGTAATAAATATGATATAGACCAGACTATCGGCAATGGACTCGAGCACCATGCTTCCGACAGCCGTACTTATATACAGGCCCGTCTGGACTATAACCGTACGTTTAATAAGCGCCATGAGGTAACTGCCATGTTGTTGGCAAATCGTGGAAACCGTACTGTCAATAATGAACTGGCTTATCATAGCCAGGGCGTTACGGGACGTCTTGCCTACTACCTGTCTCAGAAATATCTGATGGAGTTTAACTTCGGATATAATGGTTCCGAGAACTTTGCTCCGGGCAAACGTTACGGATTCTTCCCCGCAGGGTCTATCGGTTGGGTCATTTCGGAAGAGTCTTTTATGAAGAAAGCGTCGTGGATTGATTTCCTGAAAGTGAGAGCTTCCTACGGTCTGGTTGGTAGTGATAATGTCAGTAGCCGTTTCCCTTATCTGGCGTTCTATGGTGGTGGCAGCGGTTACGATTTTGGTAATAACTTCGGCACAAACGTAGGCGGTACGTCCGAAGGTAATCTGGCTAACGAGAAACTGACTTGGGAGAAAGCCCGTAAATTGAATGTCGGTCTTGATTTTACGACATTCAACCAGCGCCTGGCCCTGACTGTCGATGCTTTCTATGAATATCGTTTTGATATTATCACGAATATGAATGATGGCGGTATTATGAGTTATCCGGACGTGGTAGGTAAAGATGCGGCTTTGCAGAATCTGGGTGAAGTGAGCAACCGGGGTGTCGATATCGAATTAAGCTGGAATGACAAAATTGGCAAGAATTTCAGATACTATATTCGTCCGAACCTGACTTTCTCCCGCAATCGCCTGGAGTATAAAGCCGAAGTGGCACGCAAGAACTCATGGCGTAAGGAAACGGGCAAACGCCTTTATGAAAACTTTGTCTATGTGTTCGACCATTTTGTGGCCGACCAGGAAGAAGCCGACCGCCTGAACAAAATCGGTTATCAGCCCTGGGGACAGTTAATTCCAGGAGATGCCGTCTATAAAGATTTGGACCGTAATGGCGTTATTGACGATGAAGACCGCACGACGATGGGAAATCCGCGTAGTCCGGAACTGATGTTCGGTATTCCTTTTGGTTTCCAATATAAGAATTTCGATTTCAGTGTCTTGCTTCAAGGAGCTACCAAGACTTCTATTTTATTGAATGGGGCTGCTGTGTTCGACTTCCCGCAGTTCGAGCAGGATAAGATAGGGCGTGTCAAGAAGATGCATTTGGAACGCTGGACACCGGAAACGGCCGCTACCGCAAAATATCCGGCTTTGCACTACGGGACGCACGATAACAACAAAAACGGTAACAGCAGCTTGTTCTTGTACGATGCTTCTTATCTTCGTCTGAAGAATGTGGAAATCGGTTATAATGTATCTCCGAAATGGTTACGCAAATTTCAGGTACAACAGGCGCGTATCTACGTACAAGGTCTGAATCTTCTGACTTTCGATAAATTGGGAGATGTGGATATTGACCCGGAAACGAAATCCGGAGACGGCGCTTCCTGGTATCCGATTCAAAAGGTATTCAACTTCGGTATTGACATTACATTCTAAAAACAGTATAGAACCATGAATAAATTATATAGATTTTCAGCCATCGCCTTATCGGTTCTGCCGTTGTTATTTACTTCGTGCAGTGATTATCTGGACCGTGACGATGATGACAACATTACGGAAGCGGACGTGTTCG
Source organism: Bacteroides faecium (assembly GCF_012113595.1). NCBI lineage: Bacteria > Pseudomonadati > Bacteroidota > Bacteroidia > Bacteroidales > Bacteroidaceae > Bacteroides > Bacteroides faecium. The sequence goes on from NZ_CP050831.1 coordinate 2,201,072, forward strand.
CCCGTTACGAAAAGGTGAACGGCCTGGTGTCGGATGTGTATGCAAAAGCAAAAAAGGCGGACCGCCCTTTGGTATTCTTTGAGCACTTTAGTAACAGTGCCATTACCGACGAATGCGAAGGTACGAACGTGGAAGGGAATATCACGAACAACTTCAACAACGGCGCATGGAACCCCAACTCCTTGCCGGGAAGCTGCGGTCAATATTGGGAAAGCATTTATGAAGGCATTCGCAAGGCCAACCTGATTATAGAAAATGTGGCGAAATATAATACGCCCGACAATCCTCAGCAGGACGGTGACCTTCGCAATCGTATCGGTGAAATGTATTTTATGCGCGGCTATTTCCATATGTTGTTGGTACGTATGTATGGAGAGGCTCCTTATATCGACCGTGTCATAAATGCCGGTGATAATATGGACTTCAAAAAAGAGTCTGTACATTCGATGGTGGAGAAAATAGTGGCGGACGCCCGGACTGCGTATGAGATGGTGCCTAACAAGTATGTGAAGACTTCGGAGAATTTCGGCCGGGTGGATAAAGGTGCTTGTTTAGGATTGGTTGCCTTTGTCCGTTGGATGGCAGCTACCCCGTTGTGGAATGGTGCTTCTCAATATGGTTATAATCAACGCCGTGTGTTTGAGAATGAATATGTGTATGATGCGAATCGTTGGCGGAGAGCGAAAGAAGCGGCTAAAGCCGTACTGGATTTTGAGGTAGGGGGCACGAAGCGTTATTACCTTTATGAAAAGCATGATGCGAATGATTTTAAAGACCCCGCCGACGGTAATCTGAATGACAGTCGTGTATATGCCCGCCTGTGGGATATGTTCTATGATATGGATGCGTTTGCCAATGAGTATGTGTTCTTTATGACGAAGAGTAAAGACCAGGCATGGCAGGGGGATATTTATCCGCCGAGCCGTGAAGGCAGCTCCCGCCAGCAACCCGTGCAGGAACAGGTGGACGAATATGAGTTTATTGTAGGCGATTACGGTTATCCGGTTTATTCGGCGGAAGCCCGTAAAGGTGGTTATGATGATGCCAATCCGTATGTGAAGGGAACCCGCGACCCGCGTTTCTATCGCGATATCCTTTATCATGGCGCTCCTTATCGTAATAACAAGAATGAATCGAAGACGGTGAATACAGCCAGCGGTTCTGATAAGATTGGAGCGACCAACGCGACTACTACCGGATATTATCTGCGTAAGTTCCAGCAGGAGTCATGGAATAAATCCGGTAATTTCAGTATCAATGCTCCTGCCATCTGGCGTCTTCCTGAGTTTATCTACATTTATGCAGAGGCTTGCAATGAGTTGGGAGAGGAGATAGATGAGGCTTATAAACTGGTGAATACGGTTCGCGAACGTTCGTTTATGAAACCGATGCCGCCGGAAGTGAAGACCAACCAGCAGTTGATGCGCGAATATATCCAGCGTGAACGCCGCGTCGAACTTTTCTATGAGGGAAAACGTCCCTGGACTTGCCGTTTGTATCTTGAACCTACGAGCAAGGAAGAACTGGCAAAAGAGAGTCTTTGGAAGTCCAGCGGAAGTGATAATTCAAAGCGTACGCAGAAATATTGGGCAGCCAATAATGGAGCATTGCCCCGTTGCCAGCGAATGATTAACGGGATGCGTCCGGTACAGGACGAGAACGGGGCAATTACTGTCGACGGTGTGAAATACCGGATGGAACGTTTCTGTGTGGAAGAGCGCACGTTCTCTATCCAGCATTATCTGTTCCCGATTCGACAGAGTGAGATGCAGAACACACCGTCTCTTGAACAGAACCCGGGCTGGTAAGCGGACTGGAATGTATAACTTTAAAAAGAAAAATCAGATGAAACGAATCTATACATATATGGGGCTGTTGCTCTTGTCGGTATTGTCATTCACTCTAATCAGTTGTGGCGACGATGATGATAATGAGGGCGCAAAAGACCTGATTGAAGTGATAGTGAACAAGCCGGTGGTACGTATCGGGCAGAACGAAGAGGTGAAAGTGAATGTTGTGGTAGGAAACGGAAACTATTCGGTGAAAAGTTTTAATACTGCCATTGCAACGGCTTCCGTCTCCGGTGAACAGATTACTATAAAGAGTGGCTCTCTGAATGGAGCCACTACCGTGGAAGTAATGGACGGTGAAGGAGTGGTGGCCGATATTTCTGTGAATGTGGGAGTTTTTGAACTGGAAGTAAATGAGCCGCAGGTTACATTGGAAGTAGGGGATGAGAAAGACTTGATTGTCAGCATGGGAAACTTTTCCAGCAATGATGAACTTTCTTTTTCTGTGGAAGACGAAACAGTGGTCGGCATGGTCAATACCGACCAGTTCCGTCCTTTCTATAAGCTGACCGGATTGAAAAGCGGACATTCTACCATTACTTTTACAGACCATAAAGGGAAACAGGCGGTTGTCTCGGTGACTGTGAATCCGATTTCTATTGATGTCTCCAATTTGACGCCGAGAGTCGGAGTAAACAATAAGGTGATGATTACTGTGGAAAAAGGAAACGGTGGCTATGCCCTTACTGCGGAAAATGATGAAATAGTCGGTATTCAGCAGGTGGATGATACCCGGTTCAACCTGATTGGTAAGAAAGCCGGCGTTACTACGGTATATGTCCGCGACCAGGCAGGCCAGGAATTGTCTTTGACAGTGACTGTTGTACTGGCGGATAAAGTGGCGAACTTGGGTAGCAGCAATTATTTCCATGTACCGTTTATGTATAATGGGGTAGCGGACGAATCGTTGAAGAGTGTGAGTACAATCACATTTGAGGCTCGTTTCAATATGGAGTCGTTGAACGGAAGCGGTGATGCACGGATTAATACGGTGATGGGAATCGAGAAGAACTTCTTGTTGCGTGTGGATGTCCATAAGGACGACAGTGATACGGAATCGCGTTATCTTCAGTTGGCAGCAGACGATAAGGGTAAAATCCGCTATGAAGGCTCTACTAAAATAGAAACGAACAAGTGGTATGATGTCGCCGTGGTTCTGGATGATAGTAAGAGTGGCAGTGACCGGATTGCCTTGTATGTGAATGGTGTGAAGGAAACGCTCCAGTATTCAAGCGGAACGCCGGACGATTTGAAGAATATTAACCTGACTTCCAACTTCTACATCGGTCAGTCCGACAGCAAACGTCGTTTGAATGGTGCTATCAGTTATGCCCGTATCTGGACGAAAGCATTGACGGAACAGCAGATAGCGGACCAAAGCGGCAAGATTCTGAATGAGGAAGCGGAAGGTATGATTGCCAACTGGTTGTTTAATAATGGAAATGGTAATACGAAGTCTTTTGTTTCTTTGGCTGAAAAGAGCTTTGAAGCTGAGGCGGGAAGTGTGGTTTCTACTTGGAAAGCAGACCCGATACTGACTGTGGAATAAGAACGGATAAGAACAATATTAGGATAAGAACAATAAAAAAAGCCATTCCTGGAATAGATGAACTGGGGATGGCTTTTTATTTTTATATATTATTCATAATCACTGTCTCCTAATATAATATCATTCGTTTTAGGACCTTTGATAATGCCATGGGTTGAGAGTTCATGCAGTTTTATATTAGGATATAATACGTCGTTTACTTCAGAAACTACGATTGTATTATCTAATTCAAAAATAGCCTTTGAACGGATGTCTTCGGATGAGGCTCCTATTCTGATTTCATACATACCTTTTTCGGCAATCCATTGACTTTTCCCTGTCCAGAAAGAGGCGAGGTCCATAGGATTGACCGTAAATTCTATCGTTTCGCTTTCACCAGATTTTAATAATTGGGTTTTAGCATATCTTTTTAGTTCTTGAAATGGTTTCTCTACAGTGGTGACAGGAGCTTTAAGGTACAACTGTACGACTTCTTTTCCGCTTATTTTTCCTGTATTTGTAACTGTAACTGAAACAGTCAGTTTATCTTTAAACTTTCCATTGCTTATTTTCAGTGGTGAGTAACTGAAATCTGTATATGAGAGTCCATAGCCGAATTCATAAGCCGTTTTTACGTTGAATGTCTGATAGTACCTGTAGCCTACATAAATACCTTCCTCATAAAAAGCATTGACCGGATTCTCTGCCGGGACACCGGGAAATGAGTTGGCGGAAGGAACGTCAGAGTATTTGACAGGAAATGAGACAGCCAGTTTTCCGGAAGGATTTACTTTCCCGCTCAGTATATTGGCAAGTGCGTGCCCGCCTTCTTGTCCTGTCTGCCATGCCAAGAGTATGGCATCAGGCATATGACGCCAACTGGCTACGTCTATGGGACCACCGATGTTGAGTACGACAACTACCTTTTTGTTTAGGGCGTGAAAAGTGTCGCATACTCTTTTAAGGAGTGTTGTTTCGGTATTGGATAAATAATAGTAATCCTTTGCTTCCCTGTCCCAAAGTTCCCCGGCATTTCTTCCCAAAGTGATGATTGCAATATCGGCTTTTTGCGCGGCATCGTTGATATAGGATTGTGGCAAGACAGGTTCGGGAGCAAAGTCGACGAGGTTTTTAGTTGGAATCTTTAGTGTCGGTGTAGTATTGCTGCGTACTGAGTCTATGTAGTATTGATAAAAAGAAGATAGATTCTGAAGAACTTTGGCATGCATATTTTCCAGTCCTTCGGTGATAGATGTGGCATGCCGGTAATTAACCCGCCCGCTTCCGGTTCCACCGGCTATAAAGTTGTAAGAGGACTTCCCGAAAAGTGCATAAGACTTTGTATTTCTCAAAGGAAGAGTGTTGTCCTTATTTTGAAGAAGCACCATTGCTTCTTCAGCAGCTTGGCGGGACACATCGGCATGTTTGTCTAAATCCGGTTGATAATCCCGGTGAAGGTTTTTGAATGTTGAAGTCTTAATGATATATTTGAGTATATTTTTAATATTCTTATCCAGTGTCTTTTCGTCTAATGTTCCGTTTTTGATTGCTTTCATAAACAGCTCCGCTTGATAATTTCCCGGCATAAGAAGTTCGTTTCCGGCTCGCATTTGTGCTACAAAATCCTCTCCGCTAACCCAGTCGGAGACAAACAGACCGTCATATTTCCATTCCTTTCTTACAATATCTTGTAGCAGGACTTTATTTTCTGCTGTATAGTATCCGTTGATTTTATTATAAGATGTCATTATCATCCAGGGATTGGATTGCTCTATTGCGATTTGAAAGCCGCGCAAATAGATTTCCCGTAATGCCCGTTGGCTGATTACTGCGTTAATAGTCCGGCGGTTGGTCTCTATATTGTTTGCAGCAAAGTGCTTGATACAGGCGCCTACATTCCATTTTTGAATGCCATTGACCATTGACGCGGCCATCATTCCGGAAATATAGGGGTCTTCTGAATAATATTCGAAATTGCGGCCGGTTAACGGATTGCGTTGTATGTTCATTGCGGGACCAAGTAACATATCACTTCCATATCGGAAGGTTTCTTCTCCGATAGCATCTCCTACCTGATATACCAGTTCTTTGTTCCAGGTCGAGGCAAGTGCGGTGGCTGTTGGAAAGGCAGTACAGTAGGTACGGTGGTTGACACCCGTTTGAATGGTATCTATACGTAATCCGGCGGGACCGTCCGTCAACACAGTATTAGGAATGCCTAGTCTCGGAATACCGTAAGTGGCACAGGCTTGTCCCCGGAGAATAAGAGCCGGTTTGGTCTTATAATGCCGCCATACGCCTTCGTCGCCCACTCCCAAAACGAAATAGACTTTCTCTTTTAGAGTCATTGCTGCAATTATGTCATCGATATTACCGGCTTCTAATTTTATCTGGGCGGATAATGCCAGTGTTGTGGATAATGCCAACAGAGTGATAATTTTTCTTTTCATATTCTTTTTATTATAGTATATCTTTTCCGGTTATGTTGCATTGGCAAAGTTACGATATAGGAAAGCAGACTCTTTGTTTGTTTTGGTTTCATTTTAGCTCAATCTGATAGAATCGGGGTATTAACACTCTGAAAAAGGCATTTTGGCAATATGAGCAAAACAAATAACAATTAGGAAAACAGAAAAAGGATACAGGACGCCTATCTTCGTGATATAAAAGTGCAAAATGAATAAATATAGAAAGAGGTTGTAGTAAATAGATTAGGTAAATAGATTGTCAAGACACGGAAACTGCGGTTTAACAACTGTTATAGTATGCGGTTTTCGTGTTTGTAATTGCTATTAATACTATATTTGTTTTGGTTTAATACGATAAAAAACACGGTTTTTCCTTAAACTGTATATTTATGAGAACTAGGATATTTTTTCTTTTATTGTCTATACCATTATTCTGTATCGGGGGAATAAATAATGGTATAAGAGATTTTCATTTCAGAACGATTTCTCCGGAAGATGGGTTTTACTATGATGGAGTGAGTTCTATCGTACAAGATAAACTGGGCTATATCTGGGTAGTGATGGCTAATGAAGTGTATCGTTTCGACGGGTATAATTATAAACGTTATTATTCACAATTTGAGATTCCCCAGAATATAGGCAAGTTATATTTTGAATCGGTAAATACGGATTCCGACGGAAATGTTTTTGTTGCTTCTAATAATGGACTGTTCCTCTATGATTGGAATTCCGATACTTTTAAACTAATCTTTCCACAGCACCTCTATAAGATAAAGGAAGACCGGAAAAAGAATCTGTGGATTTATGGTGCTAACCTTGTAGGTATCCTTAACAGGGAATATTGGACATATACCTCTGTGGTTCCTGACAGTCATCCTAAATTACGTACACAGGTTATTTCTGTAGACGAAGACATAGCTTATATCGGTACAGTCAATGGGGAAATATATAGTTATGACCTGGAAACGAAAGCGCTTGCCTGTTTCTTGAAACTTCCCGGTGATTACCGGATTGTGGATATTAAAACCAATGATGGCAGAATGTGGATTCTGACCCAAACTTCCGGATTATATAAAGTGGAGATTAAAACCGGAAAAATAGAAAATGAATATCGTTGGTTCTGCACACAGGATAATCAATATGTGCCGGCTAAAACACTTTATTTGGACCGGGAAGGATATATATGGATAGGCACTCAGCGTGGTTTATATGTGATGAACATAATAACGGATGAGTATTCGCATTATACAAAATCCGAGAAGCGGGAGTTCAGCTTGCCTAATTCTTCCATTTGGACTATTTACGAAGATAACCAGCAGAATTTATGGATAGGTACTTATTCCGGTGGTTTATGTTATTTGAACTTTCATGAGAACTCCCGTTTTAAGAATTATTTCTCGGAAGAACAGCAACTGAATCACAATGTAGTGAGTGCTTTTGCCGAAGAACAGGATTTTATATGGATTGGTACGGAAGGGGGAGGATTGAACAGGATGGATAAGAAAACGGGAAAGTTCATGCACTTAAAGCATGGGCACGGTGGGAATACTCTTTCTTATGACAACGTAAAGTCACTTGTATTCGATTCGCAGGGTAATTTGTGGATTGGCATGTTTATGGCAGGAGTTGATAAACTGGATGTAAATAGAAGCCGGTTTAGAAACTTTGCCAATCCCCATCTTAGTAATGATGTCAGGAAACTTGTGCTGGAAGGAGATTCCGGGTTATGGATTGCCAATCAGGCAAATGCTGATATTTCTTTTTATTCTTTCGCCCAGAACCGTTTCTACAATTATGACATAGATGCCCTATACACCAGCCGTATATCTGATATATGCAAGAGTAAGGATGGTAACTTGTGGATTGCCAAAGAAGACCAGCTTTTAAAAATGGATATCCATACTAAAAAGACAAAACAAATCGTCTCTCCACGATTGGGACACAGCCAACTTGAAACGATTTGCGTTGATGAACAGGGAGATGTGTGGATGGGTACTATCGGGGCGGGACTGATGAGGTACAATGAAGAGGAAAACCGGACAGAAGTATATGATGAGATTCTTAAATATAATATTTCTGCTATTTATAGCATTTGTATTGATGATTCCGGAAATCCATGGATGGGAACAGACAACGGACTGTTCAAATATGATAAGTCCGGTGGAATCTTTTATCGTTTTGATAAGCGGGATGGAATACAAGGGGCTGTTTTTAATCCGAAAGCTTGCATGAAAGGGCAGAACGGAGAATTGTATTTTGGTGGTGGAAATGGTTTTACGATAGTTTATCCCGATAAAGTAAAGGTTAATGATTTCATTCCGTCGGCAAGGATTACGGATTTTTATATCAATAATCAATTAGCAACAACCTCTACGGAAAATACACCGTTATCCCGACCGGTTAATCTTACAAAAGAAGTTGTTCTGACTCATGAGAATACTACTTTCGGCTTCCGTTTCTCATCGGATAATTATCTTATACCTGAGAAGAATATGTTTAAATACAGGTTGAAAGGGTATGATAACGACTGGATTGAGGCGGATGCCTTCAGCCGTATGGCTTCTTATACCAAGGTACCGCCGGGAGATTATTCATTCGAAGTGCTGGCGGCCAACAATGATGGCGTGTGGGGAACTTCGCCTGTCTCTATAAAAATAAAATGTTTGCCTGCTCCCTGGTTGAGCTGGTGGGCATATCTTATTTATACGATGGGGATTTCCGGTATTCTTTTTTGGATTGTTTACTATTATTACAACCGTAAGAAACAACGTTTGGAGCGTTATATGGATAATCTGGAAATGGAGCGTAGGGAAGATATGCATCAGGCTCAGTTGCGCTTTTTTACTAATATATCCCATGAGTTCCGTACTCCTTTGTTTCTGATGATGTCTTCACTTGACAAGTTAAAAGAAGAAGGAATAGGAGGAAGGCATTATAATTTGCTTAATGGCAATACCAGGCGCCTGCTAAATCTAGTTGATGAACTCATGGACTTCAGGACGGTTGAGAATGGGAAAATGAAGTTGCACTTGTCTTTTATGTCTGTAAATGCTTTGATACGTGGTTTGGTTGAGGATTTTAAGGACTACGCAGTTTCGAAAGAGATTAGTTTTGAGACAGTGTTTGACCCGCGACTTGAATCCCCTTTCGCTGTCGATGTGAAATGCATGGAGAAAATCGTGCTGAATTTATTAAATAATGCATTTAAGTTTACTCCGAAAGGAGGGGTAATTTCCATTCAGACTTACTATGACGTTACAGTGTTTAAATCCGACTTTAAGTATCATTATCAAGAGGGTGGGGATGTGTCGGATAGCTTGTTCGGTATTGTCGTCTCTGATTCGGGTATTGGTATCTCACCGGAATCTATCGGGAATGTTTTTACCCGTTTCTATAAGATAGATACATCTGATAGCCAAACGCATATCGGTTCCGGTATCGGGCTTGCATTGGTGAAAAGTATTGTACTGCTGCATAAAGGAAGTATAAGTATTTATAGCGAGCGGAATAAAGGAGCGGATTTTATGGTAGCTTTGAATCGTTCTGCGGATGTATATGATAAAGCTGATTTTGCTTCTGAGGGATATGATACTGAAAGGGCGGTTGTGATGAATACTTGTGAGATGCTTGCTGATACGACAGAACCGGAAGAACAGGCACAGAGAATTACAATAGATACGGTTATTCCCCGGTTCCGTCAGTCAAAGAGAATTCTTTTGGTTGAGGATAATGAAAGTGTACGTTCGGTGATTCGGGAAGTACTTTCTGAATTCTATGATATTACCGAGGCCGGCAATGGCTTAGAAGCCTCAGAACTTTTATCGAAGATGGAGATTGATTTGATTCTCAGTGATGTGATGATGCCATTGAAGGATGGGATAACTTTGTGCCGGGAAGTGAAAAGTAACGTAGATACTTCGCATATTCCATTTGTCATGCTGACGGCAAGAGGAGGAATGGAGAACAGGCTGGAAGGGACTGAGTCGGGAGCGGATGCCTATTTTGAGAAACCGATAGATATGCGGTTGCTGTTACAGTCCATACAGAACATATTTGTGAGACAGCAGCATTTGAAGGAACACTACGCCAGATTCTTTTTTGCCGATAGCCCGGAGCTGGTTTCCAACAAGCAGGATAATGAATTTATGAAGCAATTGACTGCTGTCATTGACTCTTGTATGGAACAGTCGGATGTGGATGTGAATTACATTGCTTCACAGTTATCCATGAGCCGGAGTAAACTGTACAGTAAGATTAAGACAATGACGGATAAATCTATTGTGGAGTTTATTCGTTCTTACCGCTTGCATAAGGCCGCCCGTCTGTTGATTGATGAAAATCTGTCAGTCAGCGATGTGATGGCACAGGTCGGCATTGAAAGTAATTCATATTTCACCCGTGCTTTTAAGGCGGAATTCGGGATGACTCCAACAATCTTTATTCAAAATAATAGAAAGAAATAACACTGTAATTGGATAGGGTGACCAATGCCGGTATTCTTTTTTTCGAAACTCTTTGCTCTCTTTCTCAAATAGCGGTAAAAAGGCAATTCAGACTAAATTTTAGCGGAAATGGGCAAATGATTTATACTTGCCGGGCATACTTTTGCGTCAGAATCAGACTTGATAATGTAAGCTGAGGAAAGTATAATTAAATTCAATATATCTATTTTATCATGAGAAACTACGTTATTCTGTTCTCTACATGTTTGCTGTTGCTCTTTTTTACAGGATGTAACATGATTACACAGAAAAAGGAGAAGGCAACGGGAGAAATCTACAATGAGACCTTTATAAAAGACATCATGCTTAAAGTGGCACGATGGCAAGTCGCTCATCCCGATTCTTTGAATGACTGGCAGGAGCAATGGGCCAGGTCTGTTTTTTATTCGGGAGTGATGTATGCATACAATGCTACGCAGGATACTACTTTTCTGAATCAGGCTTTGCGTTGGGGTGAAGGCTGGGGGTGGAAAAGAGGTCCGAAATTTCGCCATGCTGACGATTTGGCTTGTGGACAGGCTTATCTTGACGCATATGCTGTGGTTCGCAGGGAAGAAATGCTGAATGGGATAAAAATGTCGATTGACAGTCTTATTGCCGACCCTAAACCGGGACGGGTAGACTGGTGGTGGTGCGATGCCCTGTTTATGGAGCCACCGGTATTGGTTAGATTAGGGAAACTCACGGGGGATGAAAAGTATTACTCTTATCTGCATGATATGTACTGGGATACGACAGACTTCCTGTATAGTAAGCCCGATAGCCTTTTTTATCGGGACAAGAACTATTTCAATGCAATGACAGCCAATGGCAAAAAATCCTTCTGGTCACGTGGGAATGCATGGGTACTCGGTGGTTTGGCGCAAATACTCGCTATGATGAATAAGAAGCATCCTGATTATCCTAAGTATGAAGAGTTGTATTTGCAGATGATACATAAGATAGCACCTCTTCAGCAGGCGGATGGTTTGTGGCGTCCCAGCCTTCTGGACCCGGACGATATTCCTGTAAAGGAAACAAGTGGCAGTACGTTCTTTACGTATGCTCTTGCGTGGGGAGTGAACAATGGTTTGCTTGATAAGGAGATTTTCTTGCCCCAGGTGAAAAAGGGGTGGCAAGGATTGGTGGAATCTGTCAACCATGAAGGTAAGCTCGGTTATGTCCAGTTGATAGGTGCTAAACCGGAGAAGGTAGAGATAGGGCATAATCAGGAATATGGAAGTGGGGCATTTCTGATGGCTGCTTCTGAAATGCTGAAGCTGGAAAAAGAAGAAAGAGTAAAGTGAAATAAAACGAAAAACGCTATTGTTAAACCTATAAATTATATGTAAACATGAAAAAACTGTTGATTGGTAAGCTAAGTATATTGCTACTCATTCTGGGAGTTGTGATAGCTTGTGATAAGCAAGATGCAGGCGATGCGCCGAAGTCTAATATGAGAAGTATTATTGGTTTTACAGTAAAGCCTGGATATAATGCCGGTAATATATTTGTGAATCATCAAGGAGTTATTGACCAAAGCAATAAGACAATCACCATTGAACTGCCGGACAATATTGATATGACAAAGATACGGCCTGAAATTGTATTGTCTCCTTATACGACGGTGACTCCGGGGAATATTGAACCGGTAGACTTTTCACAACCGGATTTGGAATATACAGCTATTGCGCAAAGCGGGAAAGTGGCGGTATATTCACTCATTGTGAAGAATACGTATAAGTATAAAGGAAATACATTGTATGCTATTTCTTTTCCTGATGTTCCTTTTGCTGACGGTACGGTTCCCCGTGGTTCTTTTGCTAATAATAATGCTACTGTCACAGTGCCTGCCGGTACGGATATCAGTAAGTTACGTCCGTTGATGGAGTTGGCGGTTGACTCAAAGAACGCGACTTTTTCAAAAGACCCGGAAACGGATTGGAATTTTGCAACTCCGGCTGATAACAAAGTGAAATTCCAGGTAATATCTCAAACTGGTAGTGCTAAATGGCATGCTGTTACGGTTGTTGTCAGTGAATCTATGTAATACCCTATAAATCTATAAACATGAAAAGAGTTAACACAATCTTATTCTTGCTTTTTCTTTTGCTCGGAGAAACTGTTATAGCCCAAAATATAACAATAACCGGTGTGGTTTCGGATAAGCTGGGACCTGTTCCCGGGGCCAGTATTGTGGTGAAAGGCACTAAGACCGGACTGACTACTGACCTTGAGGGGCGCTTCTCTATAACAGTCGCTCCCAATGCACAACTTGTAATTTCCTGTATGGGATATAAACCGGTAACAATCGACGTGAAAGGTTCCCGGCATAAGGAAGTGACCCTGCATGAAATGACGCAGAATCTTGATGAAGTGGTGGTAGTAGGATACGGTTCCATGAAGAAAAGGGATATAACAGGCGCAATCGTGTCTGTCAGTGCCAAGGATATAGAATCTTCACAGCCTATAGATTTGAGTACGGCTTTGCAAGGCAAAATCTCAGGACTTGATATTATGACTTCTTCAGAACCGGGAAGTAGTTCTACTTTCCGTATCCGTGGTACATCTACCTTGAGTGAAGGCGGTTCTAATCCCTTATTTGTAGTTGATGGAATGGAAGTGGACAATATTGATGACCTGAATCCTCGTGACATTGCTTCTGTTGAAGTACTGAAAGACGCGGCTTCTACAGCGATTTACGGTTCAAGGTCGGCTAATGGAGTCGTTATTATTACTACGAAACAAGGTGAATCGTCTAAGCCGAGAATCAGTGTCAATTATGCACTGACTCAGTCGAGCATATCTAAAACATTGCCGCAAATGAACCGTATGCAGGGGCTTGAGTATGAAGCATTACGCAGCTATATGTCCGGTGGAAAAGCTACATCTATTTCTCGTGATTCATTGAATCCGATGAAAATAGAAGACCATAATTATCAGGATTTGATTTTCCGTACGGCTTATACTCATCAGTTGGATGCCAGTATAGCGGGAGCCGAAAAGAAAGTGAAGTATTATCTGAGCCTGGGTTACTTGGGCGCCGAAGGTATTCAAATCAATACCTATAACAAGAGATTGTCTTCACGTATAAACGTGACTTATGATGCCACTCCCCGTCTTTCTATCGGAAGCCGTATTTATTTGGCACTAACTAATCAGAGGAAGGCCACGTCAGAATCTCGTAACCGTATATTCCAGCGTCCGGCTAATTATCCGATCTATGCACCGGATGGTTCGTTTCTGGAGAATATAGGGAATATCAGTAATCCGGTTGCCGAAAGTGTGATGGGGAAAAATGATTACCGTAAATATACAGCTAATATTTATGAATATATCCAGTACTCATTTACTAAGAATTTAGTGTTGAAATCCAGTATTGCGGCTAATTTCAACCTGGAGAAATATGCCCGTTTCCGTCCGGAGATACTGACTACTGACAAACGCAGGTCGGCTATAAATAAAGAAACCCTGTATTCCGGCTGGACGCATGAAGATGTACTGACTTACAGTAAGAAGTTCAAATCGGGACATAACATGACTCTGATGGGGGGCTTCAGCTTACGTGAGTCGAACGTTGATGTAACGGGACTGTCTGTAACGGATAATATAACGGATGCCCTTGAAATAAGCAATACTTTTGAGGGAGTCAATATGAATGATACTAAGGCAACCTGGAGCCGTAACCGTATGTCTTCTTTCTTCGGACGGGCATCGTATAGTTATAAAAGCCGTTATTTGTTTAATTCCAATTTGCGTTATGACGGTTCTTCCCGTTTCGGACGTGATAATCGTTGGGCTTTCTTCCCGTCGGTATCTTTAGGATGGCGCTTTTCGGACGAGAAGTTTTTGAAATGGGCGCAACCTGTATTACATGATGGCAAGCTGCGTGTCAGCTATGGAGTTACCGGAAATCAGGCAGCAGGCGACTTTGCCTCACTGGGACTTTACACTACTAATTATTATGCAGATTCTCCCGGTATTTATCCCAACCAGCTATCCAATGTAAATTTGGGTTGGGAAGAAACGAAACAAACCAATATCGGTCTTGATATCATGTTTCTGGATGGACGTATCTCTTTGAACGTTGATTATTACAATAAAAAGACAAATGATGTCTTATATAAAGTACCATTGCCGCAGACTTGCGGTTTCAGTTCTTCTTTCAAGAATGTGGGGGACGTGGAGAATAAGGGATGGGAAATTGCAGTCTCTTCCGATAATATTCAAACGAAGAATTTCTCATGGTCTACAAATCTCAGCCTTTCATTCAATAAAAATATGATTGTTTCCATTCCTGAAGGTGGACGCCAGATTGTAAACAATGTATTTTTGATAGACCAGGGTTATGCGGTAGGAACTATTTATGGCTGGAAAGCAAAAGGTATTTTTCCATATACGGAATCGAATGCATTTACGCCGGAGTGGAAGCAACTGACTCCTGTTTTTGATGAGAAAGACCATTTCGTCCGTTACGAGTTGGATGGAAAAGAATATACGGGAGACATAAAGAAGATGACAGCCAATAATGCCGTACTTGAAGGTGGTGATGTGATGTGGGATGACGTAAACAAAGATGGTGTGATTGACGCGGAAGACCGTCAGGTCTTGGGATGCGGTCAGCCTAAAGTGACAGGAGGCTTTAATAATGAGTTTACTTACAAAGGTCTTACTCTATCGTTCTTCTTCACATTTGCCTTTGGCGGTGATGTTTATAATGCATATGAACAGATTCGTTCGGAACATCGCTGGTCTTCTCTTAACCGGGGTAATCCGATTAATATAGCAAATTCGTGGAAAGCACCGGGGGATATTGCCAAGTTTCCCCGTCCGATAGGAACTTTGGCACAGGATAACACACGTGCAGAAAGCAGCTTATGGGTGGAAGACGGTTCTTACATTCGTTTAAAGAATATCCGTCTGGCTTATACTTTACCTAAGAAGTGGGCGAAAAAAATAAAGATGGAAAGTGTCAGCGTGTCGGCGATGATGCAGAATTTCTTCACCTGGACAAATTATTCCGGATTTGACCCGGAAGTTCCAGGCACCGGTTTCGCTATTGGCAATGACTCACGTTCGTATCCTCGCAGCAAAGAATTATTATTCGGCTTAAATGTTAACTTCTAAATATATGAAAATGATGAAAAAGATATTTGCGGTAATGTGTATTGCTCTACTTTGCACATCCTGTCTCAATAATTTCCTGGATGTAGAGCCTGTCAGTGATATTTCTACATCTATATTCTGGAAAACGGGAGAAGATGCCCGTGCTGGGTTAAACTCTATTTATGCAGACTTTCTGTTAAATTTTAATCGGAACTCCGGTGGTAACTATATGTCTTGGTTTGAGGGACGCTCGGATAATTTTGTCGGAGCCTCAACTTCCAGTGACGGTATGCCTATGAAACTGGTGAACACCAATAACTTGAATTCAGTGCATCCGTCTACCAATTGGAATACCTGGTATAAATCTGTATCGACGGCTAATTATGCTATACATTTTATACCACAAATCAAGAATCTGCCGGAACAGGAAAAGAACAATTATATGGCTGAGGCTTATTTCTTGCGTGCATTCTGCTATTTCAACATGGTGCGTATATGGAGTGATGTTCCTTTGATTACCAAGCCCACTCTATCATTGGAAGAAGTTGATAAACCAACGCAATCATCCCAAGAAGTAATCCTGGGACAGATTAAGGATGATTTGGAAGCAGCGGTCGGTTTGATAAACTATGTAGGTCTGAGTACAGAACTTTACACATTCAGTCCGGCAGCCTTGTATTGTCTGTATGCTCATTATGCGATGTGGACTCATGATTATGTGACGGCAGAAAAATATACCGGTTTGGTATTGGCGGAAAAATATTCTTTAGTTTCCGGAGCCGAGTTTGCTACCGTATGTTCTAAGGCTACTACATCAGAAAATATATGGACATTAAAATGGCTGTTTGAGAATAATGGGAAAAATAATGCCATTTATAAAATGAATGGAATGAATTCTCCGCAAATGATACCTTCTAAAGGAATACGGGAAGCATGGCAATCGGGAGATTATGCCGACGACCTTCGAGGAAGCCAGACTTTAAACAAGGCATTGGTATATACGGATTCACATATCACTGATTTTCCCAAAGGAGCCGCTATCTGGAAATGGGAACCGGGAGTGGGAGTGGCGGAAACCAATGAAAAATATATCCCTGTTTATCGTTTGGGAGAAATTATGCTGCTGCGTGCGGAAGCACTGAACCAATTAAAAAGACCG
Organism: Bacteroides faecium; assembly: GCF_012113595.1. NCBI lineage: Bacteria > Pseudomonadati > Bacteroidota > Bacteroidia > Bacteroidales > Bacteroidaceae > Bacteroides > Bacteroides faecium. The sequence continues at coordinate 2,217,664 of NZ_CP050831.1, forward strand.
GATGACGCTTTGAAACTCTTGACTGATATACGCAAACGTGCCGGATTGACGGAAAAGAAGCTTGCTGATTATGAGGGATTATCCGGGAATGATTTGATATACGCTATTGAAAGTGATATTCTCCAGGAAAGGCAGATGGAACTGATTGGCGAGGGGCATCGCTGGTTCGATTTGATTCGTACGGGACGTGCCAAACAGGTGATGAATGATTATTTTGAGAACTATCTGAAATTATATGACGCAACCATCACCTATAAGACGTTTGAACATGACTGGCAGTTGTATAGTCCGGTACTCTATGATAATATTTTAGATAATGCTAATTTGAAGCAGTTTGGAGAATATTGATTGTTAGCAAACTCTTTATAAATAAAATATGATTATGAAAAATAGATTATTAAATTCGCTTTTGGTATTGATTGTGACATGCAGCTTTTCTTCTTGCAGCTTGTTCGGATATGATTTGCAGGAAGATTATGACTATGAATATACTCCGGGAAATGCTTATTTGGACCAAACAGCCTATGAGTTTATACAAAGCCGCAAGGAGATTGATATGGGAATTTTATGTCAGGCTGTCGACCGGGTAGGATTCAAAGATGAGTATGAAGCATCAGACCGTACTTATATTGTGATGAATGATGTTGCTTTTGTAGCTTACTTTCAGACTAAAAAATATGCAGGACTGGATAATATGTCTGATAAGGATATAAAGGATTTATTGAATTCTCTGATGTTGGAAGAACCGATATCCAGTTTGGAATTGACAATAAATCCGGTAGCGATGAAACCGATAAATAGGGATAAGAAAATGTATATGTGGATTAATACGGTAACAGGTTATAATATGAGGATTCATTACGCTGCGGTGGCTACTGCCGGAACCCCGGTTGTGACGAGTAATATCCGTCCGACAAATGGAGTTATACATGTAGTCGACAAGTTTCCTTTGAATTAATAGAAAACTCATGGAAAGAAGAAAATTTATCCAAAGAATGGCTTTGTTGGGAGGAGGAATAGCTTTAAGCGGTTTCTCTTCAGTACAAGGCTCTTCAGTAGAAAATACAAGAAAAAATAGTTATCAGTTCACACCGAAAAATATCAAATATGATAAATCGTGGGATGTGATAATTGTTGGTGGTGGACCTTCCGGATGCGCAGCGGCGATAGCCGCTGCACGCGAAGGCGCCCGGACTCTTCTGATAGAGGCAATGGGAGCATTGGGAGGCATGGGGACATTAGGACTGATACCAGCTTGGTGTCCGTTTACAGACAAGGAGAAAATTATTTATCGCGGCATTGCCGAACGGGTATTGATGGAATCGAAGAAAGGCGTTCCTCATATTTCTAAGAAACAACTGGATTGGGTGCCGATTCATGCAGAGTATCTGAAGAAGGTATATGATGATATGGTTTTGGCTTCCGGCGCAAAAGTCTTGTTTTATACTCGTGTGGCAGATGTTATAAAAAATGCTGATGATGAAATTGATGCTATTATTGTTGCCAATAAAAATGGATTGACAGCTTATAAGGCTAAAGTCTATGTAGACTGTACCGGTGATGGTGACATCTCAGCATGGGCAGGGGCGTCTTTTCAAAAGGGAGATGAAAAGGGAAAGATGCAGTCGGCTACGCTTTGCTTTATGCTGGATAATGTAAATAAGGAGACTTATCAGAATACGTTCAAGCCTACTTACGAGGAAATGAAGAAGTCATTGACAGCAATGATTGCAACTAAAAAATATCCTTTACTGGATACTCATTTCAATAATGTGTTTGTAACCCAGAATTCGGTGCAGTTTAACGCAGGGCATATTCATAATATGGATGGAACGGATGCAGAGAAACTTTCAGCCGGAGCTATTAAAGGAAGAAAAATAGCTGAAGAGGCTTTGAGGGCATTACGTGAAACTTATCCGGATACTTTTGGACAGAGCAGCCTGACCAATACTGCTTCTCTAGTCGGTATTCGTGAAGGCCGGAGAATTCTAGGTGATTATACATTGACAATTGATGACTGGAAGGATAGACGTACCTTTGAGGATGAAATAGGGCGCAATTGCTATTATATTGATGTTCATAGTAAAAAGGTCTCTATCCCCCGTTATAAAAAAGGAGAGTCGCACGGTATTCCTTATCGTGTTCTTACTCCGAAAGGGATGAAGAACTTATTAACAGCGGGACGGTGTATCTCTGCCGACCACTTAATCTACGGAAGTGTACGTATAATGCCTGCTTCGTTAGTGACAGGCGAAGCGGCAGGGATGGCAGCGGCTCACGCTGTATTAATGACCCGGCCCGATGTGCATGATGTAGATGTTCAAAAACTCAGAAAAAGACTTAAAGATGAAGGGCAATATTTTTTATAAGCTTCCTTACTTGATAACGAGCATTGGGATATTTCTGCTTTTACAGACTTTTACTTTGCCGCTTTTCGCTCAGACATTGTGGGTGGAAGCGGAACAATTCGAACATAAAGGCGGATGGGTGGTTGATGCACAGTTTATGGACCAGATGGGTTCACCTTATCTGATGGCACATGGGAACGGGCGTCCGGTTGAAGATGCCACCACTTCTTTACAGATTGATAAGGCGGATGATTATCATGTATGGGTAAGAACTTATAACTGGAACGCACCATGGAATGACAAGCAGTATCCCGGAATATTCAAGCTCTTTATTGATAACAGGCAGGTCGGTGATGTTCTTGGAACAACATCGCAGTGGGGATGGCAATATGCCGGAAAGAGCCGTCTTCAGAAAGGAAAGGTTCAGATAAAGCTTCACGACCTTACAGGTTTCGCCGGGCGTTGTGATGCGATAGTGCTGTCAACGGATGCGGCGCTCAACCTTCCTGCGTCGGGGGAAAAGTTATCTGTCCTGCGGCGACAATTTTCGGGAGTACAAAAAATAGTCTCTGAAGAAAAATATGACCTTGTTGTAGTCGGTGGTGGTGTTGGCGGATTATGTACTTCCATTGCAGCAGCCAGACTGGGGCTGAAAACGTTGATGATACAAAACCGTCCCGTAGTTGGCGGCAATAATAGCCCGGAAGTATCTATCGGTACATTGGGAGGGATTCGTAAGGAGCCTTATCCGGAAATTGGGAATGTATTGGCTGAGTTAGGTAATATATATAAGAACTATGCTCTTACGGAGAAAATAATATCTGAGGAAAAGAATCTTACAGTAGTTTATAATCAGCATGTTTTTGCCGTGACTAAGCGGGGAACGCAAATCCATACAGTAATAGCCAAGGATATAACAACCGGTAAAGAATATGAATATGCAGGAAGTTTCTTCTCTGACTGTACGGGAGATGGAAACTTGGGGTATTTAGCCGGTGCGGATTATAGGATGGGACGTGAACTGCGTAGTGAATTCAATGAAGACATGGCGCCTGAGGTAAATGACAGCCTGACATTGGGAGCTACGGTAAAATGGCAGGCACAGCAAACCGATACGTTATCATCTTTTCCCACACTGCCTTGGGCAGTGAAGTTTACGGAGAGAACCTGTCAGAAAGTTATGGGCTTTGTCTGGTACTGGGAAACGGGATTCTACAAGAATCAGATTACGGATGCCGAACAGATAAGAGATTATTGGTTCCGGGTTATTTATGGCAACTGGTCATACCTGAAGAATAACGCTTCCTTTAAAAGTGAATACACTAAATCTGTATTGAACGACGTATCGTTTATTTTGGGGAAGAGAGAATCAAGACGCCTGATGGGGGATTATATTCTCACTCAACGCGATATTTTAGAACAGAACACCGGATATACAGATGGTGCAGTAGTGGCTACATATAGTATTGACCAACATTTTCCTCATCCGGAAAACTCTGTTTATTTTCCCCGGGAGGAGTTTCTTTCCGTACAAAAACATAATGATAATCCTATCGGGAAAGTAGAGAATATGGTAGCTGGCAAGAATGTGAACAAACCCTATTTAATTCCTTTCCGGTGTCTTTACTCCCGGAATATTTCTAATATGTTTATGGCGGGACGGAATATTAGTGTCACTCGTATAGCATTGGCTTCCACACGAGTACAGGGTACAATAGGGATGATGGGGGAAGTCGTAGCTATCGGCGTGCTTCTGTGTAAAGAGAAAAAATGCCAGCCTAAGGACATTTATGAGCAATATTTGCCAGAACTGAAGAAAGCTTTGATAAAAGGTATTCCTTCAAAGAACCAGAGAGAGTTTAATCCAGTAGACCATTTGTAAACTATCAACTAATATGAAACATAATACTTATCTTCTATTTTTCTTTTTGTTCCTGTTTGGAATGTCCGATGATTTATGGGCACAAGCCGAAAGTACGCCCAAAGTAAAGTTGCAGGCAATTGATATGCAACGGGTAAAAGAGATTGCAGATATGTTGCCGGATGCTCCGTTCGGATTGGGCGACACTTATAAGAACCGCGTGGCTTGGGATAAACTATATGCTACGGGCAAATATAAAAAAACAATGAATGAAGCGGAGAAGATGCTTCGTGAAGGATTTCCAGTTTGGGATCAGAAATTATACGACCGGGTATTTACCGACGGAGACACACAATCGGGAAAGGACATGATAAATAACCGTTTAAAATGTTTATCCATTTTAGTGTGGGCAGAGTGTCTGGAGAATAAGGGGCGCTTCACCAAAATGGTAAAGGATGCTATCTATGATATAATGAAGCAGAAAACCTGGGTGAATCCGAAACATTATTATAAACACAATTATAAAGGATTCGTTGAACTGGCTACTGCACTCAATGCAGTCCATCTTTCTCAGGCGGTTTATTTGCTTGATGACAAATTGCCTGCCAAGTTACGTACCGATTTGCTGGCAGAACTTTATACTCGTGCTTTTCATCCTTTGATGGGAACTATCAACGGTAAAAATAAAGACCACTGGTGGTTAACCGGTACTAATAACTGGAATGCCGCTTGCCTGGACGGGGTAACTTGTGCGGCATTGACATTAATACCGGATAAGCTGGAGCGGGCTAAATATGCCGCTATCGCCGAACGGTATATTCAAAACTTTATAGCAGGTTTCTTGGACGATGGTTATTGTACAGAAGGATTAGGCTACTACAACTTTGGAATGATGCATTATATTACGCTTCGTGAGAAATTATGGTTGGATACGGGAGGGAAGCTGGACTTGTTTCAGCAGTCTCCGGAAAAAATCTATAAAATAGCCTGCTTTCCTTCTAATCTGGAAATTATCAATGAGATATATCCGGCTATTGCGGATTGTAAAACAGGAAGTTCTCCTTCCCGGAATATAATGCGTTATTTGAATAGAACAGTGGGGCTACAGTTACCTTCTGATAAATATTACAATGAGGGACTGACATTCAATATGAGCGATTGCATTATTAATGTATTTCCACGTGCAACGAAATTGGGTAAACAAACAGCAATGAATAAGGAAAAAGAAACTTTACGTTCTTATTTTCCTTATGGTGGTTTGTTGATAGTACGTACTGACCAGGATTCGACTTGCAAGATGGGAGTTGCTTTAAAGGGCGGAAATAACAATGAACATCACAATCACAATGATATAGGCTCATATACAATGGTAGTCGGGAAAGAAACGATGATTGAAGACCCCGGTCTGGTTCCTTACGATAGCCGTACGTTCAGCCCGGAACGCTATACGGCATTTAAAACCTTGGCTTCTTATGGACATCCTGTACCTTATGTAGCCGGTACAGAACAGATTGATGGTAAAAAGGCGGAAGCAAAGATAATAAAGACTGACTTTTCAGAAGGTACGGATATCTTTGCATTTGATTTCACTTCAGCCTATCCGGTACCTTCTTTAAAGAAGCTGACTCGTACATTTGTTTTCCACCGTGCCAGTGAACAACCTGCTTTGGAGGTAGTGGATAATTATTCTTTCTCGAAACCCGAGGCTTTTGAGACAGCCCTTATTACTCGTGCCAAATGGCAGAAGAGTGGAGAAAACACACTCTTATTGATGCGTGGAAAAGAAAGAGTACAGGTTGACATTGATGCAGATAGATGTACTTTTGATATAAAAGAAGAAGTGATAAGTGAAAAAGGGAAGCCTTATACTCGTTTAGGAATTGTGTTGAGAGATAAAAGGGCTGAGGGTAAGATAAAAGTTACTTATAGAGTTTTGGAAAAGGAACGTCCTGCGGCAATGCTTTGGAATTATGAGAATATGCTTCGTATAAAGAAAGGTTTGAAAGCGGGAGACAAAACTTATGAGTTGCCCTACAAACAACTGATAAAGGAAGCTACGGCTTTGTTGAAGTGCAAAGCTCCTTCGGTAATGAATAAGCCGGACGAGTGTGTGGCGATTAGCGGCAACAAACACGATTTTATTACAGTAGGAAAATACAGTTGGCCGAATCCGGATACTCCTGATGGAAAACCCTGGTTTCAAAAGGATGGCGTTCGTAATCCTAATTATAAAAAGTATGATGCTACGTATCAGGTACAGATGTGCAAGAATGTGGTTAGGCTGAGTGCCGCTTATTTCTTCAGTGACGATGAGCGGTTTGCGAAGAAGGCGGTCGAACACTTAAAGGTCTGGTTTATCAATGCGAATTCAAAGATGACTCCTCATTTGCTGTATGCACAAGTTATTCCTGGTAATGACGGTGACATGGGACATGCAGCCGGAATAATCGAAGGGCGTATTTTTGTTGACGTACTGAGTTCGATAGGGTTGCTGGAATCTTCATCCTGTTATACGGAGCGGGTGGATAATGATTTGAAAGTATGGTTCCGTAAATTTAATACCTGGCTTACGACAAGTAAAGTAGGTAAAGAGGAAAGCCGAACCAAGAATAACCATGCCGTTGCATATGATGAACTGCTTATTTCTATATCTTTGTTTTTGCGTGACAATGATACTGCTTTCAAATTGATTGACGGACTTCATTCCAATCGGTTGTATAAACAGATAGAACCTGACGGCAAAATGCCTTTGGAATTGGCACGCTCTTTAGGACACTCGTATTCGGAATATAATCTTATTCATATGCTGGAGATTTGCGAAATGGCAAAACCTTTGCTTCCTGCTCTTTATCATCGTACGTCGGATGATGGAAGATGCATTGGTAAGGCGCTCGATTTTATAGCTACTTATCAAGGTAAAACAGAGAAAGAGTTTGCTCCTTACAGGCAGATTAGCGGCTGGGATAATTCACAGCAACAAGTTTGCTGGTTACTATACAGGGCAAGACATTTTGACCCTTCCAAGAATTACGAAGAACTTTTCCGTAAATATTGGATTGAGAAGCCCGGACACATAAATTTATTACTTTATTAGACTTGATATAAACGCAAAAAAGCCATCCCCGGAATAGACGAAGTAGGGATGGCTTTTTTGTAGTGTGCTTACTATTGTTCGGCAGACTATGTCCTGCTTGTTATTGGCAAGGTTATTCCTTGACAGGCTCAGCCGGTTTGTCTTTGGATGCAGTGTCTTTCACGACTGTATCATTGACAAAAGCGGTTGGTGCACTCAGTTCCGTTTTCACAGGCTCGTCTTTGGTTACAGTATCTTTCACTACTGTATCATTAACGATAAGTGAGGCATTAACTCCTGCCTGGGCTGTCACAGCTTCGGCAGAGTTCTGAGCCTTTACAAGGAATGAACCACCACAAACAAACATAAACATTGCTACTACTAATACTAATTTCTTCATAATCGTTTGCTTTAATGATAATTAGACATATGTTTTCAATTCTTTTTTGTGTTAAGGAATCGGTTATTGCTTTTACATTAACTCCTAATAAAGGTCAAAGTACGTGCCAAAGAAAATAAGATGCTTGTAAAACGCTGATAAGTAATGGGATAATAAAGAAATCGGATAATACATAGGTGTGGAAAGCAGTGGGGAATATGTGGAAAGTGTGGCGGGGAGTGTGGAATAAATCCACACTCCCCGCCACACTTTATGTTTAGAACGCTTTTTTACAGAATGAACTAATTGATTTCATCCGGCCACGGACAGGGCTTTCCGGTTGCTTTGACGGTTGGACGCTGTGCGTCTACTTTCCTCAGGTAGTTACCTAGCTCTTTGGATAGTTTCTTCACAATGTCCGGGTGTTGTGCGCTGAGGTCATTACTTTCGCCTATATCATCCGGGATATTGAATAATTCTTTTCTCCCGCTGCCATAATAATAAATCAATTTCCAGTCTCCGTTGCGGACTGCACAGTTGAAGTTAATGCCCGGCCCGTCATTTCCCCAGTTGTTGGGCATATTCCAGAAAAGGCTGCGTCCTTTGGAAGGATTACCCGTTTGCTTCAATAGAGGAATAAAGCTGACTCCGTCTATCGGTTGAACCGTTTTGTATTTCTTGATTCCTGCCATTTCGAGAATAGTGGGATAGAAGTCTTCAATCAGTAAATAGTTGCCGCATTTACTGCCCGGAGCTACTACTCCCGGCCAACTGACAATCATTGGTTCGCGGATACCACCTTCATAAGTCGAACCTTTCCCACTGTTTAGCGGATGGTTTTGTGTGTGCAACTTTCCGTCACGCCAGTACGATTCCGAAGCAAGTCCGCCGTTATCACTCATAAAGATGATGATAGTGTTGTCAGCTTCTCCATTCTTTTCCAGCCAGTCCATCAAATCGCCTAAACTCTTATCCATTCCTTCGATAAGAGTGGCATAAGCGGCTTCGTGGTCGGTCATACCTTTTTTCTTGTACTTATCGTAGAAGCGCATGTCTTTATTGAGAGGCACATGGATGGCATATTGAGCCATATACAGGTAGAAAGGCTGGTTGTATTTTTTAGCTTTGTCTAGTGCTTTGATAGCTTCCAAGGTTAATGCTTCGGTAACGAACGTTTCCGTGCCCCAGTATTTCTCAAGTCCGGGAACAGCCATAGGTGAAACCGGCTTTCCGTCTTTGGTATGTCCGTAGTTCTCTTCTCCGAGATAGCTGGCAAGTCCGCCTGCAGCATGTCCGGCTATGTTTACCTCGAATCCCCAATGGTGCGGGTCTTCTCCCGGAGTGTCAATAGAACCGAAATGGGCTTTTCCGCAATGGATGGTATGATAACCGCTGTCCTTTAGGATTTGTACGAAAGAAGTTCCTACAAAGGTATTGTTAGTGCCGGGCACTTGGCTGACACCGTTATAATTCCAGTCGGGAATAGCCAGCAGACTGTCCTTGCGGTCTGTCATCGTATTCTTTTGCAGTGTCCAGTTGGTTACACGGTGGCGTGCTGCATTTGTTCCGGTGATGAGGCTGCATCGCGTAGGAGAACTGATACTGCTGGCATACGCTTGGGTAAACATCATTCCCTGACGAGCCAACCTTTCCATGTTCGGAGTCTCGTACAGTTCGTTGTAATGCGTCTTTTGTGTCCAAAAAGGAAGTGACGTGTCCTGCCATCCCATATCATCCACCATAAAGAGAATGATATTCGGGCGTTTGTCTGTACGTTCGGTTTGTACGTTGCTTTGTACATTGCTTTGTGCTTGCAGACTGGTTGCTGCAAAGGGCACGAGTGCGAGGGGAAATAATGTCTTTTTATTCATGGGGGAAAGTTTTGTGTTATTTCTTTATTTTAATAATGCCGGGCTTTTCTGGATGTTTCTTTTATTCTATGGAATATGCACTGAAATTGATAATGTCCGGTAGCGCGACAGATTCGTTTACAATCAACCGTAATATATCCGTTTCTACGGGGGTGAACTTTTCAATACGTTTATGCCCTACGGATTCTCCGTTGCAAATCGTTTGCCACTTTCCGTTTACTTTGGCTTCTATTTTATACTGCCGGATACGTTCTCCGTTTTTGATATTTTCTTGGATAATACAGTAATTCACACGTTGCTTATTGTCCAGTTTCAGTGTCAGGCTTTTCTTATTTCCCGAAGTGGCAGCTATCGGGGAAGAGAAGCGGCGGTTTATTTCATGACCCATTTCTTTCAGTCGCTGTGCATCTCCGGCAGGAATCAATCCGGTCGGGTCGGGCGTTAATCCGAGGATAAGCGTTGCATTCCGTCCTACCGACTTTTCATATTTATCCATCAGTACGTCCAAGGAGTAAATATTATTCTCGTCATCCGGTTCCCAAAACCATTCGTGGCGACCGTTTGCTCCTCGCAAGGGTGTGTCTGCCATAGCGGGAACCCAGTATTTTCCGTTCTTATCTCCATGTTTCAGCAGTTCCAGTTGGTCGATATTGCTCTCAATGCGTTTATGGTGCGAACAGGGAACGGGGAAAGTAGACCAACAGGGATATTCTACCGTGCCCGTTTCCGAACCGCCCCAACGGAAGTCGGCACGGTCAATATTGTGATAGAAAAGGCAGTTCGGCTGATATTTGTTTACGATAGGTTCTACGTCGGGGCCATCTCCGCGTGGGTCATCGGCTCCGCCATCAAACCATATCATATAAAGGTCGCCATACCGGGTACAAAGTTCTGTGACCATCTTTTCACAAAGCCGCTTGTACCATGCTTGACGGTTACGGGCAAAATCTCCTTCCCCTTCTGCTTTGAAGTTATGGATACCTAATAGAGAGTTCCACCGGATACCTACATAAATGCCCGGCTGCAAACCATATTTACGGCAAGAATTAACGAAGTCGCGTACAATATCTCCTTTACCGTCGCGCCACTTGACTGCCTTTAAGCAGTAAGGATTGACATCACTTTGCCAAAGTCCGAAGCCCGTTTCGTGAGTTGCTGTCAGTACGGCGAATTTACATCCGGCAGCTTTGGCGGCTTCTATCCATTGGTCGGTGTTTAATTCCGTCGGGTTGAAAATGTTGTAGTCTTCAATGGGATTGATACGGTTGTTACCTTGTCCGTAGCGGATACCGTCGAATACGTGTAAATCGTAATGAAACACAGCACCCATCTCTGCTTCGTGCCATTTCAATTGATGATGTTTGGGGACAGGGATGCCCTGTGCTTGTGCAACTCCGTAGATAGAACAACAGATAATAATAAGAATAAGGTAGCTTCTTTGCATTGCATTGATATAATTAAGGTTATTACATTGGATTGCAAATGTACGCAAATAAAGTTTTTGGGGATATATAATTTCTTTCATTTAATAGGTGTGTTTCATTCATTACCGTACGAAAATGAAATAAATCCAAGTATCCGGTGTGGGAAAGTCTATTTATGTGAGTTTATTCTCCCCGGCGTCCCACCAGTAGAATCTTTGGAAGAAGACCAGTTCTTTCTAGTTGAAGATGGTAATTCCGGTGAAGCCTTTTCGAGGGAGATGCCTTGATGTCTTTTGGTATTAGAACTGTGCATGGATTCAAAATAGCTGCACTTGTCGATAAGCCGTGACTTTTCTTCATTGGTCATAATTGCCAGATAGCTGTCCTCATTAGTCAACTTGGGAAAGTTGGATATTTCTATGATTGTTTCTTCGTTAGCTTTGTGTTTTCTGATAAGTGTAGCGGGAGATTTAGTAAGACATATATAACCATAAGGGGGAACGTTAATAATTTGATTACCATCCGACTGTTGCAGGATGACTGACGTTTTTGTTTCTGTGGAATTAGAACCTGTATCGACATATCTTATGAGTTTTAATGCCGGGACAGAGACGGTGGTGCCGGACGGGTTATAGAGTTCTATGTACTCTGCACCGTCCGTTGCATTGTCATACATCACTTCATTGAATGATAATATACCTCTTACTTCTTCCGGGTAATCGGGCAGAACCGGGTCTGCGGGAGTTTCAGGCTTGTCCGGTGTGTCGTCGGGGCTGGGAGTCGTTTCTATATTGCTCGTTAGCTGTACATGATGGAATGTGAATCCATTACAGCGAGTTTTTGTATAAACACAATATATACCTGAATAGGCTGGATTTTGTATACTGGTGTCTTTTACCAGCTTCTCTTTGATGTACTCATCCTCTGATTCCAATCGTGTCCAAAAAGTCCAGTAACCGTTGTTGTCACATTCTACTTTTATGTATAGCCTTGGTGAATTGTTTCCTTTCATCAGTTCTCTTCCCGAAGCTAGTAGTTTCGGTTGCTCACCATTCTGACGATAAAGTGCTACATTATCTTTTGCTCCACCTATTTGGATAAAGTAGCCGTTTAGATTGCCGGACAGTATATTGGAAGAGGATGCTAAATAAAACCGTGCGTAATTATTAGAAGATGGATTGAAGGTGAGATGAACTCCAAATTCCCAACGGGTATTTCTTACGGTGGTGGACGGGATGGTAATAAATGCTGTCCCACCATCTTCCTGTGGAGCATCCAGGCGCACTCCTTCTTTAGCATTAATAGTGAATTTATCCGTTTCTCCTTCCCAGGGGAGTTCAGCGGTGGCATTATCTTCCTCTTCTAGGTAGGTTTCCTTTTCTTCGTCATCGGCAGGGAGTGAACAACTATGGATTGTAGTTATAAAAAGACTTAAGAAGAGAAGTGCTTTGTAAATTCTCATACGGTTTGATTCTTAGATTATTATAATATCTTTAACCGTATTTGTTTGTGTATAACGCAGAGGCAATTGCGGCTTGAAGTACTTTCTATGGTTGCAAAGGTATGTATTCCTGTTGAATAAATGAGAAGTATTCCTTTTTGTTTTGAGTAAAGAACAAAAAAGTGTGCCAAAGATAAGATTACCGACCTTTGACACACCCGCTTTCTTATATACTATATCAAAAATATTATTTGAAGCGCGGCATCACGTATTTATCCGTATAGGAAGTAAAAGTAATCCCCGGCATAGAATGAACATTCGACTTATTTTCTAATGCTTTAATCAGTGAATAATCATTGGCATTCAATGCATAGTAATTGTCAGAAGCCGGAGTAGTTACCCGAACCGTCCAGTCGAACATATTGCCTATAATCGTCAGTGCGTCCGTTTCGGGATTGAACATCGGGATACCTGTTTTCACTACCTCATAGGTACGATTATTCAAGACATAAAACTTGTTGTTGGTATCCGTCATAAAGGCTAGCGTCTTTTTATTTCTGAACTCTGTCAGATATAAATGTTCCAATGCCAGTCCTTCGGGCAGCGTTATGGCACGGACATAAGGACGTCCTTTCACCTGTTTCAGATGGAACAGACGGCGGTCGGCATCCAATAGAAGATACCCTTCGTCATATTCCTTCTTCACAGTCGGATTACCTGCTATCTCCGTAGCGGGGAAACGGAATCCTTTTTTCGCCATAGCTTCCGTGAACAGAAGGCTTTTGTCCGCTTTCACACTGTTGGTAGCCATGTCGATAAAATCAATCCCTTTGGAAGTAATGCGGAACACATCATCCGGCATCTTTAGGTCTACACGTCCGGACATGGATTCCAACAGGGGATAAAGCCCGATGACGGGTGCGTTAATGTCCGAAGGGACACTGCGGAAATTGAAGTTCTCCGTCTGCACTATCTTGGGAGTAACGGCTACTCCGTTGAGAGTATCCGGAAAACGCTCGTCGGACATCAACTGGCGGAAATAAAACATCGGGAGAATACTGTCGAAAGCAGCTTCCGAGTATACATTGCCGGCAAGGTCGCGGCGCACGGTTCCTTTTCCGTCCTCTTGTCCCATCAGGGTGAAGTCGCCAATCACGAAACTATATAATGTAAAAGGGGACTTCTCCGGCTTTACGACAAAGAAATTGTAGCACCAGGGCAACTGCCATAGAAGCAGAAAAGCAATGGTGACATATAATAATATGGTACTGAAACGTCTCATCTTTAATTCTTCATTATTAATTTTTCATTCTTCATTTCTTTTAGTCCTGTTTACCTGCTTTGAACCGTACGATGGAAAGCCACGAGAAAGAAGCCGTCAGCAGCGTATAGACCAGCAGATAAGGCAGGAATTTGTTGTAGGCTTCCGGTGTGGGCGACAAAAAGAAGATTCGCAGTAAAAGCACGGCGATGACGAGATTCAGGATACGGCGTTTCCATGCCGGTTCGAGACAAATCCATGCGACAAGCAGATAACCGGAGATTCCCGCCAGATACCACGTCAAGGCAGTGAGCAGTATATGGTTTTTCAACTCATGGGCAAGTACTCCGTTCAAGTATATCTCCATCAGCAGGAAGTTGGTGGCAAAGCAGGCAAGGAGCAGTACCAGACCGGATAACAGCATATTGCCTGTCATCTTCAGTTCCGGGTAAGGCAGGTGAAGCGTCAGTTTCAAGCATTTGCGCTGCATCTCGGGGACGAACTGCACGATAGCCATCAGTATTCCGGCAATCAGGGGAATGTATTGCAACATATCAATGAATATGACATCCCGTTGTAGCATGACTTCCCATACATGCGCAGCCCCTTTCATATCTACCACCCGGTTGATGCGGAGCATACAGTAGCCTGTAAAACCGAGTGTGGCGAGCACGGCAAGCAGGAAATACCACCGTGTCTTTATCCATTCTTTATAAAATATAGCGTACATTGTTGTTGAGTATTTAATATTTTCCCGTCAGACCGATGAAAGCGTCTTCCAGGTTCACCTGTTCACTATGCAAGTCTGCATAAGGAACTGACATTGATTTCAGTTCTTCCTCTGCTGCCGCAGGCGGCAGGAAGGAGAATGTCTCCAACGTATTCCGCATGACGGAAGGATGATAGAAATCCCCGGATGCGGGAAATTCATAACCTTCGGGAACTGTAAATGTATAGCGGCGTCCCTTTTCCAATAATTCGGAAATCGGCTTCTGAATCAGTATCTTTCCGTAATCCATGATAATGCAATCGTCCACAAGACGTTCCATATCCTGAATGATATGTGAAGTCAGAAAGACGGTTTTACCTTCGGAACGGGCATAGTCGCGGAGATAATCAACAAACAGGCGGCGGTAACCCGGGTCGAGTCCGAGGGAGAAGTCGTCCAATACCAGAAGTTCAGGATTCTGTGCGAGAATCAGTCCGAGGGCTACTTGCGAGCGTTGTCCGCAGGACATGCGCGAGATGCGTTGTCCTTGAGCGACTTTCAGTTTATTCATCAGTTCATAATACGCTTCCTTTTTCCACTGGTCGGGATAAAAAGCTGCGTAGAATTTCTCTATCTCGGTGATAGTCATAAACTGGTATTGCACATGACCCTCAATCAGCAGTCCGATGTTGCGGCGCAGGGACGGTGGCATGGTTTGTATCTCCTGTCCGAAGATGCGGCATTCTCCCGAGCGCGGCTTGAGGTAACCGCTCAGGATATTTATAGTAGTGGTCTTGCCCGTACCGTTTTTGCCCAACAGTCCCAGGATACGTCCTTTGGGTACTGTGAAACTGAGGTTTTCGTAAATCAACCTTTTGCCGTAATAATGCGTCAGATTGTTACATTCGATAATTTGTTCCATTCGATTTTATCTGTTATTCTGTTCAAAAGAAAAAGAGGAAAAATATGGGAATCAAGATTCCTGCAATGAGTTCTATTCCCCCTCTGCCGATAATACCTTTATTCCCTTTCAGCATGATGATGCCGGAAAGGGTGATTATGATAAGACCGACAGCGAAAATGTCGGCAAAGCATGTCCACCACTGTCCCGGATTATAATGCAGACGGGACATCGCCCCGATAAGCGGACGACGGGTGACGGATTCGTAAACCGCTGTTCCCGTCTTTACATTCACCAAGAGGTTGGAGCCGCCTTTCAGGAATACTTTCATCACGTCCGCTTGAGGGAAGTAATGTTTGGTATAGTTGGCAGTCTCTCCCAGTGGTTCCAGCAGGGTAAGTACTTTTTCTTTATTCATTCCCGCCTTGTCCGGCAGGTTTTCGGCTATCTTATATTCTTTCCGCGTGATGGAGAAGTTCGGATTAATCGTATCGCGATGATTCATCACAATGCCGGAAATGGCATATATCAAGACCATTCCGGCAAAGAAAAATGATAAGTCGCGGTGTATAATCCGGCTCCATTTACGGATGCTGTTACTCCACTTCATACGAATTAGCTTCCATAAAATAGAATGATAAATACTCTTTTCCCGAGTTAGCCTTGCGGTCGGCTATCTTGGCACGGAAGTCGGCGATGCGGGCTTCGGGTGTGTTGGCAGTTTCGCCGCGCGCTTTCTTTTCGGTGTCGCATCCGGCTTCGCCTGTACCATGCTTCTCGGCAGCTTGCGCTTTGAGTTGCGCTTCCCAGTTCTGGAGATAGGCTTCGTCGATGCGTTGCTCTTTCAGTGTGCCGGTGACGCGGACGATAGAGTTCACACATTTAGGGTCGAATGCGCCCAGCGTTCCGGCTTCCACGCGGATAACTTGCGTGTCGTCACTGCCCATGAGGAAGATTTTCTTGGCTCCATGTTTGCAGGTGTGCGTACAAACGCCTTCGATGGTCACTTCTTTTCCGGCAAGGCTTTCAGCGTTTGCCAGTAGAGAGTCGATTTCCAGAGCGGAAGAGGCGGTTTGTTCCGTAGTTGCTTCTGCTGCGCTTTTCTGTTGTTTGTTGCCACATGAAGTTCCGATAAAAGTCATTGCTGCTAAAGCAAGGACGATAGTTAGCTTTCTTGTTTTCATTGTTACTGCTTCGTTTTTTATATAGTTTGTAAATAGTTTATTGTTTTGCTTATAGCATCTGATAGTTGCTCCTATAAGAGATTAGTTTCAACCCTACTTGAAACTTTTAGTTTCACACCGAGAAACACTTTGTTTCACACCGAGAAACCATTCGTTTCACACCGAGAAACAAAAAGTTTCAAGGCATGAAACAAATATTGCCCCTTGGGCTGGCGGATTAGTCCCTTACGCAACGGAGTTGCATGCCGGCTTTGACGCTGACATAAGATAGTGATAATCTGCCTTCCGGATACTTGCTTGTATTGATTGTACTCATCAATCCAAAGAACTGTATGTTGGTTAATAATCCGGAAGTGCTGTTGTATATGGGTTTGTAGGCAGTCGAAGTCATATGGTAATTCATTGCCGGTTTCCCATGCCATGCGGCTTGAATGTTGTCTTCGCTGGCTATTGCAGTCTTTTGATAACTGCCTGTGCCTGTAAGGCTTGTTGCCATACGGACACCGGAGAACCGGTAATTGAACCCTGCATTATTAAGTGATGTTATTTTGCCACCGTCATAAGTTGCATCATAGAAAAGAGCTTTATCACCGTCGGCCGGGACTTTACCGTCAACGTCGTTC
Organism: Bacteroides faecium; assembly: GCF_012113595.1. Classification (NCBI taxonomy): domain Bacteria; kingdom Pseudomonadati; phylum Bacteroidota; class Bacteroidia; order Bacteroidales; family Bacteroidaceae; genus Bacteroides; species Bacteroides faecium. The sequence continues at coordinate 2,234,739 of NZ_CP050831.1, forward strand.
GTTGATTTTCCTACCAGGTTAAAGTACTCCAGGCGTGTCGGTATGTGCCATCCTTTCGGACAGATACCTTGTGCTCCTTCAAAGCTGTTCAAGTTAGTATCGGTGATTTCCTTACCGCCCAAGGCAGCTTGCAGGTCATAGAGATAGCCCAATTCTTTTATGGCACTTTCTTCAGTTGTAGCTACGGTTGCACCGTCTACAATTTCATACGGATACCAGATATGTGAATCTGCGGTCGGGTCGGTGGAAGGAGTAAATCCTTTCGGGAGATAGATAAGCGGTTCAGCCATCCATGTTGCTCCGTTCGCGAAGGTTACGGTATTGTATTTCACTCCGTCATACAGGAAATAGTTCTCGTCAAGATGTTCTTCGAAAGGAACTTCATTGTCTGCGCCGATTGAACCTTCATTCGTCCAGTCTGTAATTTCATGGCTGAGTGTAACAATGATGTCATCGGGCAATACACGGATATCTACATTATACTGTCCGCCTTGAACTAAGGTGGTAGATGTGAGTCTCTGTGATAAAGTATTGCCGTCGGCAGTTGTTACTTCAAGAGTGAAAGCAACCGTTTGGGGAATTACAATGGCACGGTAAGTTTTATCGGCTGTAACAGTTTGCGCTGTAATGTCTGTTGCTGCTGCATTCTCGTCTGCCGTAACCGAAAGGGCTGCCAAGTCGAGAGTCGCAGTCGGAATAGAGCCTTTCAATACCACGGACGATATGCCGGATTGGGTAGCATTCTCTACATTAATAATTAATTTGGTAAGCAGATGCTTGAATGTCATACTGATAGCATCGGTGGAAGGACGTACGCCTGATTTGCTGGCGGCCATAAGGTCGGATGCTGTGTAGCCGGTTGTCTGGTCATTTTCTACGGTGAATGTAGTCGGGGCTCCGGCTGCATTGTAAGGATAATAAGCTACTATCTGCGATTCGTCATTTCCTTCCGGATACCAAGTCAAGTCACTGGTGAATACTCCGTTATTATAAGTCATCAGCTTATTTGCTGCATATACGAAATCATTGCTTTGGGTAATTGTTACGCCGATTTGGTCTGTATTCTCAAAGCTTGTTTCTGTGGCACGTGTGATGATGGGGGAGAGGGTGATGCGGCTATTATCGGGAGTCGTCACTTCCTTCTCTTCTTGCTGGCAGGATGCCAGAAGCGCTGCTGCAAACATAAACGTCAAAATCTTCTTCATTCTTTAATAATTTAGTTTGTATTAATATTGGTTTCTAAAAAGTATATCCTAGCTTTATGGTTTCGCTCCACCGGCTCGAACCCTCTATGTAGTTGAGGTTGAAACCGTGCGTATAGCTTCCCTGTACTTCCGCATAAATTCCCCGGTTGAAATGATAACGTAATCCGAGACGTAGAGTGGCGTGCGTGGCGGTTGCATACTCATTCTGCAGATTATAATAATCAGTCAGTCGATAAGGCGGATTGCCCGGTTCCGTTGCTGTCTCGACGGTTCTGCTTTTCTCGGTGAAGTCTCCCGTAGAAAAGGATGCGACGGCTTTCAAGTCGAATCTTCCGGTGTGGAGTATCCCGGAGATATACGTCCGGCTGCAAAGCATCTTTTCCGAAGCGACATAAGGGTACATCTGAGTTGTGAGACGTTTGAATGTCGATAATTCCGTTCCCAGGCGAAGTTCACCGCGCGGGCTTATAAGTTCATATTCGGGATTGGCGAAGAAAGCGTCTTGCTCGAAGATACGGTTGGAGCCGTGTACATGAGTGGTTGTTATTCCGTTGACTGTTTCCTTGCTGATTACGTTTTCATTATTGGTTAAGTGCGACCATTGCAGGTTCAGCCGCAGAAAATGTTCCTTATTTCCCTGTTTGAAGCGGTAACTCAAATGAGAGGTAATCCGGTGCGTCGGGAATTTGAACCAGATAGCTTCCCGTTCGCCGGCAGAGCCGGCAGAGTGTGTATATTCAATATCTCCGTAGAAGCCTTTCCATTGCAGTTGCAAGGCTGCTCCGTGAGAGAGTTCTTTGACTGGGAAACCGTTGATTCCCGATTCACTCAAGTGGATTCCGCTGCCGTTCCATGCTTCGTAGGCTCCGTACATCAGCCCTTTGTCCAGAAAGGCGTTGTAGGACGTCTCTGCCGTACCGATAACTTCCGCTTTGACAGATTCGCTGTTTTTGTTGAAGAGATAAGAGAAGCCGATTGCCAGTTCACCGGAATGATACATGACACTGGGGGCTACCGTCAGGTCGAGCCTGTAGTTGGTATGCCGCAAGTCTTTCCGTTTGGAGTAATTGGCTGCGGAAAAATCTATCTTTCCGCCCAGTCGCCAGTTGGGGGCGATGTCGGTTGCTATACCGCCCATGAACGCATAGGTTTGCAGGTCTTTGCGTCCGGGGGTGAATTCGAGGATGTCTACCGGATAAAATCCCGGATGGATAAACATCGAACCGCTCATATTCTTGCCGGAAGTATGGTCGAAGGAGAATGAACCGGTCAGGGAGTAGCCTTTCAAGTGGGTGATGGACTTTGCTATCGCCCCGGCACTCCACGACTTTGCCGCTTCGTACGAGTTACGGAAGTCGCCGTGGCGGTTGTTTCCGTACAGTTCGGCGTAAGAGGTAGTGATGCTATCTGTCATGATGCCCGTGACATTGGCTCCGGCGTTCCATGAGTTACGCCGTTCTATAATGTCATAGGTCTGTGCCGAAGCAGCGGACACCATGCATAATAGCAAAAGACAGGTTATATCTATTTTTCTCATATCACTCATGCAAAGATGGTTTTTCTCGTTCGTAAAAATCGGCAGAGGAGTTGTTGGTATCTACCAGTATCTCATAACCGGCTTCCTGCGTGGCTACTTCGTCTACCTGGCGGTGCAGGCTGCGCCCGTTGTAAGTGGCGCTTTGGGTGACGTATCCGGCGTCGATGGAAGGAGAGATACGCTTCTTATTGTTAGAGGAACCGCCGTAGTATATCTCCGTGCCGTCGATAACCCACTCAAGCGGGACGGCTATCACCCGGTCGACTGTGCTTCCGGGTTTTTGTAGGATGCTGCCTTCTTTGGCAACGAAGTCCTGTATGGTAATGCCCTCAGCCTTGAAAATGATTGTGGCGGGAGAGGATAATGAGTAGGTATAGGCATTAGCCTGTCCCGTCTTCACGACAACGTTCAAGTGATGCTCCGGCGTGATTTGGTCGCCCGGAGCCGGGTGGTATTGCGTATTCGGGAAGTAGACATTGTTGTAGCAGACAAAGTATCCGGGTTTGTTCAAGTTGACGGACTGCGGGTATTGTGCCGCATGGTCGATGGCTCCGTTGAGGGCAATCACCGCGTCTTCTCCCGGTTGCAACGGGAACGTCTTGCCTGTGCCGCCAAACTGCCAGACGCATTGGGCGATGGGAGCGAAGTCGGGGAAGATGGTTGCTCCTGTTTCCGAGTCCTGCTTCACCCATACGTTGGTGGCTTGCGCATTGTAAGGGTCGAGCGTGCCGAAGCACAAACTGTCGAGGTATTGTACTTCCGAATCGTTATTATGCAGGATGATATATTTATCGGACTGGTAATTCCCTTCCAACGGCAGTTTGGTACAACCGCCGCAGTAGATTTCCTTGATGATGATAGTTCCTGCTCTGGAGTGGAGCAATGGCAGATTGAAAGCCATATCCCCGTCCGTCAGTTTTACATTGTCGGCGAGTCCGTTGAAGATATCCTGCTCGCTCTTGTCACTGATTTGCACACGGTAGATTCCTTGTGTCAGTGAGAACTGTACCGTTCCGTCCTTATCGGTTTTTGCCTTGTAGGAGTTGCCACGGTCTACGTCTTCAATTTTCACGGTTATTCCTTCCCGGAGATATTCTGTGTAACCTTCCGGGTAGACGGCAGTGACTTGCAGGGTATGCAACCGGTCGCCGTACGGATTCTCTTTGTCGATGTCCGTGCATCCTGTTGCGATGCCGATGGCGGCTGTCAGTAATACTATGTAGATGGATTGCTTCATAAGTTTAAAATTTAATGCGGCAAGTGAGCCCGTAATAGAAATCGGGGGTGAAGAGCGCGCTTACACCGGTTGCACGGGATTTCACATAAGGGCGTGAATTGGTAAAGTTGATAGCGTTGAGAGACAGGGATATGTGGTCGCCAATCTCTTTAGTTATGTTGATGTTGGCAGAGAAATACGGGTCGTACCCGTCGGCTGCGAACGTATAAGCATTGCCCGATTTACGTATCAGATAAGAGAACTCCGGATTTTCGGCTTCGGCGGAAGTGAAAGGATGCATTTCGTTATTCAGGTCGAGATAGGCTACGGGCCAGATGGCTGTGTAGGAATCTCCGTCGTAGATGCTTCCTTCGGTTCGGGCATTACTGCTTTCGCTGACTTTGAAGGCGTATTCCTTACCCTTGTATTCGGAGATGTTCTGCGAACGCTTCACTAGTGAGGCTTCCAGCCGGCAGGATATAATCAGCCGGGCTTTCGGGATACGGGTGATAGCGGTGATATTGGCATCCAACGAGTGGGTACGCTTTCCGTTGGCGGTTATGGATGAATTGTCGCCGTTGGCATAGATACCTACATATTGGTAGGAACGGTTGGGCAGGCTGGTGTCAGTGTGCGACCATCCGTTCTGATAATAATAGGATAATGAGTTATCTATATATTTCGTGTAAGTATAGGCGGCGTCTATCCGGAATTGTGTACGGATAGGGGTTATCTCCGGGAAGTCGACAATCAATTCCGCTCCCCGGCGTATTACGTCCATGCCATTGTCGGGAGAGGTTGATTTGACAAAGGTCCGGTCGGTCACCTTTACGTCCATCGGAGTCCAGTAGTCCGATTCGTTTTCACGTATATAAACCATTCCCGTCTGGCTGTCTACATTGATTTGCGGGTTAGTCGGCATGGTGAATCCATCGGGTAATTGGAGTATATCGTATGCGAACGGGGTATAAGCACTTGTGTATTTATACGGCAGTTTCGTGCGGTTGAAGTATCCGACTAGTGAAATTCGGGTACGGGCAACATTGAGGTCGATACCTATTTCTGAGTTTTGGTTCTTTTGCCAGCGGAGATTCTTATTGTGTAGCAGGGTGTAGGGCTGGCTATAATACACATAAGATGACTCATTGTTGTTATAAGAGAATCCGAAAGTCTGTATGTCCCGGTATTCCTGCTTGGGATACAGCATATAGAAAGAAGGTAATTTCTCCGAAATTCCCCATCCACCGCGAGTAGCGATATGTTCGTTCAACTGCCACCGGGCATTGAAGCGTGGCGAAAGACTGTTCAGACTGTTATATTCCGTCCCTTTGATAAATAGATTTTCCCAGCGTACACCTGCCATCAGCCTGAGCATTGTATTCCCGACAGGCAGCGACAGGCTTTCCTCTGCATAAAACGAAACGTTATGCATATACGGATATGCGCTATAAGGACGCGGGCGGTAACCGTTCGGAGCCAATGCGGGGTCTTTGTAATATTCGCCTTCACCCACATTCCCCGTTGCTTTCCATTGGACACCTGCTTTCAGATTACTGTTTACAGTCCCGAACCGACGGTTCCATTCATACTTCAAGGATGCAGCGTAATCCAGTTCTTTGGAATCGACCACCTGGTCGGCAAAATAAGAGTATGGCAGTTTGCTTGCCAGGAAATACCCTTCTTGAGTGGCGTGCACCGCCGGTTGCTCGGATGCGGAAGAATAGAAAGTGTGCGCGTGCGAGTTATTATCATTATAATACACCGATGCGTCAAATTTGAGGTTGGTTATCCACGGTTTATTGAGCAACCACGCCAGTGAAGTATTGGCACGGAATACGTTATCCCTCACTTTGGTATATTCGCCTGAATATGCGTCTGGGTCGTCTTTGGTATTCATCCCGCCGATATTACCCGTGACACCGATATCGAACCGGAATACTTTGTGGAAAGTATTGCTGTATCCGGCGGAGAAACTTCTTCTTGTATAAGAGGTATAAGGAGAAATCAGCTTTTGGGTAGCCTTTGTCCATTCCCCGTTTATGTTGATAACGCCTTTGTCGTTCCCTAAATCAAGTCCCTTTGAAAATGAAACCTGTTCCGTGCGGGGATTGATGGATAGTAATATGTTCCAGGGCGTCTTTCCTTTTCTGGTGTTGATTTTAACCATACCGCTGTTTAAATCTCCATATTCGGCTGACGGTACGCCCGTGATAACTTCCACCGATTCAATATCTGCCACGGCAATGCTCCGGGTATCCGCACCGTTCATGTCACCGAACGAGCCATTGTTGCCGATACGTACACCGTCTACTTCTACGGCTGTTCCGAAAGCGATATTGCCCGCTGTCGAGCCACCGTTGCGCAATGAGAAAATGTTATTGGCGGTAAGGTCGGGTACTTTCGTCTTTCCCCCGGGGAGTAAGGCGGAAATATCACTGACATTGGACACTTGGAGATGCTCCAAGGCATTGCTGCCAATAGTCAGCGTAGTATTCAACTCGTTTTTCGGGGCTTGTGCGGTGACAACCACTCCTTCCAATGCGAGGGTGTTTTCTTTGAGTTGGATAGTCAGATTCTTGATGTCTTTGTGTACATCTACGGGAAGAGTTGTCGGCACATAACCTAGAAAGGACACTTCTACATTATATTTCCCGCTTTGTACTCCCGGTATCGTAAACTCTCCTTTCTGATTGGATACAGCCCATAAGTAGGTGCCTTTGACAACAATAGATGCACCTGGCAAGGGGATATTCGTTTTTGCTTCGGTCACGCGACCGGAGATTGTATAGATGTTTGAATTAGCAGCAGCTTCAAATAGATTACAAAATAATAGCCCCCACAATGCTATATTAAAATGACAATACTTCATAGATAAGTTTTGCGCAAAATTCGTTAAAAACGGGAGGTGAGGCAATCGCTATAAATAGTTATTTTTAAGAAAAGGAATACCTATAATCAGTGATGGATTTTGCGAAAATATCCTTTTGGGGGTTGATGGGGAGAATTATGGTATATAAAAAAGAAAACCGGCTTGCATTGCGAATATTATCGCGTTGCAAGCCGGTTCATTAACTAGGCTTATCTTTGTACATGTCCGGATTTTATCTCCGGACTAATCTATTATACATTTTTTACTTTAATCAGATACTCGGCAATCTGAACGGCGTTCAGTGCGGCACCTTTCTTAATCTGGTCACCTACAATCCAGAAAGTCAGTCCGTTCTCGTTCGTCAGGTCTTTGCGGATACGTCCTACGTAAACCGGGTCTTTACCTGCCAGGAACAACGGCATCGGATATTCTTTCTCAGCAGGATTGTCCTGAAGAACCAGACCTTCACCCTTGGCGAATGCTTCACGGGCTTCTTCAATAGAGATAGGGCGTTCTGTTTCCAGCCAAATACTTTCAGAGTGAGCACGCAATGCAGGAACACGTACGCAAGTAGCACTAACCTTGATGTCAGAGTGCATGATTTTACGTGTCTCATTGAACATCTTCATCTCTTCCTTCGTGTAACCGTTTTCTGTGAATACGTCCACCTGCGGAATCAGGTTGAAAGCCAACTGATACGCAAACTTCTCTACAGTCACAGGTTCGTTAGCCAATACCTGGCGATATTGTTCGTACAATTCGTCCATAGCAGCGGCACCCGCACCGCTTGCTGCCTGATAGGTAGACACGTGCACGGTTTTTATATGAGAAAGCTTTTCGATGGCTTTCAGTGCAACTACCATCTGGATAGTTGTACAGTTAGGGTTGGCAATGACACCGCGAGGACGCTCCAATGCGTCTTCGGCATTTACTTCAGGCACCACCAAAGGAACATCGGCATCCATACGGAATGCGCTGGAGTTGTCAATCATCACAGCACCATATTTAGTGATGGTTTTCTCGAACTCCTTGGATGTTCCTGCTCCGGCAGAAGTGAAAGCAATGTCTACCCCTTTAAAGTCATCGTTGTGTTGTAAGAGTTTCACCTCGATCTGTTTACCGCGGAAAGTATAGGTTGTTCCGGCACTACGTTTAGAACCGAACAAAACTAACTCGTTCATCGGGAAGTTTCTCTCATCGAGCACGCGCAGGAATTCCTGTCCCACGGCTCCGCTTACGCCAACAATAGCTACTTTCATCTTTTTCTTTTGTTAAATTGTGAATATTGAATTTCTCTCCATCCGCTATCGAATAGAAGAGATTTGGCTGCAAAATTATAACAATTTAGCATATAAACATCGCTTTTGAGAGAAATATTTCAGTTTTTCGGTGGATTACTTAAACCTTACGTATAGTCAGGTGTAGTTGCCGGACAGGATAAACGCACCAAAAGTGAACCATTTCCCGTCACGATACTAATCGGATTGGTTTTGTTGCCTGATTAGACTTTCTTTATTGCCTATTATTACTTCGTTACACTATAGTGTTCCGCAAGGATAACTATAGTCTTCCTTGCGTTACACTATAGTTATCCGCAAGGGAGACTATAGTGTAACGAAATAAAAGTGCCTGACGAAATATATCCTGATAGGTAAGCGGTGAAAAAGAAATGCCTGTAGCTTACATTAATACAGTTTGGACATTCATTGTGATTCTGCGAACTTTTTTGTTCCTTTGCATTGAATTCCTAAAGCCACAGCCTATGAACCTGTTTGATTTTAATTTTACCTTACCGATAACCGACCCTACTTGGGTATTCTTCCTGGTATTGATTATTATTCTTTTTGCCCCGATGATTCTCGGACGTCTGCATATACCTCATATTATTGGCATGATTCTGGCAGGAGTAGTGATTGGCGAACATGGCTTTCACGTGCTCGACCGCGACAGTAGCTTCGAACTTTTCGGTAAAGTGGGACTGTACTATATCATGTTTCTTGCCGGACTCGAAATGGATATGGAAGACTTCAAGAAGAACCGGACGAAAAGTATTGTGTTCGGCTGGCTTACTTTTCTTATTCCGATGGGACTGGGAATATGGAGCAGCATGAGTATGCTGGGATATGGTTTTCTCACGGCTGTATTGTTAGCGAGTATGTACGCTTCCCATACTTTGATTGCTTATCCTATTATAAGTAGGTATGGATTGTCTCGTCTGCGTAGTGTTAATATAACTATCGGTGGTACGGCAGTAACCGTGACTCTTGCCTTGATAATCCTTGCTGTCATAGGCGGTATGTTCAAAGGAACTGTCGATGGCTGGTTCTGGGGATTCCTTGTGGCAAAAGTCGCTTTCCTCGGATTTCTGATTGTTTTCTTTTTCCCCCGTATCGGGCGTTGGTTTTTCCGGAAGTATGACGACAGTGTGATGCAATTCGTATTCGTGCTGGCGATGGTTTTCCTAGGCGGCGGATTGATGGAGTTTGTGGGAATGGAAGGAATCTTGGGAGCTTTCCTTGCCGGGTTGGTTCTGAACCGCTTGATTCCACATGTATCTCCCTTGATGAACCGGTTGGAGTTTGTAGGAAATGCGTTGTTCATACCTTATTTCCTGATTGGTGTCGGAATGATTATTGATGTAAGAAGCTTGTTTACCGGTGGGGAAGCATTGAAAGTGGCGGTTGTGATGACCGTGGTTGCTACCTTTAGTAAATGGCTGGCTGCATGGATTACGCAAAAGATTTATGGTATGAAACCGAATGAACGGAACATGATATTCGGTTTGAGTAATGCGCAGGCAGCGGCTACGTTGGCAGCGGTATTAATCGGACACGAAATTATCATGGAGAATGGCGAACGGTTATTGAATGACGATGTACTGAACGGTACGGTCGTGATGATTCTTTTTACTTGTGTCATCAGTTCTTTGGTGACGGAACGCGCTGCCCGTCGTTTTGCCTTGGATGAAACAGTGCAGTCGGAAGAAGAGGGAACAAAGAAGAACAAGGAGCAGATATTGATTCCGGTTGCCAACCCGGATACGATTGAAGACCTTATCAACCTGGCACTGGTAATAAAGGATGCCAAACAGAAGAATGCATTAATCGCATTGAATGTTATTAATGATAATAATAGTTCGGAAAAGAAAGAGTTGCAGGGAAAACGTAATCTGGAGAAAGCGGCGATGATTGCCGCTGCTGCCGATGTACCTGTCACGATGGTGAGCCGTTATGATTTGAATATTGCTTCGGGCATTATTCATACGATAAAGGAATATGAAGCTACGGACGTTGTCATCGGCTTGCACCGGAAAGCCAATATCGTGGATTCCTTCTTCGGGCATCTGGCCGAGAGTTTGCTGAAAGGTACGCATCGTGAAGTAATGATTGCCAAATTCCTGATGCCGGTGAATACCTTGCGGCGAATCAATATAGCCGTTCCGCCGAAAGCCGAATATGAAACGGGTTTTGCAAAATGGGTGGAACACTTCTGCCGGATGGGAAGTATCCTGGGATGCCGTGTACATTTCTTCGCAAACGAACGGACTTTGATGCGGCTTCAGCATCTTGTAAAGAAGAAATATGCAGGGACACCGACCGAGTTTTCTACGTTGGACGAATGGGAAGACCTTCTTCTGTTGACAGGACAAGTGAATTTCGACCATCTGCTGGTTGTTATTTCAGCCCGTCGGGGTTCTATCTCTTACGACCCTTCTTTCGATCGTCTGCCGGCACAACTCGGAAAGTATTTCTCTAATAATAGTTTGATTATTTTGTATCCCGACCAGTTCGGCGAGCCGCAGGAAATTGTTTCTTTCTCTGACCCTCGCGGACATAATGAGTCGCAGCATTATGAAAAGGTTGGTAAATGGTTCTATAAATGGCTAAAGAAAAATTGATGGAAGAAAATAACTGGCAGCAAAGGACAGAACTCCTTTTGGGAGAGGAAAAGATGAATCGCATCCGTAATTCCCATGTGTTAGTCGTAGGTTTGGGTGGAGTAGGGGCTTATGCAGCCGAGATGATTTGTCGTGCGGGAGTCGGTCGGATGACGATTGTAGATGCCGACACGGTACAACCTACCAATATAAACCGCCAGTTGCCTGCCATGCATTCCACATTAGGAAAGACAAAAGCAGAAGTGCTGGCTGCCCGGTATAAAGATATAAATCCGAATATTGAACTGAGGGTTCTTCCTGTCTATCTGAAAGATGAAAATATACCGGAGTTGCTGGATGCTGATAGGTATGACTTTATAGTGGATGCTATTGACACAATCAGCCCGAAATGCTATCTGATTTTTGAAGCGATGAAGCGTCGTATCAAGATTGTTTCCAGTATGGGGGCAGGAGCGAAAAGCGATATCACACAGGTTCGTTTTGCTGACCTTTGGGATACCTATCATTGCGGACTGAGCAAAGCAGTTCGGAAGCGCTTGCAGAAGATGGGAATGAAACGGAAACTCCCGGTGGTATTCAGTACCGAGCAGGCCGACCCGAAAGCTGTATTGCTGACCGATGATGAACAGAATAAAAAATCGACCTGTGGAACGGTCAGTTATATGCCGGCAGTGTTCGGATGCTACTTGGCGGAATATGTCATTAAACGAATCTAAAAGGCTGTTATGATAAAACTAGAAGGAATAACGAAGAGTTTCGGTGCGTTGCAAGTGCTGAAAGGGATTGATTTGGAAATCAATAAGAGCGAGATTGTCAGTATTGTAGGCCCGAGCGGGGCAGGTAAGACTACGCTGTTGCAGATTATGGGTACTTTGGACGAGCCGGATGCAGGTATGGTCGAGATTGACGGAACCGTGGTCAGCCGGATGAAAGAGAAGGCATTGTCTGCTTTCCGTAATAAGAATATTGGTTTCGTGTTCCAGTTTCATCAACTTCTGCCGGAGTTTACGGCATTGGAGAATGTGATGATTCCTGCATTTATTGCAGGCGTGTCTTCGAAAGAGGCAAATGACCGTGCGGTGAAGATTCTGGAGTTTATGGGGCTTGCCGACCGTGCTTCCCACAAGCCGAACGAACTGTCGGGCGGAGAGAAACAACGGGTAGCTGTGGCGCGTGCCTTAATCAACGACCCGGCTGTTATTCTGGCGGACGAACCATCAGGTAGTCTGGATACGCATAATAAAGAAGATTTACATCAACTATTCTTCGATTTGAGGGATAGGTTGGGGCAGACATTTGTCATCGTCACCCATGACGAGGGACTGGCCAAAATCACCGACCGGACGGTACATATGGTCGATGGCATGATTAAAAAAGATTAATTAGGAAACCTTATTTCTAAAAATGCATACCAAAAAGGTAGAACTTTGCAGGAATTCTATCTTTTAGCTATATATTTATAGTCGCTTCTCTACGGAAGTCTGTGAAGATGATAGTAGAGTGTTTGTTTTGTTTGTGTGTGATGCATTCTTGTCTGGTGTGATAGGAATGCATCTTTTTTTATAAATCACAACAAACGTAAGGCTCGAGCCTTTCCAAATCCGCCGGAGTGAACTCTTCATAGAGCGATAGCTGTTTCAGGCTTTTTATGCTTCCTTTCTTTTTCCGGTATTCTACGATGACTTTCGCTTGATGGAAGTTGATATACGGATGATGCGACATTCGTGTCAGGCTTGCTTTATTCAAGTTGATACGGTGTATCTGTCCGGCGTCAATGGAAAACCAGGGACGGAGCTTCTCTGCTTTTAACTGAATCTCCTTCAATTGCTCTATACGGCAGAAAGCTCCCAGTCGCTTACGGTAATTTACAATCTTACGGGCAATAGCGCTTCCGATTCCGGGAATCTTCTTTAGTTCGGTTGTATCGGCAGAGTTAAGGCTGATAATAGTTCCGGGCTGGTATTTGAATATCGTATCCCGTTGTATGTTTTGTGCGGTTAATAGCTGTACTGTATCTCTTGGTTCTCTTGGCTCGGAACTTTTCGCAATCTGAATATAAGGAAGCAGCGTTTGATACTGTTCTTCCGTCAGTCCGTATATTTTCCGGAAGTCTTCCGGGTGGTGGAATCGTCCCTGCTTGCTACGATAATGCAGGATGTTCTTAGCCATCCATGACGGTAGTCCAAGAGACAGGAAAGTCATGGAGTCGGCCGTATTCGGGTCAAAGGCGGTAAGCCTTATTTCTCTTTTGGAAGATGACCGAAAGGAGCTGTCGTTCGGTTTTCTATGTGGTTTTATCTCTTCAAGGGAAGAGATAAATTCATTTAATTCTTTTTCGAACTTCTCTTGTTCTGCGGCATCCACTTTTTGGGGATGGTTGAAAAGCGAGAATAGTTGGGGAATGGAGAATACCCCTAAAATAAGAACGACAAGGACGATAATGCCTTGTCGTTCGGTTTTAGTGAAATAAAAGAAGTCTTTCCACATTATAGTTTGATGAATCCCAGTTCATTGATAAATATCAATGTGATGGCGATTGGTGCAATATACTTTAATATAAAGATGATGAGTTTGTATACAGGAACTCTCAATGAACCGTCATTCGTAATCTCCGACCATACTACTTTCTTGTCGAGATACCATCCCGTGAAGAGGGAGATACACAATCCGCCGAGCGGCAACATGATTTTAGCCGTAACAAAGTCGAAGAGGTCGAACGTTCCCAGTCCAAGGACCGTGAATCCTTTTGTGACTCCCAATGACAAGGAACAGAATATTCCTAGGAATATACATCCTCCGGTGACCAGCCTTGCCGCTTTTCCCCGGGAGAATTTGAACTCTTCGTGCAAATAAGCCGTCACCACTTCGTGCAAGGAAATGGTGGAAGTCAATGCAGCCATTGCCAGCAAGGTATAGAACATCACAGAGAATATGTATGCTAATACGGGTACTCCGCTAAATGCCTGTTGGAATACATTAGGCAGTGTGATAAAGATAAGGCTCGGGCCTGAACCGGGCTGGATACCTACGGAGAAAGCTGCCGGAAAGATGATAAAGCCTGCCAGTATTGCCACAAAAGTGTCAATGATACCTACGCTGAATGCGGTTTTTGTCAGATTAGTTTCTTTACTGAAATAGGAAGCATAAGTACAAAGGCAACCCATCCCCAGACTAAGGGAGAAGAAGGCTTGTCCCATCGCGCTAAGGAATACATTCCCGTCCACTTTGCTGAAATCCGGTTTCAGCAGAAACTCGATACCCGCACCGGCTCCCGGCAGGGTAACTGAACAGACTACCAATATAAGTATAATAATAAATAAGGTAGGCATCATAATCTTGGAAGATTTCTCGATCCCCTTTTCTACTCCTTTTACGATGATAAAATGGGTAATCAGCAGGAAGGCTACCAGCCATAGCACCGGACGCCAGGGATTGCTGGAGAATTCTTGAAAAGAAGAGATGAATTCTCCGGAAGTCTTTCCGGCAAAGCCATTTGTGACAGCTTCATAAATATATTCAAGCGTCCATCCTGCCACTACGGAATAGTAGCTGAGAATCAGAAATGCCGCCAATACTCCCATCCGACCGACCCAACGCCAGTGTGTTCCGGGAGCAAGCTTTTGATAGGCTCCTGCCGTATTTGCTCTCGAACGACGTCCTATCAGGAACTCGGCAATCAGAATGGGTAATCCTAAAATAAGCACGCAACCCAGATAAATCAATATAAAAGCCGCGCCCCCATGATTTCCTGTCTCATAAGGGAATCTCCATATATTGCCCAATCCTACTGCCGAACCTGCGGAAGCAAGTATTACGCCTAACTTACTTCCGAAGTTCGCTCTATCATTTTTCGCCATAAATCTTGTTTTGTCTTACAAATCGTTATAAATACACGTATGAAAGTGCAAATATAGAAAATGATACGTATATTTGCACCGAATCTGTAATTTTATTTAGATATGCTATCTTATATTAAGAAATATCCTGTTTCGCTTTTTATCATACTGACTGTGATTTACCTGTCGTTCTTCAAGCCGCCCAAGACGGATTTGAATGAAATTCCCAATATAGACAAGTTGGTTCATTTTTGTATGTATTTCGGTATGTCGGGAGTGTTGTGGCTCGAGTTCTTGCGGGCTCACCGCAGGGATAATGCCCCGATGTGGCACGCTTGGGTGGGTGCATTTCTTTGCCCTGTACTTTTCAGTGGTTGTGTAGAACTGATGCAGGAATACTGCACGAGTTATCGTGGGGGGGATTGGATGGACTTTGCTGCCAATTCTACGGGAGCGATTTTGGCGAGCCTGACTGCACTGATTATTGTTAAGTTCAAGATTAAAAAATAGGCACGGATTACGCGGAGTTCACGGTTTCAAGAGATTGATTAATCAAAACCGCGTAATCCGCGTAATCCGTGCCTGAAACATATTTATAAGTGTTCTACTGTCGAACTTAGTTTGATACCGTTAGAACCTTTGATGAGAATGGTATACCCTTTCGGTTTGTTTGCTTCCAACTCTTTGATGACTTTCTGCACATTGGCATAAGTCTTGAAAGAGTGTTGTGCGGCTGCGAACTGTTCTCCTACAAGCCATACTTTCTCAAAATCGCTCTCTTTGATATAATCTACAATCTTCTGATGCTCAACGGCACTTTCAGCGCCAAGCTCCCTCATGTCTCCCAATATAAGCATCTTATGAGGAACCGTCATGTTGCGGAAGTTTTGTAAGGCAGCCATCATGCTGGTCGGGTTTGCATTGTATGCGTCAATAATCAACGTATTGTCTTCTGTCTTCTTGAGTTGGGAGCGGTTGTTCTGCGGTGTATATTCCGCCAGGGCTTCATCAATCTTTTGTGCTTCTACTCCGAAGAAACGCCCGATAGTAATGGCAGCCAGGGCATTCGGGAAATTATATTCTCCGATTAACTGCGTGCGTACTTGGTGAATCTCTCCGTCTTTTCCCGCCTTCCATTCGAAAGCAAGATAAGGGGAATTATCCGTAATATGTCCGTTGACATACAATCCGTCTTCCGTGCCATAAGAAACCAGGTTCAGTCCGCCGGCTATATTCATTAAATAGGAATTGTCGTGATGGATGAAAACGGTGGAATCACTTTTGGGACGAAGGAAGTCATAGAGTTCTCCTTTCGTCTTGATAACCCCCTCGAAAGAGCCGAATCCTTCCAGATGGGCTTTGCCTACATTGGTGATAATACCATAATCAGGTTCGGCTATTTCACTAAGGAACTTGATTTCTCCTTGGTGGTTGGCTCCCATTTCAATGACGGCGAGGTCATGTTCCGGTTTCAACCGGAGCAAAGTCGTGGGCACGCCGATGTGATTGTTGAGATTACCTAATGTATAAAGAACGTTATGTGCTTTGCAAAGAACCGAGGAAATTAATTCCTTGGTAGTCGTTTTCCCGTTTGTTCCGGTAATACCAATCACACGTGTACCGAGTTGGCGGCGATGGTAGTTGGCAAGTTGTTGCATGGTTTGCAGACAGTCGTCTACAAGTATATATCGCCGGTCGCCTTCTACGGCATATTCAGCTTCATCGACAATGGCGTATGCACATCCTGAATCCAACGCTAACTTGGCAAATGCATTACCGTTGAACGACTCGCCTTTCAAGGCGATAAACAAAGAACCGTCCGGGCAGTTCCGGCTATCAGTAGTGACTGATTGGCACTCCTGAAAAATTTGGTAAAGGGCAGAAAGTTTCATAACCTGAACTTTAATTTAAAACGTTGCAAAGATAGGCTATTCTTTCGGATTTGGCAGGAGTTCGCACTGTTTTTTACTTAGGCATAAACCAAAGGTAAAGTCAGTACCATCCGGCATCCACCTGTATACGAAGAGTCTATTCGCAGACTACCACCCAGTTTCTCAACAATCCCCCGGCTGATGGGAAGTCCTAGCCCTGTTCCCTGTGTGAAAGAGTTCGCTTT
Source organism: Bacteroides faecium (assembly GCF_012113595.1). NCBI lineage: Bacteria > Pseudomonadati > Bacteroidota > Bacteroidia > Bacteroidales > Bacteroidaceae > Bacteroides > Bacteroides faecium. The sequence goes on from NZ_CP050831.1 coordinate 2,251,416, forward strand.
GTAGAAACGGGAGAATACCACATCCTGCTGTTCTTCCGGGATACCGATTCCCGTGTCGGTCACAGTGATTTCCAACTTCTTTTCTGCTTCCAATACAGAGTAAGCAATACGGATACTGCCGTTAGTCGTGAATTTGGCAGCATTATGTGCCAGGTTATTCAAGGCTTGTGAAACGCGTTGTGGATTACTAAGGATAAACAAATACTCTCTTTCCGGTTCGAGTATCACTTCTACATCCTGCTGCCTGTTATCCTTGGCTACTTCGTATGCAAGCTGACAGACAGTATTTATATCCGTTTCGGTATTTACAGGAAGCTCGTCATACTGGTCTAACTCGGATAAGGTAAGTACATCAGTGACCAGTCGAAGCAAGTCATTGCTGTTACTCTTGATGATATTGACAAACTCCCGGGTTTCCGGACTGTTGCTGTAATGGTCGCTCAAAACCTGCGAGAAGCCTATGATAGAATTGAGCGGCGTGCGGATTTCGTGCGTCATACTTTGAATGAATGTTGTTTTCATCCGGCTGTTGGCTTCCGCTATATCCCTGGCTTTGCGCAATTCTTCCCGTGATACCGTTAACTCTTCGTTACTTATCTTTAGTTCCGCTTCCGAAACTTTCAGTTTCCTGTTCAGGAAGTTCTCCCTGTACAGGAACATGAATACAATACCCAATACAATAATCAATGAGATAATCAGCGTTGTTTTATTATGTATCTCTTTTTCCTGTGCCTGAAGCATAAGCTCCTTCTTTTCGGCATTAAGCTTTTCCACATTGAGCAAAGTGGCGAACTCGCTGCTGGCCATCTGCTCATTGGTTATTTTCAATGAGTCTTCGGTCTTGATATACATTTGCAGGTATTTGACAGCCTGGTTCATGTTGCCCATGTCGCTGTATATTTCCCCTTTCGTGCGGTAGTGGCTGCTGTTAAGCGCACTTTCGCTAAGGCGTTGCTCTTCCATTTCCTGCCTGTCGGAGGCTTCCAGAGCTTTCTGATACTGTTTGGTCTGTTTGTAGTAAAGGCATTCCATGTTGTAGAGCCTTTTCTTGATAGATTCCAGTCTCTTGTCCTGGTCAAACTCCTGTTTACATTCCTGTAGTATATTCTCGGCAGCCGGGAAATTTTCGTATTTGCTGTAATAGTTGATATATTCCAGTTTCGCGGTAATCTTTTGAATAGGAGAGTTGGCGGTTTCGATGGACTTTTCCAGCGCTTCCAATGCCTCTTTGGGCTTATTCTGATTGATATAGTAATTGGCTATTTGAGTATAAGTCTGAGAAATATTATAGTTCTCGAGCTTATATTTTTCGGTCAGTTCGATTTCTTTCAGACGCCATTCGCAGGCCATGCCATCCAGTCCTTTGACGGTGTAGATTTGCGACATGATGTTATAGCAACGGGACAACCCTGTCTTGTCATCCTCTTCCTGCGCTTCTTTCAGCATTTTTTGTGCTTCGTAGAATGCCAGGTTGGGTCTGCCTGTTTTCAGGTAGTAGGTGATGAGCCTGTTGGCCCACGCGAAATAATAATATTTGGGTTGGCGGGTAGTCCGGGCGAAATTCTTCACCTTGTCGGTGTAGAAGATAACACTGTCTTCCTGCGTCCCCTGAAAATAATAATAGTCCAGTTGGGTAGCAATGGCTACTGCCTGCATGCGTGTGTCATGCTGTTCGGCAGCCATATTGAACAAGGTGTCAGACATGCCGAGCACAACAGGTTCTAACAAGTATTCCTGGCAACGCTGATAATATTCATACAGAGTAGAATCAACGTTAAATGTTTCGGCCTCTTTTTGAGCTTTGGCAGAAGCTGTTAAGAACAAAAGGAAAAAAATAAATCCTACGCGAATGAGGGGTAATCGGCACATGGTATGAATTTTTCGGTTTCTTCTATTGATTGCAAATATACGTTTATTTATTATTTTTAGTGCAATACTTGCTTTTTTTATCTACATTTGTAGGCAATCTAAAAGGAATAGTATCAATGATGAAACCTGTATCTCCTATTTATATAAATGTAAAAGGGCGGTTGCTCGACCTTGCTACTCCGCAAGTGATGGGTATTTTGAATGTAACTCCCGATTCTTTTTATTCCGGCAGCCGGATGCAGACCGAAGAGGAAATTGCCGCCCGTGCCCGGCAAATCATTGACGAAGGTGCTTCCATTATTGATATAGGGGCTTACTCTTCCCGTCCCAACGCCGAACATATCTCTGCCGAAGAAGAAATGCGCAGGCTTCGCACCGGACTGGAAATCCTGAACCGTAACCACCCGGACGCTATCGTTTCCGTAGACACTTTCCGCGCCGATGTGGCGGAACAATGTGTGAAGGAATACGGAGTAGCCATTATCAATGACATAGCTGCCGGTGAGATGGACGACCGGATGTTCCATACAGTAGCCGAACTGGGCGTGCCCTATATCATGATGCATATGCAGGGAACGCCGCAAAGTATGCAGAAAGAACCTCATTACGATAATCTGATAAAAGAAGTCTTCCTGTATTTCGCCCGTAAAGTGCAGCAACTCCGTGATTTGGGTGCAAAAGATATTATCCTCGACCCGGGCTTCGGCTTCGGCAAGACATTGGAGCATAATTATGAACTGATGGCACACCTCGAAGAATTCAGTATTTTCGAGCTTCCGGTATTGGTCGGAGTATCCCGGAAATCAATGATTTATAAATTATTGGGCGGAACTCCGCAAGATTCGCTGAACGGGACAACTATCCTGGATACTGTTGCGTTAATGAAAGGCGCGCATATTCTCCGGGTGCATGATGTACGCGAAGCAGTAGAAGCCGTCCAAATCACGGAAAAGATAAAAAAAGAAAGTTCATATAGCAAATAAAAGAAGATAGCATGTTTTTTGAATTTGGCATAAAAGATTTTATTGATATTCTGCTGGTAGCTTTGCTGTTGTACTATACCTACAAACTGATGAAAGCGTCCGGCTCCATCAAGGTTTTCACCGGCATCCTTGTTTTTATCCTGATTTGGCTCGTAGTGACGCAAGTGCTGGAAATGAAACTGTTGGGTTCTATTTTCGACACATTGATGAATGTGGGTGTGATAGCCTTGATTGTCCTTTTCCAGGATGAGATACGCCGTTTTTTATTAACCTTGGGTTCTCATCGCCATGTCAGCGCATTAGCACGTCTTTTCAACGGCTCGAAGAAAGAAGCTCTGAAGCACGACGACATCATGCCGGTAGTTATGGCTTGTTTGAGTATGGGCAAACAAAAAGTCGGCGCGTTGATTGTCATTGAACATAATGTCCCCTTAGATGAAATCGTTCGTACAGGTGAAGTAATCGACGCGGCAATCAACCAACGCCTGATTGAAAACATCTTTTTCAAGAACAGTCCTTTGCATGACGGCGCAATGGTAATCAGTAAGAAACGTATCAAAGCGGCCGGATGTATCCTTCCTGTATCCCATGACTTGAATATTCCCAAAGAATTAGGATTGCGTCACCGCGCAGCTATGGGAATCTCACAGCAATCGGACGCCCATGCCATCATTGTCTCTGAAGAAACGGGCGCTATTTCCGTAGCTTATCGCGGACAATTCTATCTCCGTCTGAATGCGGAAGAACTGGAAAGCCTGCTGACAAAAGAAAACTGATTTTAGTTATAGTAATGTAGTAATGGTCAAAAGATGATGGTCATTTTATGACCATCATCTTTTGACCATTGTCGTTTTTCTGCCTGTAAAAGCAATTTTGCTTTATTTCCAACCCTTTTTGAATGATAATTATGCCCTCTCATTTAGGTGAATCGCCTACCTTTGCCGTATACTATTAAAATTCTATTTTGAATAAACCATGAAAAACAGATTGATTGCTTTACTGGTACTTTTTACAGTCATTATCTTTAGTAGTGCACAGGCACAAACTACTGCCCGTAAATTTGAGGCTGGCAAGAATACATTCTTGCTCGACGGTAAACCATTTGTGGTGAAAGCGGCCGAACTGCATTACACCCGCATTCCACAGGCATATTGGGACCATCGCATTGAAATGTGCAAAGCGTTGGGGATGAATACGATTTGTATTTATATCTTTTGGAATATCCATGAACAGGAAGAAGGAAAGTTCGACTTCTCCGGTCAGAATGATATTGCCGCTTTCTGCCGTACCGCACAGAAACATGGCATGTATGTCATTGTCCGTCCCGGCCCGTATGTATGTGCGGAGTGGGAGATGGGTGGACTTCCCTGGTGGCTGCTGAAGAAAAAAGACGTGGCATTGCGCACGCTCGACCCTTATTATATGGAACGTGTCGGCATCTTTATGAAAGAAGTCGGCAAGCAACTGGCTCCGCTGCAAGTAAATAAAGGCGGTAATATCATCATGGTGCAGGTGGAAAACGAGTATGGTTCTTATGGGACAGACAAACCTTATGTATCTGCCGTACGTGATTTAGTCCGTGAATCGGGTTTCACCGATGTTCCTTTGTTCCAATGTGACTGGAGCAGTAACTTTACCAACAACGCGCTTGACGACCTGATTTGGACGGTAAACTTCGGAACAGGAGCCAATATCGACCAGCAATTCAAGAAACTGAAAGAGCTTCGCCCCGAAACTCCGCTGATGTGCAGTGAATTTTGGAGTGGCTGGTTCGACCATTGGGGACGCAAGCATGAGACACGCCCTGCCAAAGATATGGTGCAAGGTATCAAGGATATGCTCGACCGCAATATCTCTTTCAGTCTCTATATGACTCACGGTGGAACAACCTTCGGTCATTGGGGCGGCGCTAACAATCCGGCTTATTCTGCCATGTGCAGTTCTTATGATTATGATGCGCCAATCAGTGAACCCGGTTGGACGACAGAGAAATACTTCTTATTGCGTGATTTGTTGAAAAACTATCTCCCGGCTGGCGAGACATTGCCGGAAGCTCCCGCTGCATTGCCTGTAATAGAGATTCCCGAATTTCACTTCACTAAAATAGCTCCGCTTTTCTCTAACCTGCCGGAAGCGAAACACTCGGTGGATATTCAACCGATGGAACAGTTCAACCAGGGGTGGGGAACAATCTTGTATCGCACAACTCTGCCTGAAACTACTGCCGCAGGCACAACCTTGAAGATAACAGAAGTGCACGACTGGGCACAGATATATGCCGACGGCAAGCTCCTGGCTCGTTTAGACCGTCGCAAGGGTGAATTTACAACTACGCTTCCCGCACTGAAGAAAGGTACGCAACTGGATATTCTTGTTGAAGCGATGGGACGTGTCAACTTTGACAAATCCATCCATGACCGGAAAGGTATCACCGAAAAGGTGGAACTAATCTCCGGCAATCAGACGAAAGACCTGAAAAACTGGACAGTATATAACTTCCCGGTAGACTACTCTTTCATCAAAAACAAAAAGTATAGCGACACCAAAATCCTGCCGACCATGCCTGCCTACTACAAGAGCAGCTTTAAACTGGATAAAGTCGGAGATACCTTCCTCGACATGAGCACATGGGGCAAAGGCATGGTTTGGGTGAACGGTCATGCAATGGGACGTTTTTGGGAAATCGGTCCACAGCAAACCCTCTTCATGCCAGGCTGCTGGCTGAAAGAAGGAGAGAATGAAATCCTTGTCCTGGACTTGAAAGGTCCGGCAAAAGCCACCATCAAAGGCTTGAAGAAACCTATCCTCGATGTACTTCGTGAAAAAGCACCGGAAACACATCGCAAAGAAGGCGAAAAACTGAATTTGTCAACAGAGAAAGCCGTATATGAAGGCGCCTTTACCCCGGGCAACGGCTGGCAGGAAGTACGCTTCACCGCTCCGGTGAAAGGACGTTTCTTCTGTCTCGAAGCATTGTCTCCGCAAGCAAACGATAACATTGTCGCCATTGCAGAATTTGAAGTATTAGGTGCGGACGGCAAACCGGTATCCCGCGAACATTGGAAGATTCGTTACGCCGACAGCGAAGAAACCCGCAGCGGCAACCGTACCGCCGATAAGATATTCGACTTGCAGGAATCCACTTTCTGGATGACAGTGGATAATGTGGCTTATCCTCATCACTTGGTGATTGACTTGAGTAAAGTGGAAACGGTGACAGGCTTCCGTTATCTTCCCCGTGCCGAAAAGAATTATCCGGGCATGATTCGCGAATATCGTGTATATGTGAAACCTGCGGATTTCAAATATTAAATTATCGTATATCAATAATCATACACCAATTATCACCATACACCAAGCATTGAATGTAAAATGAATATGAAGAAATATACCACCCTCTTGGCACTCCTTTTTACAGGAGTGCTAACCGGCTATTGCCAGCAATCCGCCTACCTGTTTGTTTACTTCACCGGAAATAAGATGAGCGAAGAAGCCATTCGAATGGCTGTCAGCCTTGACGGATATAATTATAAAGCCCTGAATGACAACCAACCGATACTTGATTCCCGTGTGATAAGCTCTACGGGTGGAGTACGCGACCCCCATATCCTGCGTTGTGAGGATGGCAAAACATTCTATATGGTGGTTACCGACATGGTATCCGGGAACGGATGGGATTCCAATCGTGCCATGGTACTGTTGAAATCGAAAGACCTGGTGCACTGGACTTCCAACATAGTGAATATTCAGAAGAAATATCCCAATCAGGAAAATCTGAAACGTGTATGGGCTCCCCAAACCGTCTATGACAAGGAAGCCGGAAAATATATGGTATATTGGTCAATGAAACATGGCAATGGCGCAGATATTATTTATTATGCGTATGCCAATAAGGATTTTACCGACCTCGAAGGCGAACCGAAACCCTTGTTTCTGCCGAAGAACGGAAAATCATGTATCGACGGAGACATTATCTACAAAGACGGGCTTTATCACCTGTTCTATAAGACGGAAGGGGATGGCAATGGAATCAAAAAAGCGACTACCACCTCTCTGACTTCCGGACAATGGACGGAATCGGATGATTATAAACAACAGACGAAAGAAGCTGTGGAAGGTGCAGGCATCTTCCCGCTGATAGGCTCGGACAAATATATCTTGATGTACGACGTATATATGAAAGGCAAATACCAGTTTACGGAAAGTACCGACCTGGAAAACTTTAAAGTGATAGACCATGCCGTCAGCATGGATTTCCATCCCCGTCACGGCACCGTGATACCTATCACCGGAAAGGAACTGAACCGCCTGTACAAGGCCTATGGAAAACCGGAAGGCCTATAACAAGCCGAAGTAAATCACGGCTTTACTACTGGATAATCATACATACTACTGGAAAGGTGTACAAATTATTCTTGTTAATTTGCTGCTTGCTATGCTTTTGAATAATAATTGGTAATTTTACACTTAAAAGGTATTCGCTGTAACAGTGAAACTCTTATCTTTGCGATTGATAATCTTAATGATACTTATGCCATGAGAAAATTATTCCTGCTGTCAGTTGTCTTGTTTTTGTCGTTTCAACAGGTCACTTTAGCTGCAATCAAAGAAACGGCGAGCGTACCGGATTCTGTATCTCTTTTCTCCTACGCCACCCGCAGCGACGACGGGCGGAGCGGACTTCGTTTTGCATGGAGCATGGACGGGAAACACTGGTTCGAAGTAGGTCAGGGAACAGGCTATCTCCGTTGTGATTATAGTCGTTGGGGTTCACAGAAAAAGATGCTCGACCCATTCTTGAAACAGCTTCCCGGTGGAGAATGGCTCTGTACTTGGAAACTGAATGCCCATGACGGATACGGACAGGCAAAATCAAAAGACTTGGTTTATTGGGAAAGCCAGAGGTATCCCCGGACAACTTCTGATTTTGAAGGCACAAGAACTAAGGCAATTATTGCCGGACAAGAACAGACAGGAAATATCAACCGTGTGTCTTGGGCAATAGTGGACGAACTGACGAAGAATTATGAAAGGAACCAATATCGAAATGCTTTGCATGCGGAACGTCCCGTACAGGACAAAGAACGTTTCGCCGGACTGAAACCTGTAAAGGCTACCATCACGGCGCAACCGGAAGAAACAAAGGAAATCAGTGATTTACTGTTGGGTATCTTCTTTGAGGATATTAACTACTCTGCCGATGGTGGCTTATACGCAGAATTGGTTCAAAACAGGGATTTCGAATATGACCCGTCCGACCGTGAGGGGGATAAGAATTGGAATAGTACCCATTCCTGGAATTTGAAAGGGGAGAATGCGGCATTTACAATAAACACAACGAACCCTATCCATCCGAACAACCCTCATTATGCTGTATTGGATATAAAGCAGCCGGGAGCTGTGTTGATAAATACAGGTTTTGACGGTATAGCTCTTAAAGCTGCCGAAAAGTATAATATCTCTTTGTTTGGCCGTATCCCGGCAGGGTATAAGTCCAATAAACTACTCATACGTCTGGTAGATGCCAATGGCACAGTACAGGGAGAAACCTCAATTACAGTTTCTTCCCGTTCATGGAAGAAATATAAAGCGGTATTGACCGCAAAAGCATCTGCAGATACACATTTGGAACTCCAACCGCAATCAATAGGTGAAGTCGAACTGGATATGATTTCTTTATTCCCGCAGAATACATTCAAAGGCAGAAAGAACGGACTGCGTGCCGATTTGGCTCAGACGCTTGCTGATATGCATCCCCGCTTTGTCCGTTTCCCCGGTGGCTGTGTGGCTCATGGCGATGGTCTGAAGAATATCTATCAATGGAAAAATACGATTGGCTCGCTGGAAGCCCGTAAACCCGCCCGCAATCTCTGGGGATATCATCAGAGCATGGGACTGGGGTATTATGAATATTTCCAGTTCTGTGAAGACATAGGTGCCGAACCGCTGCCGGTACTTGCTGCCGGTGTCCCTTGTCAGAATTCCGCTTGTCACGGTGATTTGAGAGGCGGACAGCAAGGCGGGATTCCGATGAGTGAAATGCCGGCTTATATTCAGGACATTCTGGATTTGATAGAATGGGCGAACGGTGACGCGAAAAAGACAAAATGGGGAAAGGTGCGTGCCGAAGCCGGGCATCCGAAACCTTTCAATCTGAAATATATCGGTATTGGTAACGAAGACCTTATCACTGATATCTTTGAAGAACGTTTCACTATGATTTTCAATGCGATAAAAGAGAAATATCCCGAAATAACCGTTGTAGGTACTGTCGGTCCTTTCAATGAGGGCACGGATTACGTCGAAGGTTGGAAACTGGCGGATAAACTGGGTATTCCTATGGTAGACGAACATTATTATCAGTCTCCGGGCTGGTTCCTGCATAACCAGGATTTCTACGATAAATACGACCGCAGTAAAAAAACAAAAGTTTATCTGGGTGAATATGCCACCCATATCCCCGGACGAAAGGCCAATATGGAAACTGCATTGACCGAAGCCCTTTACCTCACAGCTTTGGAACGCAATGGTGATGTTGTAAGTATGACTTCTTATGCTCCTTTGCTGGCGAAAGAAAAGCATACCCAATGGAGCCCGGATTTGATTTACTTCAATAACCGTGAAGTGAAACCGACCACCGGATATTATGTCCAGAAGCTATATGGACAGAATGCAGGGGACCACTATATCCCTTCACAGATAAGCCTGGATAATCAAGACAACCGTGTGAAACTTCGTGTAGGTTCTTCCATTGTCCGTGACAGCAAGACCGGAGATGTAATTGTGAAGTTGGTGAACTTATTGCCAGTCAGTGTGGAAACAGAAGTGCAATTACCGGGAATTGACGGTATTCAGTCTTCTGCTACAAGAACGGTATTGGCAGGTGCCCCGGAATCAACTCCGCTTCCTATAACCGATACAATCGAAATAGGAACAAACTTCAAGCAACAATTACCTGCTTATTCATTTACAGTGATTCGTCTAAAAACAAAGTAATATTATGAAGAAATTGCTATGTATCTTAATAACGTTTCTAGGTCTGAACACTCTTGCTGCACAAGATGTAGTGGTAAAGGGACCGGATGAGAAACTGCAATTAGTAGTATTTGTACAGAATGAAGAAAAGCCCTGTTATTCTGTTACCTATAACGGAAAAACAATGCTGGAGAAATCCCCTTTAGGTATCAATACCAATATAGGAGATTTTACAAAAGGCTTGAAACTGACCGGACATGCTGTTGAAGTGATAGATACGGTATATCAACAGACGTGCATTAAAACGTCCCAAATACATTATCGCGCCAATGAACTGACTTGTAATCTCGAGAATGCACAAGGTCAAAAGATAGGCATTGTTTTTCGTGTGAGTGATAATGATATTGCTTTCCGCTATACTTTGCCGAGACAAGACGGGAAAGGGAGTGTTACCGTCAATAATGAACAGACCGGCTTCCGTTTCCCGCAACAGACTACTACTTTCCTGTGTCCGCAAAGCGACGCCATGATTGGCTGGAAACGCACGAAGCCGAGCTATGAAGAAGAATATAAAGCGGATGCGCCGATGAGCGAACGCTCGCAGTACGGACATGGATATACCTTCCCTTGTTTGTTCCGTATAGGTGATGACGGCTGGGTATTGGTTAGTGAGACAGGCGTGGACAGCCGCTATTGCGGTTCCCGTTTGAGCGATGTCAGTGAAGGCAATCTATATACTGTCTCGTTCCCGATGGCGGAAGAAAACAATGGGAACGGAACAGTTTCCCCGGCATTCGCACTTCCCGGCGCTACTCCCTGGCGTACTATTACCGTTGGCGAGAACCTGAAACCGATAGTCGAGACTACGGTTGCCTGGGATGTGGTAACTCCCCTCTACGAAACGAAACATGATTATCGTTTCGGACGCGGCACATGGAGCTGGATTCTTTGGCAGGATGACAGCATCAATTATGACGACCAGATTCGCTATATAGATTTTGCCGCCGCTATGGGGTATGAATATGCACTAATTGATAACTGGTGGGATACACGCATCGGACGCGACCGGATGAAATCTTTGATGGAATATGCCCGCAACAAAGGTGTGGAACTGTTTTTATGGTATAGTTCTTCCGGCTATTGGAATGATATAGAACAAGGACCTGTCAACCATATGGATAATGCCATCATCCGCAAGCGTGAAATGAAATGGCTGCAAAGTCTGGGTGTGAAAGGAATCAAAGTCGATTTCTTTGGTGGCGACAAACAGGAGACAATGCGTCTGTATGAAGACATCCTCAGTGATGCCGACGACCACGGGCTGATGGTCATCTTCCACGGCTGTACCATCCCTCGCGGTTGGGAGCGTATGTATCCGAACTACGTAGGTAGCGAAGCCGTACTGGCATCCGAAAATATGGTGTTTAACCAGCACTTCTGCGATGAAGAAGCATTCAATACTTGCCTGCATCCGTTTATCCGCAATACGGTAGGCAGTATGGAATTTGGCGGCTGCTTCCTGAACAAACGTCTGAACCGTAACAATGACGGCGGTACGACTCGTCGCACTACTGATATATTCCAATTGGCTACCACCGTATTGTTCCAGAACCCTGTTCAGAACTTTGCCCTTGCCCCGAATAATCTGAATGATGTTTCTCCGGTTTGCATGGACTTTATGAAAGCAGTTCCCACCACTTGGGATGAAACACGTTTCATTGACGGGTATCCCGGGCAATACGTAGTTTTGGCACGCCGACACGGTGACACTTGGTATGTTGCTGCCGTGAATGCCGGAAAAGAACCGTTGAAACTGAAACTGGATTTGGAAATGTTTGTTGGAAAAACGATTTCTCTTTATAAGGATGATAAAAAAGGAGAACCGCAACTTGTGCCGTTAAAGGTGAAGGAGAATGGTAAAGTACAATTGGACGTTTATTCTCAAGGGGGTGCTGTGTTGATGAACGACTGAAACACAAAAAGTTTACCCGATAAAATGTTCCATTTTTAAGAATTAACATTGAATACGGTTGGAGAAATTCGACCAATTAGAAATGATAGTGCATAAAATAATGCATAAATATGGTATATTACTCTACCTTTTTGAAGAAAAGATGCATGGATATGCGTAGTAATGAAGCTTTCTAAGGTTTGTTCCTCACCGAGAAACGATGTGTTCCTCGGTGAGGAACGGAACGACGCTCACCGGGGAACACATCGTTTCATATAAAGCAAGGGAGTAACCAGCCTTTTAGACGGCTATTTTGCTCTAGTTATCACTGAAATTGTGAAACTTGAAATATGTCAATCTGAGAATAAAATGAGTACATGTTCTTTATATTTCATCTCATACTAGTGTCTTTTGTACTCGTTTTGATAGAAAATGATGCTTATTGGAAAATTGGAGAATCTGTTTAAATCAAAATTCTTCTCTTTTTTAGCATAGGGCTTAAAGCCCCCGCATATTTCTAATTACAAATTGATAAAATATTCATTTTTTCATATTCTGTCCTTTGGGTTGATTTTTCATTGTTGTAATCAGTGGTTAAGCCTTAATTTTTGAAGAACCCGTTATCCACCCATTCTGCTTACAAATTATAGAAGTGGGTTGATAGGTGGAAACCTTACTGATTTCGTATGTAATAAGTGCATATGTATGAAAAATGGTCTCTTTGTATCCCTTTTTTGACACAAATTTAGACGTTATTATTATGAGTATGAACTATCTTTGTAAACGAAAAACCTAAATAATATCATGAACTTGAATAGACATTGCGTATTACTATTGCTTATGGCAATCTTGATGATTCCGTCACAAGACCTGTCGGCAAAAAAGAAGAAACAAGTGAAAGAACCGACTGACCGTGAGTTATGGGCGGGAGTGATGTATCGTATGGCTGCACCGGTGCTTAGTAATATGAGTGAAGGCAAGCTACAGGAAAATATGTTGGTAGAGTTAAGCCCGACATGGGACGGAAGAAATAAAAAGGTTACTTATATGGAATGTTTCGGACGTTTGATGGCAGGACTGGCTCCCTGGATTTCATTGCCGGATGATGACACGGTTGAAGGTGGTCAACGCAAACAACTGCGTGAATGGGCGCTCAAGAGTTATGCGCAGGCTGTCGCCCCGGAAAGTCCCGATTATTTGTTGTGGAGAAAGGAAGGTCAAACCCTGGTGGATGCCGCTTATATCGCGGAAAGTTTCATAAGAGGATATGATGTTTTATGGGTTCCGTTGGACAGCGTGACGAAACAACGTTATATTACCGAGTTTACACAGCTTCACCGGGTAGACCCGCCTTATACGAATTGGTTATTGTTCTCTGCTACCGTAGAAGCCTTTCTACGGAAAGCGGGTGCGCCAAGTGATACTTACCGCATAGCTTCGGCGCTGCGCAAAGTGGAAGAATGGTACGTCGGTGACGGCTGGTATTCGGATGGAAAGGATTTTGCTTTCGACTATTACAATAGTTTTGTATTGCATCCCATGTATATAGAACCGCTGGAAATAATGACCAACGGCGGAAAGAATAAAGTCTGGAATATGCCGGACTGTGATTACAACCGTGCGGTAAAACGGATGCAACGTTTCGGAATGATTTTGGAACGGTTCATCTCTCCCGAAGGGACGCTCCCTGTTTTCGGTCGTTCTATTACCTATCGTACAGGAACTTTGCAGCCTTTAGCATTGCTGGCATGGAGAGAATGGTTACCCAAGGAATTGCCGAACGGACAAGTGCGTGCAGCCATGACGGCTGTTATTAAGCGAATGTTTGGCGATGACCGTAATTTCAATGAAAAAGGATTCCTGACGTTGGGATTCAATGGCAAGCAACCGGATATATCCGACTGGTACACAAATAATGGTAGCTTATATATGGCATCACTTGCTTTCCTGCCGCTCGGACTTCCGGCTGACCATCCCTTCTGGACATCTCCTGCTGAAGACTGGACAAGTAAAAAAGCCTGGGAAGGGAATGACTTCCCGAAAGACCATGCTTTTCATTAATAATGAATTAACCAACAAATATTGATATATGACTAGACTATTATTACTGTTTGTGGCTTGCGTAGGCTTGCTTCCAATATCCGTACAGGCTCAGAAGAATACGAACTTTATTCCCGGAGAAGTGTGGAAAGATACCGATGGAAATCCGATTAACGCTCATGGCGGCGGACTTCTTTATCACGATGGCACATATTATTGGTATGGTGAGTACAAAAAAGGAAAAACCATTTTGCCCGAATGGGCTACCTGGGAATGTTACCGTACGGATGTGACCGGAGTAGGTTGCTACTCTTCCAAAGACTTGCTGAACTGGAAATTTGAAGGCATTGTGCTTCCGGCCGTAAAAGATGACCCGAATCACGACTTGCATCCGTCCAAAGTCTTGGAACGTCCGAAAGTGGTTTATAATAAGAAAACGGGCAAGTTCGTAATGTGGGCGCATGTGGAAAGTGCCGATTACAGTAAGGCTTGTGCCGGAGTTGCCGTTGCCGATTCTCCCGTTGGGCCGTTCATTTATCAGGGAAGTTTCCGCCCTAACAATGCAATGAGTCGTGACCAGACCGTTTTTGTGGACGATGACGGTCGTGCCTATCAATTCTATTCTTCCGAGAACAATGAAACCATGTATATCAGCCTGCTGACTGACGACTATCTGAAGCCGAGCGGACGCTTTACACGTAATTTCGTGAAAGAATCCCGTGAAGCTCCGGCTGTATTCAAATATAAGGGTAAGTATTATATGCTCAGTTCCGGTTGTACGGGCTGGGACCCGAATGTGGCTGAGATGGCAGTGGCTGATTCTATTATGGGTACATGGAAAACTATCGGAGACCCATGTACCGGGCCGGATGCGGATAAGACATTTTATGCACAGAGTACTTATGTGCAACCTGTCGTAGGAAAGAAGGATGCATATATCGCCCTTTTCGACCGTTGGAAAAAGAAAGATTTGGAAGACTCCCGCTATGTATGGTTGCCTGTATTGATAAAAGACGGAAAAATTACTATCCCCTGGCAGGCGAAATGGAATCTTTCCTTCTTTGATAAATAAAAAAGAAAACAAGCATGAAACGGATATTGCTACTGCTTTGCGGAATTATGCTGGTTCCTGTGTTATGTTACTCCCAACATTTGGTGGAAGTGGGGAAGGGGTATAGCTGTACTTCAGTCAACACTGCGGTGTTCCGTAATAATTCTCTGGTTACTCATGGAGATGAGCAGTACATCAGCTATTATGATGCTGACGGTTATCTGACACTGGGAAAACGCAGACTGAACTCCAGACAATGGACGCTGCATCGTACCCAATATCAGGGAAATGTGAAGGACGCCCATAATATCATCAGTATGATGGTGGACGGAGAGGGGTATGTGCACGTATCTTTTGACCATCATGGTCATAAATTGAATTACTGCCGGAGCATTGCTCCCGGTTCTTTGGAGTTGGGAGATAAAATGCCAATGACCGGAGTAGATGAAGGTAATGTTACTTATCCCGAATTTTATCCTTTATCGGGCGGAGATTTATTGTTTGCCTACCGTTCCGGTTCTTCCGGGCGTGGTAATCTGGTGATGAACCGTTACTCATTGAAAGAACGCAAGTGGACTCGTGTGCAGGATGTATTGATTGACGGCGAGAATCAACGAAACGCCTATTGGCAGTTATACGTTGATGAACAGGGAACTATCCATCTTTCATGGGTGTGGCGTGAAACCTGGCATGTAGAGACAAACCACGATATTTGTTATGCCCGTTCGTTTGATAATGGTGTAACCTGGTATAAATCGAATGGCGAGCAATATAAACTTCCGATTAAATTATCGAACGCGGAATATGCTTGTCGCCTGCCTCAAAACTGTGAATTGATAAACCAGACAAGCATGAGTGCCGATGCAGACGGAAATCCCTATATAGCTACTTACTGGAGAGAACCCGACAGTGACGTACCGCAATATCGCATAGTGTGGAATGACGGGAAAGTATGGCATCACCGGCAGGTGACAGAACGTAAAATGCCTTTTACCCTGAAAGGCGGTGGCACGAAGATGATTCCTATCGCTCGTCCGCGTATTGTCGTAGAGGATGGAGAAGTATTTTATATCTTCCGCGACGAAGAACGGGGAAGCTGTGTTTCTATAGCTCATGCTGCCGATGCCGGTACCAGCAAATGGACGATAACGGATTTAACCGACTTTCCGGTAGATGCCTGGGAACCGTCACACGACACGGAACTTTGGAAGCAACAACGGAAATTGCATCTCTTTGTACAACATACCCGCCAGGGAGACGGTGAACGTACCGCAGAGATTGAACCTCAGATGGTATATGTGTTGGAAATGAACATGAATACAAATAAATAAAGATATGAAGAATTTATACGTAACTCTTTTCTCCGCTTTCTTTTTAGGAAGCATGGTCTGTGCTGGTTGTACGGATAAGAAAACCGATTCTTCGGAAGAGGTGATAGAGATTATCCATAAGGTGAATGGGTATTGGCAGGCGAACCACCCGGAACATGGCCGTTCCTTTTGGGATAACGCAGCTTATCATACCGGAAATATGGAAGCCTATTTCCTGACAAAGAAGCCGGAATATTTAGAGTTTTCGAAAGGTTGGGCTGAACATAACGAATGGAAAGGTGCTAAATCGGATGATAAAACTTGTTGGAAGTATAGTTATGGAGAAAGTGACGACTATGTACTTTTCGGGGATTATCAGATTTGTTTCCAGACCTATGCTGATTTATACAATCTGGAACCGGATACACAGAAGATAGCCCGTGCCCGCGAAGTGATGGAATATCAGATGAGTACTTCTAACCATGATTATTGGTGGTGGGCGGATGGTCTGTATATGGTAATGCCTGTTATGACAAAGATGTACAACATCACGAAGAATCCGCTTTACCTGGAGAAACTGCACGAATATCTTGCTTATGCCGACAGTATCATGTATGATGAAGAAGCCGGACTTTACTATCGGGACGGTAAATACGTATACCCCAAGCATAAAAGTATGAACGGTAAAAAAGATTTTTGGGCACGTGGAGACGGCTGGGTATTGGCAGGACTGGCAAAAGTACTGAAAGACTTGCCCGAAACAGATAAATACCGTCAGGAATATATAGACCGTTTCCGTACACTTGCCAAATCTATTGCTGCCTGCCAGCAACCGGAAGGTTATTGGACACGCAGCATGCTTGACCCTGAACATGCGCCGGGACCGGAAACCAGCGGAACAGCTTTCTTTACTTATGGTTTGCAGTGGGGGATAAACAATGGCTTCCTTAATTCCGATGAATATCAGCCGGTAGTTGAAAAAGCATGGAAATACCTGTCAACAGTTGCTTTGCAACCCGATGGAAAGATTGGCTATGTGCAGCCGATTGGTGAGAAAGCGATACCGGGTCAGGTAGTGGATGCAAACTCTACTTCAAACTTTGGAGTCGGGGCTTTCTTGTTGGCAGCTTGTGAGCGGGTACGTTATCTGGATAAATAGTCCGTACCTTAATTCAGCATCAAACTCATATAGGGATTTAACTTCTTGAGTATTCTCTCTGTTAATTCACTTATATTCATTTGTATATGTGCACCGGGCAGCCGTTCGGTGCTATATCTGCATTTTCCGTTGGACAGATAGTAATAACCATTATTCACCGATAACTGCTTGTCTGATACTTCCAGTTGCATTTCATCTTCAGGAAAGGCGGACGCATAAATCTGCAATACTTCTTTAGCATTGATAATTCGTGCCATTCCTAGTGAATGTTGAGGCAATTCTTTATCGGGTGGTAGCAATTGGATTATATGGTTACAGCCGGTATCTTGTTTAATGGCAAATAATAAACTGTACTCCGTATCTTTATCCTCTGCTAGAAGTTCATTGATAATGATACGTTTTTCTCCTTTATATATAATGGCTACTCCCCGTATTTCATTAGCTTGTCTTGCAACAAATAAATTTCCCCCACTGATAGGTAAGTCTGCCATAATAACCTGAAAATCCTCTACGGTGTGTTGAATGCAACAGGAACGCTCAGATAACTTCTTATTCAGATATGAATAGACTTCATCCTGAGGTTCGGAAACTACATCGACAGTAATCTCTTTGGAAGGGATAAACTCTGGTAAAGTAATCTCCTTGACCGAATACTGAAAGACAGAAGCATATCCCATACGTTTATAATAATCGAATAGCCAAGGCTCTGCCGGTATCAGTGTGCTGAACTGTAACCCATTCCGCAGCATCCGGGCAAAAGACTGGGATAAGAGTTCGCGCATCACTCCCTTACTTCGAAAATCAGGATGCGTGCAGGCTCCTGAAATATACGAAGTCTGTACTGTCTCTCCGCAGAAAGTCATCGGATAAGGAAGCATCTGAAGCGCAGAAATAACTTCGTCACCACTTTGGATGGCGACATTCACTTCGTTCTTATAGCGCAGTCTGAAGTACATTTCAATAAAATCTTCGCTATCGTTGAAGCACAATTTCCATAATGCTTTTACTTGTTCCTTTATTATCATATTCGTTCGTCGGGAATTTACCATTTAACCATATCCATCGGATGAGTCTTGAGACAAGCCATATACTTTTCAAGAATCGTCACTGGCTGATAAGACAGTTTGGCTTTCCGTAACCCCTCGATCCCTAAATCCTCTTCCCGGTTGATATAAATATACTGTTCGGGAATCCGGTTCGCAAATTCATAATTAATCATGGCATAAGCACCGTCGATGGAAGTATCTGCCTTTTCTACATGTACGCCGAATGTCTCATGGTTGATAGGCATGCCGAAGGTGAAAGCAACAATTTTTCCGTTCACATGGAGAATACCACCGGTCAATCCGAGGGCTTCAAAGTTATGAAGGGCATAAATCAAGGCACGGCGTTCATTACCCGTTCCTTCTTGTTGGTCACAATTATTCACTTTGCACCATTCCGCTTCCAGATCCAGACATTCCCGGATACGGTCGGGAGTAATCGGAGTATATTCATAATCCGGATATGTATTGCGGAATCGGTTGATATGATTTCTTTTTGCTTGGAATTTCTTTCCTTTTAAAGTTGAAAGGTCACTTCTCAGGTAAATGTAATCCGCATAATCACGATCTTCCGTGAAAGTAAATTGTTCGGGAAGGATAGCTTCGAGTTCGGCACGCATACAGCTGCATACTCCCAGCATGCAGAATGGCTGGTTCTCTTTAGCGGCATCTTCTATCAACTCTTTCAACACGGCTTTCAGGTCACCGGTTCCCACAGGCATCATGTAGGCCAGCCGTTCTCCTGCCCAGAATTTGAATACTAAAAAGTTGTCGACTACTGCAAATTGGGTATCATATAAGAATCTCCAGCTACAAAGATTGGAGAATGACAGATCACAGTTACGTCTCTCACTTTTCATTGTAAATGAGGTAATCGTGTCTTTATCTGCTAATGTGATATCTTTAAATGGAATCATAAAATTGCGTTTTGCGTTTAACTCTTTATATAACGGAAAATCAGGCGATTTTGTTTTTACAGAATACCTAATAATCGAAGAATGGTAGGTGTCAGCAATGCTGTGAATATTCCGTTCAGTGTCAATCCCAGGCTGGCGTATGCTCCGTATTTGCTGCTGACATCCATTGCAGTCGAGGTACCGACCGCATGGGCGGCTGTTCCCATAGAAAGCCCTTGGGCAATCGGACTTCCTACACGCATTATCTGCATCGTCTTAAAGCCGCAGATAGCTCCTAATAACCCGACTGCTACTACAACTGCCGCCGTCAGCGATGGAATACCACCAATGGCTTTCGTCACTTCCATTGCAATCGGGGTAGTCACCGATTTCGGAGCAAGAGACAGGATTACTTCTTGTGAAGCTCCCATAAATTTCGCAATCAGCACCACCGAAATAACTCCGACGATGCATCCTGCCAATTGAGACAGGAGAATCGGCAATAACTGCTTCTTGATCATTTCCAACTGAAGATATAAAGGTACGCCCAAAGCAACCACAGCCGGACGCAGCCAGAATTCGATAAGATGTCCCCCTTTATTATAAGTCTCATAAGAGATACCGGTCATTTTAAGGAAGATAATAAGAACGGCGATAGTCAACAATATCGGGTTTAGCAATACTAATCCCGTTTTCTTCTGAAGCAACTTGGCAAAGAAGAAAACCCCGAAGGTAATGGCCAACAGGAAGAAGTTATTTTCTAGGAAACTCATTTGTCTTTATCAGTTAAGTTGTTTTTTCTTTACGGTGAAGTTTTTCCGGCAGATGAAAATCTGTCAAGTGCAGTTTGCGTGCCAGCTTGATTTGATGCGCCAATCTGAACTTGCGGACAATCTGGTGGACCCATCCCGTGACAACCAGCACAAGGGCGGTACTAACAATCGTCGCTATCACTATCGGCCAGAATTCTGCCGCAATAACATCGAAGTATAACATAAGCGCCACTCCGGGCGGGATGAAAAAGAAACCTAAGTTAGCTACCAGAAAGTCGGACAAGCCCTGCACCCAATGCAGTTTAATCCAACCTAATTTCAGAAAGAGGGTGAGCAGCAGCATACCGATGATGCTGGAGGGGAGCTTGATGCCCGTAAGATAAACTATCAATTCACCCAAAGCCAAACAGCCAAATAAAATGGCGCACTGACGTATCATATACTAATTACCTATTGATTTTGTTTGAAAACGCTGCAAAGGTATGAAAAATAGGAGTACAGTGTTAAATATTATAATATTTTAGACTTGGAACTAAAATATGGACGAAATTGTAATGTGGATATTGCAAAATTGAGTACTTTTGCACCGCAAATTACAAATCGTAAGTAGGTTTTATAATATTATTCAATATATCTTATGCTCAATTTAATCAACCAAATCGTTGAACGCGCGAAAGCAAACCGCCAACGTATTGTTCTTCCCGAAGGAACTGAAGAACGCACATTAAAAGCTGCCAATCAGATTTTGACAGACGAAGTTGCCGACCTTATTTTATTAGGTAAACCGGCTGAAATCATCGAACTCGCTGTAAAATGGGGATTGGGAAACATCGGTAAAGCTACTATCATTGATCCTGAAACTTCTCCGAAACACGAAGAGTATGCACAGTTGTTGTGTGAACTTCGCAAGAAGAAAGGAATGACTATCGAAGAAGCCCGTAATTTGACGAATGACCCTTTGTTCTATGGTTGTTTAATGATTAAGAACGGCGATGCTGACGGTCAGTTGGCTGGTGCCCGCAATACTACGGGTAATGTATTGCGTCCTGCTTTGCAGATTATCAAGACAGCTCCGGGCATCACTTGTGTGTCAGGTGCTATGTTGTTGCTCACTCACGCTCCTGAGTATGGAAAGAATGGGATTCTGGTGATGGGTGACGTGGCTGTAACTCCGGTTCCTGATGCTAACCAGTTAGCGCAGATTGCTGTTTGTACTGCTCAGACTGCAAAGGCTGTTGCTGGTATCGAAAATCCGAAAGTAGCTTTGTTGAGCTTCTCTACGAAAGGTTCTGCCAAGCACGAAGTAGTAGACAAAGTGGTAGAAGCAACCAAGATTGCCAAGGAAATGGCTCCGACTCTCGATTTGGATGGTGAAATGCAGGCAGATGCCGCTCTTGTTCCTGAAGTGGGTGCAAGTAAAGCTCCGGGTTCGGACGTAGCCGGACAGGCAAACGTACTGATTGTTCCTAGTCTGGAAGTTGGTAACATCTCTTATAAATTAGTTCAACGCTTGGGACACGCTGACGCTATCGGCCCGATTCTTCAAGGTATCGCTTGTCCGGTCAACGACTTGTCTCGCGGCTGCTCTATCGAAGATGTATATCGCATGATTGCTATCACAGCCAATCAGGCTATTGCTGCAAAAGCAAACAAATAAGTACAAGTATCAGATATAAAGTATTAAGTATAAAATCGACAACAATATGAAAATTTTAGTTTTGAACTGCGGAAGTTCATCTATCAAATATAAATTGTTCGATATGACCACTAAAGAGGTTATTGCTCAAGGTGGTATCGAAAAAATCGGTCTGAAAGGCTCATTCCTGAAATTGACTTTGCCGAATGGCGAGAAGAAAATCCTGGAAAAAGACATTCCTGAACATACGGTAGGTGTGGAATTTATCCTGAATACATTGATTAACCCTGAATATGGTGCTATCAAGTCTTTGGATGAAATCAATGCGGTAGGTCACCGTATGGTACACGGCGGCGAACGTTTCAGCGAGTCTGTATTGTTGAACAAGGAAGTTTTGGAAGCTTTTGCAGCTTGTAATGACCTGGCTCCGCTTCACAACCCTGCCAATCTGAAAGGTGTGAATGCAGTTTCTGCTATTCTTCCTAACATTCCGCAGATAGGCGTATTTGATACGGCTTTCCACCAGACTATGCCGGATTACGCATATATGTATGCTATTCCTTACGAATTGTACGAGAAATATGGTGTACGCCGTTACGGCTTTCACGGAACTTCTCATCGTTACGTTTCAAAACGCGTATGTGAATTCTTGGGTGTAAATCCTGAAGGAAAGAAAATCATTACCTGCCACATCGGTAATGGTGGTTCTATCGCTGCTATCAAAGATGGCAAGTGCATGGATACTACTATGGGTTTGACTCCGCTGGAAGGTTTGATGATGGGTACTCGTAGTGGTGACATCGACGCCGGTGCAGTAACATTCATCATGGAAAAAGAAGGTTTGAATACAACTGGTGTTTCCAACCTGTTGAACAAGAAGAGCGGTGTACTCGGTATCTCCGGTGTATCAAGCGATATGCGCGAACTGCTGGCTGCTTGTGCTGCCGGCAATGAAAAAGCTATCCTGGCTGAGAAGATGTACTACTACCGTATCAAGAAATACATCGGTGCTTATGCTGCTGCGTTGGGTGGTGTAGATATCGTTTTGTTCACAGGTGGTGTTGGTGAAAACCAGTTCGAATGCCGCCGTGAAGTTTGTAAGGATATGGAATTCATGGGCATCGAGCTTGATAACGATGTGAATGCAAAGGTTCGCGGTGAAGAAGCTATCATTTCTACTCCTGCTTCTAAAGTGAAAGTAGTAGTGATTCCGACAGACGAAGAGCTGTTGATTGCTTCGGATACGATGGATATTCTGAATAAGTAATAAAGTTCATAGTTGAATATAGAAAGAGGGTGTCTTTTCGGACATCCTCTTTCTGTTTACTCTTTTTTATAAAACTGTGTTGTGAAGTTAACATCTCCTCTCGGAAAAGGTAAAAAAGAGGTTGTGAAAAAGAGGGGAACACAACCTCTTCCTGATTAAGGCAGGATGGTGGGGGCTATTCCCATCCCGGATTATTAGGTGCCAGGTTTGGATTTAAAGCGATTTCATTTGTCGGAACCTGATAAAGATAATACTTGTCAAGCCATCCCTTGCCGGCTTTTACTGGGTCGTTGTACATATAGATATATCCTTCCGTTTTTCCGGTAGCATCCGCATAGCCGGTTTGCAGGTCGACGAATGTACCTGTTCCTATCTGTGTTTTAGTAGCCCATTGCCCGTATTGCACATGGTTTACGAACAAATCTGCTTTTTTCCAACGGCGTACATCGTAGAAACCGAAACCTTCACCCATCAGTTCGATGATGCGTTCCCTGCGGATTTCCCACAACACCGGATCAATAGCTTTGTCCAGACGTTCCGGGTCAAAATTAGCATTGATGTCACTTACTTGCATATCTGCTATTTTGGCACGTTTGCGCAGCTTGTTGATGGTGGCATCCGCCACTTCCTGATTGAATGCTCCCTTCTCGAATTTGGCTTCGGCTTCGTTCAGCAGAATTTCATCCATCTTGAAAATAGGAACATCGGAAGTGCCTTGATTTTCCTTTGAGTCATCCCACACATTATAGTATCTATATACATAATTTCCGCTTTTGGCCACAATAAATCCTTGACCACCGTTGTTGGTGAAGAAGTGCGGCACTTGTTTCAGAATTGCTGCCGACCAGTTCATAAGTGGGAATACCTTGTGTTTTCCTGCTTCACCAACACCTCCTCCGTATCCGGTGTAGCGTGTAATGCCCATGATGTCCATAAACTCCTTGTCTGCTTCGTCTTCAGTATACTTCCAACTAGTATTGTCTGTGCTGGGAATTACTTTGTAGGGAGGCGCTACTGTTTCAAGCAGGCGGAAGTCACGGTTGCGGAAAGTGGAGTTCATAGTCTTGTCCGTTTTCCCCCATTCGTATTGCGAACTGGTAGAGATCGGCTTCCCATCTTTGCATAGATAGAGGTCGACGATGTGCTGCGGCATTTCAACATTGTGTGTAGAGGTTCTTTCTACATGTGTCAACACGTAGTTTGTCATCTCTTTAGCTACATATTCTTTATAGAGAATCACTCCTTCCACACCTTTAAGGTCTGACGTCAGCATTTCGCCGAAATCACCGTGTAGTGTAGGGAAAGACTTCATCAACTTTTCAGAATAGGTGATGCAGGCATCAAAATAATTATCATAATCACCTAAGTTATGATATTTTCTCCAACTTCCTTCAAACAGGCAGAAGCGCGACAATAATGCGCGAACGGCATGTACATTGATTGTATTCTCGCCGTCTCCTTTTTCCTTGATATGCTCTTCGGCGTATATCAGGTCGTTTAGTACGTTGTCCGCCACTGTTTTACGGGGGGTACGCGGTCCATATGCTATTTCTTTATCTGTGTCGCCAATGACTTTGTTTACCCAGGGCACATCACCAAACCGGGCTATCAGTTCTGCATAGTAGTAACCCCGGAAGAAGTAACCGACCGACCGCCAATGTTCTTTTTCCGTGTCTGTCATTGTGGAGTTGTCTATATTATTAAGCATTACATTTACGCTGCGGATATAGTCAAAATTCCATCCATTGCCTGATGAAGCGCTCGATATGTTCTGGAAGGCGTAAGAATTTCCTCCTCCCTCTCTGCGCATCAGATAACCTGCGTTGATGTCTCCTTGATAAGAGAGTGCACTGGCATAACTTCCTCCCGTTCCCGGGCGGCGGAGCAGGTTCCCGTTGGTGAAGACAGAATAGAGTCCCCATGAGTATGTTTTAAACGTATTATAACTGCCGAAAACGGTTGTTTCGGTCAGTGAGGTCGTTGGATAGCGTTCCATGAAATTGTCGTTGCAAGAAGAGAATGCTATCGTAGTGAGTGCTAGGAAGGTAAATATTATTTTTTTCATATCAATAGCTGTTTTAAAGGGTTACATTAATGCCGAACGATATGGTGCGATAGAAGGGGTAACCCCATGAGAGGCGTTCCGGGTCGTATCCTTTGGGAAGGTGGCTGAATGTATGCAAGTTTTCGCAACTGACGAATGCTTTCAGACCGCTTAGGTAAATAGGAGAAATCAGTTTTTGCGGAAAACTATAACTGAGAGTGACATTTTTGATGCGGAGGTATGCACCGTTCAACAGATACTTTGTCTGCTTGCGTGTATTGTAGCCGGAATTGTTCCGTTGTCCGTAAATTCTGAAAAATTCGGCATCCGGGTTCATGGCTGTCCAATTTCCGTTTGCTGCGTCAACCGGTTTCCAGTAGTCTAGCTGGTCACTGAATATCTGTCCGAATTGTCCGGAGTGAAATGGCCAGCGGCGTGCGTCACTGATCCATACGTCTCTTTTACCGATGCCTTGAAGTAGTACATCCAGATTGAAACCTTTGTAACTGGCTCCCAGATTGATGCCATATTGTAATCTTAACGCATTATTGCCGATAATTTTGCGGTCGCCGGGGTTGGCAAGCGTACCGTCACCTTCATCAATGCGGTTGGTGCTGTTTTCATCGTCGCGCAGGTTCTTGAACTTGATGTCTCCGGGACGTGGGCTGATACCGTCTACTGATACGACTCCGTCTTTCAGTTTCCAGGAATTGGTATCTGTGAAATCATCTACGCTGTAGTATCCGTCGGTGACGTATCCCCAGATAGAACCGATTTCATATCCTTCGTAATAATTGTTGTTCCCGTCACTCTTGAACAGGATTTTAGACTCGTTATTATATTTGTTGACTATGGTTTTGGAGTTGTAGATGTTGAATCCTACCGTATATCCCCAATCTCCGATTTTGTCTCTCCAGCTGACGTTTACTTCCCAGCCTTTTGTCCGCAAGTCGGCTGTGTTTTGTAATGGTGCGCTGGCTCCCACCAATTTGGGAAGTTCGAGCCCTGGGGCAAGCATATCTTTGGTATCTCGCCTGTACCAGTCAAAAGTACCTTGCAGGCGTCCGTTAAAAGCTGACAGGTCGAATCCGAAATCGAGAGTTTCTACGGTTTCCCAAGTGAAATTATCGCTAACCAGTCCCGGTGCCCAGATAGTCGTCGGCTTGAGCCCGTTCACTAACCACGGAATATCTTTCTTTTCATAAGTGGACATGGAAGGGGTATATTTATAAGGGTCGATAGCCTGATTGCCGATTTGGCCCCAAGAGGCGCGCAGCTTAAATTCACTCAACCAGTTTTTGGCGACAGGTTGCATGAATGCTTCGCGGGCTATGTTCCATCCGAGGGAAACGGTGGGAAAGAAGCCGAACCGGTTCTTTTTCGGAAATTTGGAGGAGCCGTCGTAACGTCCGCTGGTCGAGAACAAGTATTTTCCTTGATAGTCATAGTTGATTCGGTAGAATGCTCCCCGGACGGTGAATACCCGGTGGTCTTCCGTGATGGTTTTGCTTTCTCCGATGGCTGTGTTGTGGGATGGTTTATCATCGTTAATCATGTCATAGGAATAGGCATACAGTTTCTTGTAATCGCTTGATTCCTGATTGAATCCTGCGGTCAGTGTCAGATGGTGTGCGTCCAGCCAGGTATGTTCATAAGAGCCGTAAAGGTTGATGGCATTATAGTCTGTGCTCTCTTTGGTCGTGCCCAGTGAGGAGTTGTCGGCAGTATTTATTTTGGCAAGTTCTACGGAAGTATAAGGAATGACCGCTTTATTGGTGTTATTGTCCTTGATTTTCTTGTCAAACGTATATTCGAAATTTATTTCAAGTCCCTTCAGCGGCTTGAGGGTTGTCTTTGACAGGATACGGGCATTATCGGTGATTGTGTTATTGTCCGTAGCCAGTTGCAGAATGTTGTATGGTGTATTGGTTGGCAATACGGTGCCGTCCGGTAGAGTCAGGTTTCCTTCGGGGTAAACAACTGGTAACCTCATGTCATACAATCCGGTATGATCGGAGGTGACAGGCATGTTCTTATTGCTTTGGGCATAGCGTATATCTACCGACTGCGTCAGCCAAGGCGTCACTTCGGCAGAGATATATGCACTTCCGGACAGACGTTTGTAGCGGTCTTTGTCGGTGACGAGAATGCCTTGTTCATCACTGTATCCTACCGACATGCGGTAAGTCAGTAGCTCTGTTCCACCGCTTAATGAGGCATTATGTGTCTGGAGGAATCCGAAGTCATCGAATATGTTCGTGTATATGTTCTTTTCGTTCAGGTAGTAATTTAGTCCGGATTCCGGGTCTACATATATTCCGTCACCAGTTGTCTGGAAGCTGTCCGGATTCTTCCTATATTCGGTAAGATATTCCATCCATTTGTGCATATCCTGTCCGGTGAAGTATTTTCCGGCATTGAATTCTCCGTCCAGGTAAGCCTGCATCCATTGTAATCCATCGGCTTGTTCGGGACGGTTGACAGACTTCTGGAAACCGAAATTATTGTTATAGTTCAAATGGAATTTCTCTCCTTTTTTTCCTTTCTTTGTAGTGACGAGGATAACTCCGAAAGCGGCACGTGCTCCGTAGATAGCTGAAGAGGAAGCGTCTTTCAGTACGGAAACGCTCTCTATATCTTCGGGATTCAGCATGTCGATGTCTCCGGGAACATTGTCTATCAATACAAGCGGGCCGCCACCGTTGATTGAAGTTGTGCCGCGAATATTGAACGATTTGGTTTGTCCCGGTCCGGATGCATCACCGTTGGGAGTAATTTGCAGACCCGGCATTGTTCCTTGCAGGGCAGTCATGGCGTTCACAACAGGGCGGCTTCCCAGCACATCATCCATCTTTACTTGTGAGACGGCTCCTGTGAGGCTTTCTTTCTTTTGTGCCCCGAAGCCTATCACGACCACTTCATCCAGTGTTTTGCTATCCTCTTTGAGTATGATTTTGAAATAAGTCTGGTTGCCTACACGGATATCTTGCGTGGTATATCCAATGTAAGAAATGCTGATAATAGCATCCGGCTTTACTGAAAGGTTAAATTTGCCATCAATGTCTGTGATGGTTCCATTAGAAGGGTTGTTCTTTTCAAGTACTGTGGCACCTATTATAGGCATTCCCGTTGGGTCAATTACTGTACCGTTTACTTTTTTCACCTGCTGGACGGCTTCTGTTATCAGCTTTGGGGTTACTTCTGTGCGACTTGCATAAATTGCAGTTGCAGGAAGCAGACATGCTGATAAACTAAGTCCCATAAGAACTAAGTATATATCCTTATACATTTTTTAGCAGAATCTTCTCAGGCAGACAATAGGTTTTTCTTGGAATCTGTATAAAAAAGAGTATTTAGGTCCCTTTTGATAAGTATTTCGATAAGTTATTTTATGTTTTTCGTTATAATATGTTGTTTTAATGAAAAATAATTCTACCTTTGTTCCAAACCTTAATACATTTATTCGGGTAGAAGAATAAAATATTATTTTTTAGTTATAGAGCGACATTTTATACGTAATAAACCTTTTTAATAATTTAATCTTATGAGAAACAGTACTATTCTAGCTTCCGATGTTTTTCGGAAAGTTCTTATGGGACTTATATATTTTTCTTGAATAGACTATTCGGTAAATGATTCTTGATTAATTTTTGTTATATTTTCGTGTATGGTATACCAGGAGTCTCTATTTTTTTGTTTTTTTTGCAAACTTCATCTTCTATTTCTGCTTGTGGACTTTGCTTTTATTTGTTGTAGGATAGATAGGAGTTACTAAAACTCGAATCTATCCCTTTTTAAGTTATGATTACGGAAAGGCTTAACTTAATTTTATCCTTCCGGACTTACTGCATTATTGCTTGTTTCCATTATAGTCATAACGTTCAAGCGTGTTCCACGAACCGTTTTGGCGTTCGGCAACAGCTTTCAGTTTGCCGTTGTCGTAATATTCCTTGCGGTAAACTTCCATATCGTTTTTACATTCGCCTTCTTCACGGAGTTTCCCGTTTTCATAGAAGCGTTTGTAGGGTCCTTCTTCTTTGTTAGCTTTGTAAGTACGTTCAGATTTTAGTTTGTTATTGCTATAGTAGTATTCGCGGCGGACACCGTCACGCTTACCGTTCAGGAAGTTGGTAGATGTTTCGGGTTTACCGTTGGTGAAATAACGAATCTCTTCGCCTGTTTTCTCATTGGCTTTGTAAGTAGTCGAGATGGCCGGTGTTCCGTCAGTACCGTATTCTGTCCATATACCATCCTTTTTGCCATCTTTGTACGTCCCCTTCTTGCGGAGATTTCCGTTCTTCCATGTTTCCGAATATTCTCCTGTCTGCACCCCGTCTTTATAACTGCTGCGACGTGTATAATCCCCCACATTACTTGTGATATGTTCCACCCAGTTACCGGTCCTCTTGCCGTCTTTGTAATAGGTATCGAGCAGAAGTTCGCCGCTTTCATAGTCGTAGCGACGGTCGTATCCATCCTGTACTCCCATCTTGTAGACAGCTTCCGTCTCCACCTTTCCGTTTCGCGAGTAAGATTTGATAACGCCGTTCAGTTTTCCTTCTATGAACGTCGATTCCCGTTGCAACGTTTTTCCGTCGCCGAAATACACTTTGCGATAACCATCCAGATTACCATTCTTGTAGGTACTCTCCTCGGCAAGTACATTCCGTTTAAAATGGCGGTATAGTCCGTCGTACATTCCATCTTTGAAGTTGGCAATCAGATATTCCGAATGGTAACCATCGATGATGCGGTGCTCTCCTTGCAGGGGAGTCTTGTCATCATTCTGTTGGCGGAACAGCAACCGTCCGTCGCCATAGTTGATGACTGATACCTCTTCTATTTGATATACTTTCTCTTGGGCTACCACATTCAGGGCAATCATTCCGCATAGGAGCGCTAAAATTATTTTTCTCATAATAGTGTCATATTGATTATTTAGTTGTTCTCATTTTAATAAAATAGACCTTCGGACTATACTTTACTTTATGCATAACTTCGGGACAAAGTTATAAAAATATCGGACTTATAACTAAATATCTATGCTTTGTTGTCTTCCTGCTGGCAGAATATTATGAATATCCTTGATTTTTATAAGTCGCCCTCTTTTTCTTTTCTTCTTTTCCTCTTTTCTTCTTTTTTTTCTTTTAATTTGCATGCGTAAATCAAGAACTTCCGTATGCGTTACTCCGTCATAATCCCCGTTTACAATCGTCCCGACGAAGTGGACGAATTATTGCAAAGCCTCACTCTGCAGCACTTTAAAGATTTTGAAGTCGTTGTAGTGGAAGATGGTTCTTCCATTCCCTGTAAAGAAGTAACAGACCGATATACAAACCGGCTGGACATCAAATACTTTGCTAAACCCAATTCAGGACCGGGACAGACCCGTAATTACGGAGCCGAACGCAGTGAGGGGGAATATCTTATTATACTCGATTCTGATGTGATTCTGCCCGAAGGATATTTCGATGCCGTAGAGACAGAACTTCTCGCTTCTCCTGCCGATGCTTTTGGCGGTCCCGACCGTGCACACGATTCCTTTACGGATATTCAGAAAGCGATTAACTATTCCATGACTTCTTTCTTCACAACGGGAGGTATCCGTGGCGGGAAAAAGAAAATGGATAAATTCTATCCCCGTAGCTTTAATATGGGAGTGCGTCGCAAAGTGTACGAAGCTTTGGGAGGATTTTCCAAGATGCGTTTTGGAGAGGATATTGATTTTAGTATCCGTATCTTTAAGAACGGCTATACCTGCCGTCTTTTTCCGGATGCCTGGGTGTATCATAAGCGCCGGACAGATTTGAAAAAGTTCTTCAAGCAGGTACACAACTCCGGCATTGCCCGTATCAATCTTTATAAGAAGTACCCGGATTCTCTGAAACTGGTTCATTTGTTGCCTGCCGTATTTACGTTGGGAGTAGTGTTTCTATTGTTAGGAACTCCGTTCTGCCTTTTCAGTTTTACACCGATAATTCTCTATGCACTATTGGTATGCATTGATTCTACTATTCAGAATAAGAGCTTACCTATTGGCATTTACTCCATTGCAGCCGCATTTATCCAACTTATCGGCTATGGAACAGGCTTTTGGCGTGCATGGTGGCAGCGTTGTGTAAGAGGGAAGGATGAGTTTGAAGCTTTCCAAAAGAATTTTTATAAATAGATTCTAAATCGTTTGCTTGTTACTTTGATTTTTCTGCTTAAAAGAATAGTTGTATGACACCCGGGTTCTGGTATGCTTGACACCCGGGTGTCAGACAACTTATACTTGCATAAAAGAAATATGTGCTAATAGCTAAAATCTTTCTTATTACCTCTATCATTAAATAAAATAAGCCTAACTTTGCACTCCCAAAATATAGATAATGGAAAACAAACACAAGTTATCCATCAACCAGTGGGCACTGGAAGACCGCCCACGGGAGAAAATGATGGAGAAGGGAGCAGCCGCATTGAGTGATGCCGAACTACTCGCTATATTAATCGGCTCCGGAAATACGGAAGAAAGTGCTGTTGAACTGATGAGACGCTTGCTCTTGTCTTGTGATAACAATCTTAATTCTTTGGCAAAGTGGGAGGTCACCGACTATTCCCGTTTTAAAGGAATGGGACCTGCAAAGAGTATTACAGTGATGGCAGCGTTGGAACTTGGCAAGCGGCGGAAATTGCAAAGCATAAAGGAAAGGTGCCGGATTACCTGCTCAAAAGATATCTACGAGATTTTTCAACCTTTGATGTGTGATTTGGAGCAGGAAGAATTCTGGGTTCTTTTGCTCAATCAGGCAACGAAGCTGATTGATAAGGTACGTATCAGTACCGGTGGTATAGACGGGACATATACCGATGTACGCACTATTCTCCGGGAAGCATTGTTACAACGGGCTACACAAATCGCCTTGGTTCATAATCATCCTTCTGGGAACAATCATCCCAGTCAGCCGGATCGTACACTGACAGAGCATATCCGTAAAGCAGCGGATACAATGAATATACACCTGATAGACCATGTCATAGTCTGTGAAAATGAGTTTTATAGTTTTGCTGATGAAGGGTTGCTTTGATTTTCAGTAGCGTATTTTCAAGCCAATCCTTCATTCTGACACTTTTTTACATTTGTTCTTATATTGAGTCGGTGTCATGCCGGTATATTGCTTGAATGCAGTGCTGAAATAACGTAAAGTGGTGAAACCTACCTGATCGGATATTTCAGTAAATGTGAGCTCGGTTGTCTTGACCAGAACGATAGCTTGCTCCAATCTGAATTTGTTGATATAGTCATTTGCCCCCATGTCCGTAATGGCTTTCAGCTTGTTATAGAGTGAAGTTTTGCTCATTCCGATTTCTTTGCAAATAAAGGGTATGTCCAATGCGGGATTGCTGATATTCTCTTGGATAAGTTTGTTGAATTTTAGTAGGAAAGCTTCGTCTGCCTGGCTGAAGGTACTTTCCAGTGGCTGAGGAAAGACCCCTACGGATTGATAATGTTCTTTGATTTGCCTTCGGTTGTATAAACGGTTTTGTATAATCTTGATTAGCGTATCGATTTCAAAAGGTTTTCCCAGATAGGAGTCAGCGCCAATTTTGTAACCATACTGACGGCTTTGTTCGTCGGTGCGTGCTGTAAGCAGTATGACGGGGATATGGCTGATGCTAATATCTTCTTTTACGGCTTTGCACAAATCATAACCGTTCATCCGTGGCATCATAACGTCACTTACGATAATGTCCGGAATTTGTTTTCTAGCTACCTGCAAAGCTTCTTCACCGTCATAAGCTATATAAATGGTTTTGAACAGTTCTTTCAACTCTTTTAGAAAGAAATCGGTCAGGTTGCGGTTATCGTCTACCAATAATAATGTATAGTTGCAGGTAGGAAAATCGCCCACTTCAGGAGTGTATATTTCATTGGCTACACTCGGGCTGATTAATTCGTTGATATAAGGTTTCGGCAGACAGGTTACCTCTCCGGATTCTTGTATCAATGGCAGTTCGAAGAAGAAAGTGGCTCCTTTTACTTCGTTATTTACCACCCCAATTTTACCTTTATGCAGTTCTACCAACATCTTGGCATACGAAAGTCCGATACCGCTTCCGCCAATTTCCCGGTCACCTTGGTAAAAACGGATAAATACTTTATTCATGTCCGATTCTTTTAAACCTTCCCCTTCGTCAGTCACTGAAATGCGGACATATTGTTCCTCTTTGTGGGTGCGAATTGTGACGGTAGTATGTTCTGGACTATGTTTTAAGGCATTTGTCAACAAGTTGGTTGCTACAATTGTACACATGTCTTTATCAAATACAACTTCTTCTATACTATTATCAAGTTGATAGGCAATCTGTACCTGATGGGCTGTTCCCTCGTCCGTAAAATCGGCTCCCACTTCTTTTATCCACTCGTTGAGCGGGTGCGCCTGGAGTTTGAGCTTGGTTTCGCCAACTTCCATTTTGCGCACGTCCAGCACCATATTAATAAGGTCTTTCATACGCTGTGTCTGCTTGTGGATATTCTTTAGCGACGGATAGTTACTGTCCGATGGGTTTAACGTTTTCAGGATACGGCTCAACGGAGCATATATAAGCGTCAGTGGAGTTCTCAATTCATGGCTGATGTTGATAAGAAAACGCACTTTTTCTTCATATACTTTCTGTTCGTGTTCCTTGACAATCCATTTCATTTTGTTTTCTTTCCGGCGGAGCAGAACGAAAACAATTTGCACTACTATGGCTATACAGCAGATAATGCAAAGAGAGATGAACCACCACGTTCTATACCAGGGCGGCAATACGGTCAGTGTGAACAGAAGTTGAGGATCGGTCTGGTTGCCTTCCTGGGTGTTGCAACTTACTAGGATTGGGTAAGTTCCTGGTACAAGAGAAGGAATTGCCAGTTCTGGGTTGTAGCTTTCCGCATCGAAATCTCCCATTTGGTAATGATAGACTTTCAGGCGGAGTATGTCTCCGCCATAGGTCATCACGCGTATTTTGATATTCTTACTGTTCCAAGGGATGGAAATCTTATCCTGATGCAGTTTATGCATTTTGTTCTCTCCGTTGATGGTAAATTCGGAAAGGCGTATTTCAGGCGCCTCGGCACTTTTGGCTATTTTTATATCCGCGTTGATACATAGTAAGCCTTTGACGCCTCCCATATAGATATTCCCCTTAGGTGAAATCAAGCGGGGTTTGGCAAGATATTCATTTTGGGTGATTCCGTCTGTTTCCCCGAACAGGACAAAACGTTTGGCTTCTGTGAGCCAGACAAACAGTTTTTGTTCGGCTCCTATCCATACTTTTCCTTTATTGTCACAGAGGACGGTATTTGCTTCGTTAAACAGGGAAGTGGATATCTGTTCAAATTTCCGCCTGTCCGGATGATAGGTATAAAGTCCTCGGTTGCTTGCAATCCAGAACACTCCTTCATTGTCTTGCGATACTGCGTTGAGATAAATGCCCTGAGGAGCGGTTGCGAGGATTTCCAGTTTGTTGGTTGCATGGTGCAATTTGTATATGTTATAAGGGTCATTCAGGTATGTCGTGGTCGAGTCATGTGAAATGGCGCATAACATTCCTTTTATTTTTATATCCTTTGAGCGTGATACTGGCTCCAGTTTTCGGGTAGCAATGTTGTATCGATATGGGAGTGAGCTCAATAATAGGATAGAATTGGGGTAGTCCTGATACAAATTGATCGGTTGTCCGCTATAACGTATGCTTTTCTCCAAAGCGGAATTATTGATAGGAAATGGACGTTTACGCCCCGAGCGCTTGTCAAACATAAAGATGCCTTTTGAAAATGCGGATGCCAGCAATGCATCGGGAGTGAGGCTGGTGATAGAGACAATTTTGTCTCCCCATGTGTCCGGATAGTGTACGAAAGTCTCCTCATCGGGAATGAACTTGTTAATCCCTCCACCGTCCGTTGCTATCCAAAGTTCTTCGGAAGAGGGCTCTTGATAGAGTTGCAACACGGTGTTCTGACTCAGTCCTTTGTTATATCCCAATACGACGCTTGTATAGGTTTTCATAGACACTTCACGGATATTGATAAGTCCTTCACGCTTGCTTCCCGCCCATATATTATTGGCAGAATCACCGTGCAGGCAGAGTATCGTGTTTGTAGGAAGTGAATGTATATCCCCCGAAATATGTTCCAATATGGTAATTTCCCCGTTATCCGGATTGAGGACATTGATGCCCCCGCCGTCTGTTCCTAGCCAGATTTTACCGTTCAGCTCTGTCATGCATAGTACGATATCACTGCTTAGCTTGGAATTACTTGTGGAGTAGCTGGCAATCTCTTTACCTTCTTCCGAGAAACATTGGATGCCATTGTTATAGGTCGCCAGCCATATCCTTTGTCGGGAGTCGACCAGCATATCCACATTGCAATTTCCGAACTTGATGGGAAAAGGAGTTATTTCCCGTGTATCCGGGTTCATTTTGAATATTCCTTTTTGCCAGTTCAGACAAAGGACAATGCCTGCTTTCCATACTTGTACGGCTCGTATGATAAACGGAATGTCTGTTTTAAATTTGTGTATGGAAGAGATTTCGTCGGTATCATAAGAGTACTTATATATATGGTTAATCCCACCGAATAGAAGTCCGTCTTTGGTTTTGCAGACTGAGTATGCCACGATCGGTCGGTTGTCCAGTTTCGGAATAAAGAAGTTGTCGTGGGTGAGCGAATAGCGTGCGATACCTTTTGTCGTTAATATCCAGGTGTTTTGTTGGTTGTCTTCGATAATCCGTAGAATACTGTCTCCGGGTAGGGATTGGGAGTTGTCCGGTTGTGAGGTGTATTTTTTCAGTTCTTCTCCGTCAAACCTTATAAGTCCCTGCGGGGTGCCTATCCAGATAAATCCTTTTTGTTCGGTGTAGATGCAGTTGATAATGGAAGGCATACCTCTTTTAGCGCCAATCTGTTTGAAGTCGTAATGATTGCCAATTGCCGGGAGTATGCTTGTTATCAGAAAAATTAGCAAGGAACAGAAACGTTGTGTTTGACTGGTCTTTCTCATGAATCGGAAATTTTAAGGTATGTTAGTGAAGCAAAAGTATGACTATTTCCGCTAAATCAAAAGGAATATTTCTAAAAATAACATTTGAATGATTCTTTTTATACCTTAGCAATTCTTGCCACTCTTTTAGTGAAGATTTCTTCTAGTGCCGTGCCAATTTCCCGTAATAGCCCGAAGTATGTTCAAAAATGGAAAATAGATGTTTTTTGGAAACATTTTGGCGATTTCGTGAAACTGCCAGTCTGATAAAAGGTCTATTTTTGGAGCATGTTTTGAGGCATAATAGTTGCAGTTTATCCTCAGAACTTTACAAACTTTTAGTATTAACTTTAATATAATGTTATGAAGAAAATGCAGATTAGGATGCAATTCGTGTGTCTCTTTTCGATGCTTTTGCTGTTCTTCCCTTTAGGAGCTTTTGCTCAACAGGGGACTGTCACCGGTCAGGTGGTGGATGAACGTGGAGAGTCTGTTATCGGAGCAACCGTTATGGTGAAAGGTTCTACCGATGGTGCTATTACCGATTTGGACGGAAACTTCACGATAAAAGGTAAGGTGGGTAGTACTCTTACAATTACTTATGTAGGCTATTCTCCTCTGGAAGTGAAGGTGACCAAGTTGTCCGGCAACCGTTATGTGATGAAGGAAGATGCCAAGGCATTGGATGAAGTGGTGGTAGTCGGCATGGGTACGCAGAAACGTAATACGATTACGGCAGCCGTTGCCACGGTCAGTTCAGACGCTATTGCCAACCGTCCGGTAACCGATGCTACCAGTGCTCTGCAGGGTAACGTGGCCGGTCTGAACTTCGCTTCCGATGCTTCCGAAGGCGGAACGGGCGGTGAAGTCGGCGGAGAAATCAAATTTAATATTCGTGGTATAGGTTCGATCAATGGCGGCGAGCCTTACGTGTTGGTAGACGGCGTGGAACAGAGTTTGCAGAATGTAAATCCCGCCGATATTGAAAGCATCAGTGTTCTGAAAGATGCCTCTGCAGCTGCCGTTTACGGTGCGCGTGCTGCTTATGGTGTGGTTCTGGTTACCACAAAGAGCGGTAAGAAGGACAAGGCGAGGGTTACTTATCGTGGTTCTGTCGGTGTCAGTTCCCCTATCAATATGCCAGAAATGATGAACTCATTGGAGTATGCCAATTATAAGAATTCATATCGGGCGGCTATCGGTGAGTCTCCCTTCTTTTCGCAGGAAACGATGGGGCTGATGGAACTGTTTATGAAGAATCCTTATGGTGAAGGCTTGCCCGGAATTACGGCCAATTCCGACAATACAGGATGGGGAGGGGCCGAGTCGCAGTATGCTAATACCGACTGGTTCGATTACTTCTACAAGAACAGCTCTTTGCGTCATTCG
The DNA here is from genome assembly GCF_012113595.1 of Bacteroides faecium. Taxonomy (NCBI): domain Bacteria; kingdom Pseudomonadati; phylum Bacteroidota; class Bacteroidia; order Bacteroidales; family Bacteroidaceae; genus Bacteroides; species Bacteroides faecium. Next base: position 2,288,811 of record NZ_CP050831.1, read on the forward strand.
CACAACCTGAGCATTTCCGGCGGCTCCGACAAGGTGACTTATTACGTAGGTATGGGATATACTTATCAAGGTGGTTTGCTCGACCGGGTGGAAGATTCCCTGGATAAGTACAATGTGAATACTAAATTCCAGATCAAGCCGAACGACTGGCTGAAGTTCAATTTCAATAATAATATCACGTTGAACCTGATTTCGCGTCCGCTTCCCAGTATGTCGATATTATATCATGAGATTTCACGTGCACAGCCCAATAGGGTTACGCAAGTGCCGGTGTCTGGTCAATATAATCTGCCGTCATGGAATGAGGGTTTATATTTGGATAACGTGAATTATTCGCAGAACCGCATTTCGGATGCAATGACTTTCTCGGCTACAGTCACTCCTCTGAAGGGCTGGGATATAATTGGAGAGATGAAGGTACGCTTTGATGTTGAGAATGATGAATTTATGCAGAAACAACCCCGTACGATGCGTCCCGACGGTACGATTGAAGACGTGACTTCTCCCAAACAAGGTTATTCTTATCCCGGGATTCAATATTCCAATTCCCTGTGGGGCTCATTGACACGCGGCAATAAATTCAATTATTATTTGTCCCCCAGTGTTTCCTCTTCATACACCAACCAGTGGGGCGACCATTTTTTTAAGGCGATGGCAGGTTTTCAGATGGAAGTGCAGAACAACTCGAGCATGTATGCCTATAAAGACGGAGTGATGAGCGATGAGACTTTTTCTTTCGATAATGCTAACGGGACGTCCTATAATTCCGAGGCACGTGACCATTGGGCTACTATGGGATTTTTCGCGCGCTTGAACTGGAACTACCAAAATATCTATTTTCTGGAGTTCAGCGGACGCTATGACGGTTCTTCACGTTTTGCTCCGGGCAATCGTTGGGGATTTTTCCCTTCATTCTCCGCCGGCTATGATATTGCACGCACCGATTATTTCAAAGCGTTGGACTTGCCGGTTTCACAGTTGAAAGTGCGTCTCTCTTATGGACGCTTGGGCAATCAGAATGGAGCAGGACTTTATGACTATCTGAATTTTATGACCCTGAAACCCAATGAACCGAATGCCTGGTTGCTTTCGGGAATTACTTCCGCCACTCCTGTTCGTGGCACGGTTGCCTTGACGCCTTCTATGGTGAGTCCTTACATCACTTGGGAAAAAGTGGATAATGCCAACTTGGGTATTGACTTGAGCTTGTTTGATAATCGCCTGACAATAACCGCGGATATTTACCAGCGCATGACAAAAGATATGATCGGGCCGGCAGAAGCGATTCCTGATATTGGCGGTATTGCCATTGACCAGCGGGCAAAAGTGAATAATGCAACGTTGCGCAACCGTGGATGGGAGTTGTCTATCAACTGGGCAGATCAGTTGAAGAATGGTTTCAGTTATGGTGTCGGATTTAATATCTTTGATTATAAGGCGGTTGTTACCAAATACAATAACCCTGAAGGGCTGATTTACAACAATCATACCGGGTTGGTCCGTAATAAAGGTTACTACGAAGGAATGGACTTGGGTGAAATCTGGGGGTATGAGGCAAATGACTTGTTCCTGACCAATCAGGAAGTAGACGCTTATTTGAAAGGGGTAGATATGTCTTTCTTCAAACCCAACCAGGACTGGCAACGGGGTGATTTGAAATATATCGATTCCAACGGTGACGGTAAAATAAATCCGGGTGCTGGTACTTTGAAAGATCATGGTGACCTGAAAGTGATTGGCAATACGACTCCCCGTTACTCATTCGGTGTGAATCTGCATGCCGGATATAAAGGGTTTGAAGTTTCCGCCCTGTTTCAAGGCGTGATGAAACGCGACTTTCCGATGGCTGCAAGTACCTATCTGTTCAGTGGGGATTCTAATTTCTTTAAGGAACATCTGGATTATTATAATGTCTATAACCCGGGAGCTTATCTGCCTCGCCTGTCGAAGCCGGACAGCCCGGAGTATAATGCCAATGCCGGTTACAATACGACACGCTATATGCTGAACGCTGCCTATATGCGTCTGAAGAACTTGATGGTTTCTTACAACTTCCAGCCGAAACTTATCAGGAAGATAGGTCTGGAGAATCTGAAAGTTTATTTCACTTGTGATAACTTGTTCACGATTGACAATCTGCCGGATGTCTTTGATCCGGAAACATTGAATCAGGTAAATACGTGGGCAGGGGGTAGCAACGAGACTGCTCCGGGATTGACTTCTCCGATGAAGCAGAATGGTAACGGAAAAGTATATCCGTTGAATAAGAACTATGTGTTTGGCGTTGAGTTTACTTTTTAAACGATAGAAAATCATGAAAAAGATATATATATTGGCTCTTGCAGCCGCATCCGTATTGCCGTTTTCATCCTGTTCTGATTTTCTGGACAGGGAACCTATAACCAAGCCTGAGGCCGGCACATTCCTGACCGGCGCGATACAGGTCGAAAACTATATTAACGGGCTTTATATGACATTGCCGTCTTTCCCTAAATTCGGGCTGGGAGTTCGCAGTGAAGAGAAAAACAGTGATAATATCGTAGCCGAGAAATATGACCAGCGCCTGCATGGGCAATATAATCAGTTCAGCGGCGCTTCCGACTGGCAGACCGGTTATCAGAATTTGCGTAAAGTGAATTATTTCTTTCACTATTATAATGTCCCCCGAGATCTGGAAAACGAAGATGTGCTTTCGTTGAAGGGAGAGGCTTACTTTTTCCGTGCTTACTGGCATTTCAACCTGTTGAAGAAGTTTGGCTCTATTCCGGTGATGGATTCTTTTTGGGATGAGAACGCTACGGTGGCGGGGTTGCAAATTCCGGCAAGGTCGCGCAATGAGGTGGCAAAGTTCATCCTGCAAGACTTGAATGAGGCCAAACTGCTGCTGCATTCCCGCAGCAAATATTCCGGTATCCGTGTCAACAAGGAGGCGGCTATGGTCTTGGCTATGAATGTCGCCTTGTATGAAGGTACTTGGGAGAAATATCATGCGTCGGACGGATTTGCCGCACCGGTAAATGAGTTCGGCTATTTCTTGGGTGAAGTCATTAAATGGGGAGATGAATTATTTAAAAGTGGTATTGGCTTATATAAAACAGGGATATATCCGGGCGATGCCTTTGCCGCTTTATTTAATAGTAAGGACTTGTCGGCTATGGATGAAGTCTTGTTGTGGCGAAAATACTCCAATGCCGAGGGAGCTTTCCATGCTGTCAATGCTAATCTGAAAGGTGGAATAGTTGATACGGAAGGGGCTGCCGGAATCACGCAGAGCCTGGTTGACAATTACCTGAACGCGGATGGAAGTTTTATCAATCCTAAGAATGAGAAGTTCAAGGATTTTAAAGAGACATTTAGAGGGCGTGATCCCCGCTTGATCCAGACAGTGATGAACGAAGGTGCCAAATATGCTTCTGCCACCACCGCCCGCCCCATGCATCTGGAGGTGTGGAGCGAAAGTCGTGACAAGACAATCAGTGCCCCGAAACTGGAAGCGGACGGCAGTGCGCGGTCTTTGACTGGCTACCATATCCGTTTGGGCATTGACACTACTTATGTGAACGGTAATTGTGAGACAGCCTTGCCTGTTATACGTTATGCGGAAGCACTGCTGGCTTATGCTGAAGCGGCTGCAGAACTAGGACAATGGAATGAGGGAGTTGCGGAAAAGACGTTGAAAGAACTTCGCGGACGTGTAGAAGTGACGTATGTGGCTCCTGCGAAGGATGCCAACTTCCCGGATTTTGGCTATGAGTTGACTCCGGTCTTGCAGGAAATCCGTCGGGAACGTCGCTCTGAACTTGCCTTGCAGGGGTTCCGCCTTGACGACCTGATGCGTTGGAAAGGAGAGAAGTTGATTGTAGGGCAGCGCGGAAAAGGTGCTTATGTGGGGGACGACTCTATTTTATTCCAGTCTTTCAAGCCAGAGAATCAGGTGAAAATTAGAGAACGCCTGACGTTGGACGATAATGGTTGGGCGGATCCGTTGTCCGGTACATTGCCCGGCGGTTATCAGTTCCATGCCGATAGGGATTATTTATTGCCTGTCCCGCCTTCTGAACTGGAACTGAACAAGACTTTAGTTCAGAATCCGAAATGGTAAATACAAATAATGATATAATAGAATACATTATGAAGAAGATTTTCTACGGGTTATTGCCCGCTTGCCTGTTGGTTTTGTCAATGACGGGCTGTGACGATAATGAAACTATCATTTCCATCGGGGAAACCCGGAACCTGATAGCCGAGATAAGCACTCAAAGTGCGGCGATTGGAGATAAGATAACATATTCGGTTAAGATAGACCAGCAGGACAACCGCTTGTCTCTGGAAGAGGATATTGATGTCGCGTTGACTTTCGCGGGAAAGGATAAGAATCAGAAAGATGTTTCCGCGGCGGATGTTTTCAAGGATTTCGGCGGACATATTGCCCTGAAGAAAGGAGAAAAGCAAGGTTTTGCAGAATTTACGGTAAAAGAGGATTTGCGTAATTATCCTGTTTCCGGTACGATAACCGCTTATGTCCGGGGGTATAAGGTCAATGCGGCCGAACGTCCGATTGTTGTGTCCGACAAACATTACACGATAATGTCCTTGAAGAATAATTCGGATAATACGGTGAAGGAGTACGGCTCGTTTATTCTGGTAGCTACTGTCGGAGCTCCGGCGAAGGAAGATGTGAGCGTTCGTATAGATGCCGGTGAGGATGCGGGCAAATTTGAGAATCTGCCCGCGGAGTTGGTTGTCAGGGCAGGATATAAAACAGCGGAATCAGCTTTGGTACGGGTGAAAGGTCAGACTGGGCCGAATGATTTTACTTCTGTTTCCATGTCATTTTCCACAGGTTCGGAAGAACATCCGGTGTATGGGGATAAGATGGAGATTAAGGTGACGGATATAGATGCAGGTTTGGTGCCGGGAACTGAATTGACTAATGAGCAATGGGTTTATACTGATCCGGATCAGATATTTGTTTCTGCCGCTAATAAAAAGGCTGTTGAGAAGTGGGATGAAGTTAGGGTAGCGTCTGCATTGGAAATAAAAGAAGGAGATCCGCATCCGAATGAATCATTGGCTGCTCAGGGTTGGACTTTCCTGAATTCGTTCGAGTTTCATCCGATTGACGCTTTGACGGAGAAAGGGGCAGGCGTTAATGTGTATGGAAATCGTCCTCCACGTTATATGGCAGCACAGAATGTCGCCAATACGCAAAAGGTTCAGGCGGTTGTGAACGAGAAATATTCGACGATGACACAGGACGGATATTTGAGAATGTGGTGTGCATATGATCCGGGACTGGATTGTACTGGTGGAGTGACAGGTAAAAAAGATTATGGTGTTTCCGCTATTTATGCCAGTAAGTTCGACGGCAATCCGAGCGGGGCTGATGGTTGGGAGGCCAATAACGTGCGTATTCTGCCGGGAACCCGTGTAGAAGTAAGAATCCGTGTACGTGGAAAGAAGCATTCCTTTAATTCTGCTGTTTGGTTCCAGGGAAACATAAGAGGCGTACAATGGTCTACTTACGGTGAGGTCGACCTTTTGGAGAACCCGTCTAATAAAAATGGAGTTATGAATGGGGCCTGGCAGACTTTCCACTGGAATGACAAATCTACTACCTCCGGTGATAAATACAAGCCCACTTCCGGTCAGATGGTAATCAACGATATGGATGTGTTTGATATTTATTGGATGGAATGGAGAGATAACGGTGAAATAGCTTTAGGTGTCAATGGCAAGGAGAATGTGCGTGTCAAAACAGATGGGACATATACAGGTTCATTGAATGGTGGCGATACATGGAACAGCTCTACGCACTGGCCGTTTACAGACCAATACAATCCGGAAGGTTTGCATTTGTTGCTTACATTTGCGGGTTGTAATGAATGGTCATTGGGACAGAGTGTTGCGGAACAGGCTGCGAAAGATGGTAGTTGGGCTAATGACTTCAAGCATATATCTTATCAGGAGAGTAAGACGAGTGAAGACACGCCGCGTATGGAGATTGACTGGATACGTTTCTATAAGAAGCCAAATTACAGTTATTATGGAAACGGCACTCCCTCTCGTAACAAACCGATGTATTAACGGTTGTTGGAATAAAGATGTTTAACCGAATAAACTTTTATATAGTATGAAGAAGGTTTATCACTTGCTGGGCATTGCACTGCTGGGTACAATAGCGCTGACCTCTTGTGAAGAGGATAAAATAGTGAATGAAAATACAGGTGGGGAAAACGATGCCGACAAGAATTTGGCTGATTATACGTTTTCTGCCTCTATCAAACAGGCCGAACCTTTGGCTCGTGCCAATTTGCAGAACGATGTATATACATGGGACAGTGGAGATGCCGTTACCGTATGGAACCGGAATCTCGGAACCGGCTATAATTTTACTGTCGCATCTATCGTGACCGGTCATAATGCGGAATTCTCGGGAAAGGCTGCTATGGGGGATAGACACAAGTTGGTCGCTGTCTTCCCCCAAAAAGAAGCGCAAACGTTTAATGAACTGTCTACATTTTCCATGCCGGATGTTTGTGTGCAGACCGGCAAAACAGCAGAGTTGACAAATACTACTTTTATGGTAGCTACCGGTGACGTTGCAGAGAATAAAATTCCCGCGTTGACATTTTCACCGTTGACGGCGCTTATCCAGTTCAACCTGAAGAATACTTCAGACCGCGAACTGAAGATTCGTCGCATCACAGTAGGGAGTGATGACAATGTATTTCCGGCAGAGTTGAAGATTGATGATAACGGAACGGTGCAAAGTCTTTCGGGTATGCGTAATAAGATTACACTGGAGTTGGGTGAACAAGTGCTTGCTGTCAATGAAACGTTGAATGGCTACCTAAACATATTGCCTACCACTTATGATGACACTCGGCTGATGAAAGACAAAACAGTGCTGAGTGTGACAGTGAATATTTGGAATGGCGAAACGGAGCAGGATGTTATTGTATTGAAGGAAGTTCAAGTGCAGAATATGGAGACAAAAGTTGGTCTTGATATGAACGCTACAGCTTGGCAGTTTGCTGCCGGAAGGCATTATGAAATGAATTTCAATGTCGATTATCGTTTCCAGATACCCGAAGAAGGTTATTTGATTGATGAAGATGGTGATATACATATCTATAACAAGAAGGGACTGTTGGGATGGAAACAGATTATGAATGAGCATCGGAAGGCTGTCGTGACTTTAGAAAAAGAATATATCAAGCCGGATGGAGTGATAGATTTGACAGGTGAAGTATGGGAATCCATAAAGTCTTTTGAAGGTGAATTAGAGGGCAATGGAGTCGTTATTGATAATCTGGTTATCGGAAAAGAAGGGTTTGTGACTACGAATAATGGTACAATTCGGAACTTAGTTCTCGGGAATGTTAGTTTTGCTACCGATGTAACAGCTTCCTCAGGAACATTGGTTGCGGAGAATAACGGAAATATAGTCAATTGTGCTGTAGGGAATATAAATGCTACGGTGACGAAACCTGTAAACTTTGGCGGTTTGGTAGGAACGAATACACAGCCCGGAAAGGTTGAGAATTGTAGGGTAGCAAGTGGGACGATTCATCTGAATTTGAATGGAACAGATTCCGGTAGCGCAAGTCTGGGTGGTCTGGTCGGACAGAATTATGGTGGAGCCGGAGTCGTTATTAATTCGTATGTAGGCGCGGTTACCATCAATCATCCTACTAATTCAGTGAATGCTTCAAATGTCGGCGGTTTGGTCGGATGGAATAATGTAGGAAAAATCAAAGGATGTTATTCTTTGGCAAGCCTGGAGATAAACTGTTCTGCACAGACGGGAGGACTTGTAGGTGTGAATGCTAACGGTACTGTTTTGGCTTCTTATGTAGCAGGTTCTATAAGTGGAAAGATTGTGAACAATACGGGAGGTTTGTTAGGCTTTAATAATGGTGGTAACACGATAGTTACAGCTTGCTATGTGACTACTCAGCTATCAGCGGCTACTACGGCTGCCAATAAGTTCGGTGCTTTCATCGGTACAAACAATGGTAATGCCAAAGAATCCTATTTTATGAATACGACAGTAAATAATGCTACCGGTAATAATTCGTCGAATGGAATCATTCAAGTGACGGCGGATAAGCTCAAAAGCAAAGTACGTTACATGAATCTGGCAATAGAAGAAACGGAAAACGGATTCGGATTCAACTTCAAAGTCAATGAAGATGCCGCAACAAGTACGGAGCAACCGCTAATCTTGCAACCTGCCGTGCCTGTACCGGGTTTTGGAGGCTCAGACTTCGGAGAGGGCGGTGATATTTAATTAATGGATAACGGAAAAAGATTAAACCATGAATAAGATATATTCTTTATTAGGGATTGGGCTGCTGAGCGCAGCCACCCTAAGCTCTTGTGGAGAGGATGCTGTTGTAGAAGAAACTAATCAGGTGCTGCAGCAAGGAAAAGAACAAGCTTATACCACAATTGCTTCTATTCAAAAATATGAGGCTACGGAAGAATCCTCTTCTACGCGTGCCAACGTACAGGAAAACGGTCGCTCTTTCATGTGGAATACGGATGACAAGGTTACGGTTTGGAACGGAACGAACGGTTACGATTTCACAACTGTGGGATATGATGATAATGAGCCCTCTTGGAATGTAGAGTTTTCGGGAAATGGTTCTTTGACAGATGGAGCAACCGTATGGGGGATTTACCCTAAAAAGGAATCGCCTACTATGGAGAATGTTTTTACTTTCACATTAGGAGACAATATGACGCAGAACTTGGATAAGCCGGAATTACAGAATACGATGCATATGCTTGCGAAAGGTACTGTGAATGGAAATACGGTTACCAATCTTAACTTTGAGCATTTGACCTCCCTCTTTCAGTTCAATATAAAGAATCTGCGACCGGATAGCTATAAGGTAGTCAAAGTCTCTGTAGCATGTGATGAGGCTATTTTCCCTAAGATACTGACAGTCTCGGGAGAAGAAAAAACGTATAGTGACAAGGTTAATAGCTTGACCTTAAATTTATCTGACATGAATGTGGATAAAAATGGGACTTCTTACGGTTATCTAAGTTTTTTCCCGATGCCGGATATGACAAAAGATACAAAATTGACTTTTACTCTCACAGTACGGAACGAGGGGGGAGCAGATACGGAAGATATTGTAAAAGACATAAAGACAATCGGTGAACTTTACAATGAGGCTTCTGCTGTTGCCAAAGATGGGTATAAATATGTTGCAGGAAAACGATATGGCGTATCATTCTCTTTGATTGCAGAGTTGGGATATGAAGTGACGGCACCTAATAATTATCTGGTCAAAAAGAATATGGGACTGATAAACTTAGCTAGTGATCCGACAATTATGTCTAATGCTGAAACTGTGATTACATTGGATACTGATTTGGACTGGACTGCGGAAGAAACTTGGATGCCGATAGGTACATTTGCCGGAACATTGGATGGTAATGGCAAAACAATTACCGGTTTGAAAATCAATATTGAGAATGCTACTACCGGATTTATTGTTGCCAATTCCGGTACAATTAAGAATCTGAAAATTAAGGATGCCTCTTTGACTGGAACGATGTCTTCCGGGAGCAATGTACCTGTAGGAGCATTTGCCGGAACGAACACTGGTAAAATAGAAGGTTGCGCCATTGAGGGTGGATCTTTTATTGTTCCTGCCAATTGTTTGTATGGCGGATTCGTTGGACAAAACAACGGAACTGTTAGTGATTGCCATATTATGAATGTTTCTAACTTTACTTGTAAAAGTACAGGGACTAATGTAGGAGGTATAATAGGTAAAAATATGGGGACTCTTGAAGGCAGTTATGCGGATAATGTAACGTTGACATGTAAAGCGGGAACTATTGGTGGATTAGTCGGTTGGAATAACAGTGGCAATGCGAAGATTGTAGGATGTTATTCTTTGGCAAATATTGTTTTGACCGGTTCTGTGAATTCAGGCTTGTTAGCCGGTGGATGTAATTGGACGAATGTAATTGCCTCATTTGCAGTGGGTAGTATTACCGCTCCTACTGGTGTTAATGCGGCAAGAGGTGGGCTGGTTAATCAAGGCGGTACGATTAATGGCTGCTATTCGATTCCTGTATTCGATAATCTTACAGGTAATCCTAATACTGGTGGCATTGCCGGGAAAAGTGCAGGAGGTATAAATACGACAAATTGTTTCTATGTAAGTACTGATGCCGCCATTTCTCCTATGGCTGGTAGTGCGTTGGCAGGTGTGGATAAATTGGCTGCTAATTCAGAATTGGTAGACAAACTTTCAATATTGAACTCAAATGCTCAAGTTGCCGCTTCCGGTTATGAATTTGTAGTAAATGGGGGCTCAAATAAAGATGTTGTCCCCTTACTCGTACAAAAGAAGAAGTAATTAATCTTTGAATTCCCCTCCCCCTATTTATCTTTATTATGTATGTAACAAAAGGATAGATAGGGGGATTTTTAGACTTACTCTTTTCTTTAGGTAACGAATCTGATAAAAAGTAGATATAATTGAAAATGTTTTAGCGATTATTGGAAGCTATAAGTTTAGTAAATGCCTTATCTTTGAAACATAAAATAGATGATATAATATTATGAAACGAATCTCAGTCAGTTTAATGTTTTTATTGTTGGTTCTCATGGCTTATGCCTACGAACCCGAATTCTCGACTGCCGGCTTTTTCCGATTGCCGGATACGGGACGTGATGTATATTCGATGAATCCCGCCTGGCGTTTTCATAAAGGAAGCACTGTCGGTGCCGAAGCGAAAGAGTTTAATGACAAAACTTGGCAGGTAGTCTCCTTACCGAATGGCATCGAATATCTTCCGACTGAAGCCAGCGGTTGTATCAACTACCAGGGGGAAGTTTGGTATCGGAAGCATTTTACTCCGGCAGACACCTTAAAAGGGAAGAAGTTGTTTTTTCATTTCGAAGCCATCATGGGCAAAAGCAAAATTTACGTGAATGGCAATTTACTTGCAGAGCATTTTGGCGGCTACCTTCCTGTATCGGTTGATGTGACAGATGCGTTGGAATGGGGGAAAGACAACGTAATAGCCGTATGGGCTGACAATAGCGATGACCCTACTTATGCTCCGGGAAAACCGCAGGACGTATTGGATTACACATACTTTGGCGGTATCTATCGTGATTGCTGGCTGATTGCGCACAATCCAGTGTTTATCACCGACCCGAATTACGAGAATGAAACAGCCGGCGGCGGATTATTTGTCGCTTTTGACAATGTTTCGGAACAATCGGCGGATATTCTTCTGAAAGCGCATGTACGCAATGATAATACACAGAATTTTGCCGGGAATATCACCTGTTCGTTAGTCGACCGTGACGGTAAGGAAGTGGCATCATCAGATATGAAGCTAAGTATTCGCAAAGGTACTGCGATAAGCCGTAATGGAAAGATGAAAGTGGAACAACCTCATTTGTGGACTCCTTCATCACCCTATCTGTATAACCTGTATATCCGTATTTATGATAAGAATGGAAAGGTCGTAGACGGTTATCGCCGTCGTATCGGCATCCGCAGCATTGAATTCAAAGGAAAAGACGGTTTCTGGCTGAACGGAAAACCGTATGGAAAGCCATTGATGGGTGCTAATCGCCATCAGGACTTCGCGGTAGTAGGAAATGCCGTAGCTAACAGTGTTCACTGGCGTGATGCGAAGAAGCTGAAAGATTTGGGACTGGAAGTGATTCGTAACGCACATTGTCCGCAAGACCCGGCATTTATGGATGCTTGCGATGAACTTGGTTTGTTTGTTATAGTGAATACTCCGGGATGGCAGTTCTGGAATGATGAACCGATTTTTGCCAAACGGGTTTATAATGATATTCGTAATTTGGTTCGCCGTGACCGTAATCATCCTTGTGTATGGCTATGGGAACCTATTCTGAACGAGACATGGTATCCGGAGGATTTTGCCGGGCATGTGAAAGGTCTTGTTGATGAAGAGTATCCTTATCCGTCTTGTTATTCGGGCTGTGATACGCAAGCCAAAGGGGCGCAATATTTCCCGGTTCAGTTTTGTCATCCGATGGAAGTGTCGAAGCGTGACCCTAAAATCACTTACTTTACACGTGAATGGGGCGATAATGTGGATAACTGGAGTTCCCACAACTCTCCCAGCCGTACAGCCCGCAACTGGGGCGAGCAACCTATGCTGGTACAAGCTGCGCATTATGCTTCCCCATCTTATGAATATACCTGTTATGATGCCTTGTACAAGGAATCTCCGTGGCACGTAGGCGGTTGTCTGTGGCATTCGTTCGACCATCAGCGCGGTTATCATCCCGATCCTTTCTATGGGGGAGTGATGGACGTGTTCCGCCAACCGAAATATTCTTATTATATGTTTAAGGCGCAACGTCCTGTTGAGGCTTCCGACGGCTTGGCGGAAAGTGGGCCGATGGTATATATTGCTCATGAGATGACACCGTTCTCTAGTAGAGACGTAACAGTCTATTCAAATTGTGACGAAGTGCGCCTGACGGTTAATAAAGGTGGAAAGGTATATACACATAAGAAAGATAAGACACGGAAAGGAATGCCTTCGCCGGTTATTACTTTTCCGGGTGTATTCGATTTTATGACAGACAAGAAGTTGACCCGTGAGAAGCATGAGGAAGATGTTTATATGCTGGCGGAAGGGCTTATGGACGGTAAAGTCGTGGCTACTCACAAAGTACTTCCGGCTCGCCGTGCCGAACAAATTCGCTTGAGAGTAGATAACGAAGGTATGAACTTACGCGCTGACGGTTCCGACTTTGTAACTGTTATAGCCGAAGTTACTGATAAGAACAGTAATGTGAAACATCTGAACAACTATTATATCAAGTTCTTTGTGGAAGGTGAAGGGCGTATTCTTGGGGATGCCGGTGTGATGGCGAATCCTGCTCCTGTGAAATGGGGAAGTGCTCCGGTACTGATTCAGTCTACCACAAAGTCGGGCAAGATTAAGGTCATGGCCAGTGTTTTGTTCGAAGGTTCACAAATGCCTGTAAGCGGAGAACTGGAACTCACCTCTTCTGCCCCCATGTATCCGTTGGTGTTTGATGCTGCGGAAGAGCGTTTAACCAAACAGGTGGAATCTTCTTCGGCAGACAAAAAGAATGACGCAGAATTGGAATTGGAACGTCTGCGCCGTGAGTTGAATGAACTGAAACTGAAAGAGGTGGAACGACAACAGACAGACTTTGGTGAAAAGAGGAATTAATACTCCTTTTGCAACAATTTGCCGTTCCGGTACGTTTTTAAATTAACCGGAGATAGAGAGTCGTATAATATTCTTTAGGCACGGGATACGCATTCCGTGCCTATTTTTTTGTCTTTCGTATTTTATCTCTATCTTTGCGATACATAACAAATAAGAACGTATGGAAAAGTTTGAAATAGAAGAGAAGATTGTAGCCATGCTAAAGACGGTGTACGACCCGGAGATTCCGGTAAACGTATATGACCTCGGACTGATTTATAAGATTGATGTCTCCGATAATGGGGAAGTGGTGCTTGACATGACTCTGACAGCACCGAATTGTCCGGCTGCTGATTTTATCATGGAAGATATTCGTCAGAAAGTGGAATCAGTGGAAGGAGTGAACTCGGCTACCATTAACCTGGTGTTTGAACCGGAATGGGATAAGGATATGATGAGTGAAGAAGCGAAACTCGAACTGGGTTTCCTTTAATTATGAGTGAACAGAATACACACTGACAACTCATAACCCACTACTTATAACTAACAACTAGAAAACTCATGAAGAACGTTTATTTCCTTTCCGACGCGCATCTTGGTTCCCGTGCCATTGAACACGGACGTACTCAAGAAAGACGCTTGGTGAACTTCCTTGATAGTATAAAACACAAGGCTTCTGCTGTTTATCTGTTGGGAGATATGTTTGATTTCTGGTATGAATTCCGGCTGGTCGTCCCCAAAGGGTACACCCGTTTCTTGGGAAAAATCTCCGAACTGACGGATATGGGAGTGGAAGTGCATTTCTTTATTGGCAACCATGATATATGGTGTGGGGATTATCTCACCAAAGAATGTGGTGTCATTATGCACCGTGAACCGCTGACTACCGAAATCTACGGAAAAGAGTTCTATCTTGCTCATGGTGACGGACTGGGCGACCCGGACAAGAAGTTCAAACTGCTTCGTTCCATGTTTCACAGTAAAACATTACAAACGTTGTTTTCCGCTATTCATCCCCGTTGGAGCGTGGAACTTGGCTTGTCATGGGCGAAACGCAGCAGGCAAAAACGGGCTGACGGAAAGGAGCCGGACTATATGGGAGAAAATCAGGAGCATCTGGTATTATATACAAAAGAGTATTTGAAAAGTCATCCCAATATCAACTTCTTTATTTACGGACATCGCCACATTGAACTTGATTTGATGCTAAGTGCCACTTCACGTGTGCTGATACTTGGAGACTGGATTAATTTCTTTTCTTATGCCGTATTCGACGGCGAGAATCTTTTTCTTGAAGAATATATAGAAGGCGAGACGCAGGTCTGAGGCGGAAAGTTTCATCCCCGTTTGAAACAAAATGTTCCAACCCGGTTTGAAACAAAAAGTTTCCCGGTGTGAAACTAATGGTTTCTCGGTGTGAAACACTTCGTTTCTCGGTGAGAAACAAACAGTTTCAAGGCATGAAACAACTAACTTGCTTAAAAGGACTGAAAAAGAACTCATGCTTGAAGAGAAAAATCTCTACCGATAAGAAATAATTAAAGCAATAAATCCCTGCTCCAACATTGTGGAACAGGGATTTATTACATTATTATGGGTTGTTTTCTATGATAACTCTGATTACAACCGTTCAATTAATTGTTTACTGGAAAGTTGGTGTATAACTTGAAGCTATTAGCAGGTATAACAACAGGCTGTTCAGAACTGTTAGTCACATTCAATGTTTCACCATTCAATTCATACCAATCTCCCGTGTTACCAAAGTACACACTTGCATTAATCTGTTCATTCTTGAAATTGCCTACTACAACCAGTTTCTTTGTAGTGGATTCCAATCTTAGATAACGACCTTTATCCCAATCGGAAACACCTACTTTCCAGTCTTTGAATGCGTTGTCGCTGAATAAGTCTGGATTATCATTGCGTAATTTCAGCAAAGTGCTATAAGTGTCGTATAATCCTTTTCGATATTGGTCATCAAGATAATCCCATTTCACTGGCTTGGCATCCGTATTCTTGTCAGTTCCCATTGTTCCATCGTACTTATACATTATGGAATAATCATAACCCAGTTCGCCAAACTGCCAAATCATTTTCGGTCCTGGGACAGTCAAGAAGAAGGCTGCATTTGTCTCCAGTTGTTTCATACGGGTAGCAAGAGGTGCGTCTTTAAGATTACCAAAAGCCGTTTGCTTGTATGCGACTCTTTCTTCATCATGGCTTTCCATGAAATTAATCCATCCATCGGCAGGCATTTCGCTATTTCTCATGTATGAGAAATCTGATTTACTTGATTCTCCCATTCCGGACTGGCAATAGCTTTCATTCATATTATGCCATAGTTTCATTCCTTTTTCTGCTAGAACTTTTTCTTCTGATATATCACAGAAGTGTTCTAGAATCATTACTGCATCCGGATTTGTAGTGTTTACAGTTTCATGGTAGTCTGTTAAAATATCAATACGGGACTGGTCGTAATTGCTGGATGAACCGGAATCACTAGTCTTTTGAGTAAATCCTTTGGTTAAGTCGAAACGGAAACCGTCAAACTTATACTCTTCCAACAAGAACTTCAAGTTACGTTTTACAAATTCACGTACAAGCGGTGATTCGTGATTGAAGTCATGGAATACACTGAATGGATGCGGAGCATCGACATTGAACCACGGATTATTCTTGGCTGTCTTGCTTTCTTTCGAATTCCAATAAAGTTTAGCAAATGGATGACTGCCAGTAGCATGGTTGTAGACTACATCCAGCAATACTGCGATGCCTTGTTGATGACATTCATCAATGAATCGCTTATATTCTTCTTTCGTTCCATATGCTTTGTCCATTGCAAAATAATAACATGGATTGTATCCCCAGCTATTATTCCCGTCGAATTCTTGTATAGGCATAAGTTCAATCGCATTCACTCCCAAGCTTTTGATGTAATCCAGATGCTTTGTAGCTTCTTTGATGGTACCGGTGGCAAGTTCGGTGCCTGCTTGTGTGAAGTCACGGAACAGTAACTCATAAATTACCATATTGTCAGGATTATCAATCTTGAAATTGGATACTTGCCAGTTGTAGGATGCCGGTTTCGTCTGGAATACGGAGACAATGCCTGTCGTCTTTCCGTTCGGATATTGTATGGCACTAGATGGATAAACTCCCAGTTCTACAAGATATTTATCGTTCGAGCCATCCAGTACCTTTTCACAATAGGGGTCGCCAATACGAACGTTGCCGTCTTCTTCGCTGCCCATATAATATTGGAAGCCATACTCTTTGGCGGGGTCGATGCCCGTAACGGTGTACCACCAGAAGTGTTTGTCGTTATCACGCTTCATCTGATATTCTGTGCTAAGTTCCCAGTCATTGAAGTCGCCAATGAGACAAGCATAATCCTTATAATTGTTATCCGTATCCAAATCGTATAGTGCGAAAGTCACAGACGTTCCGTCAGCCGATGGATGGATACCCGCTTCTTCTACCGGGCAGGCAGCTATCTCTACCGGAGCTGGTGTGAAAGTCTTGTCTCCTGTTACTGTGATAAAAAAGTCTTTGGTTTTCTTTTCGTCAGTCAGTACTTCCTCATTGCGGAAGAGGATGCAGACATTTTGAATGTTTGCTGCATTTTCCGCGCCAAACCATTCACGTACTGTCGGGGCAAGTGTAAAGCACCAAATATTATCCGCCACTTTTTCTGCCTTGTATTTATCTTCATTTACCCCCCATTCCGTAGGAACATACATCCAGTCATTGATACCGATGTGAACATATACATCGCCTTCATATCCGTACAGGTCGTCACCAGCGGCTGCTTTATACCAGATTTTACCTTGCTTGTCGCCCTTGAATTTAGTAGGATAATTATTGATTCCTTCTACCAATTCTTCGATAGACGGCTCGTGATCCAGTTCGGGAATTTCCGGACCGGTGATTAACATCTCATGGTTTTCGTCGGAACATGCTACTATCGTGAATAGACAGAGCAGCATCCAGAATATATGTCTTATATCTTTTTTCATAATTGTTATATTTAAGAAGACAAGAACCACCATCATGCAAGATGATGGTTCTCTGCCATTGGCTAATTGTTGTTTTTTATCAGAATGAGACGTCCGTTAAGGTATAACTTAACAGTATATTCTCCCGGAGTATCTAATTTTATATTGTCTGCACCACCATCGGCGTTGAGTGCATCCAGACTTCCACCGATAGCTGTGTTCCAATCCTTATTTATGCGAACCTTGAAGTGATTGGCAGACAATGTAGTTGTCGTGCTCCAGCATTTCTCTGTATCATCATAAGGCATATTTGTTTCTGCATCTGTATCCCATCCGCCAACAGTAGCATCTCCAATAAGGCCTATTGAGTTTATTTTAACGGCACTGATTTCTTTCTTGTCATCGTATAAATTCACCTTCAAGAAGTAGATTCCTGCTTCGGATACTTGCATATTATCGTTTCCCTCAACTGGCAATACTCCCTTTCTTGTGGTAAAATATGAATATCCATAATCGCCACCATTCCATGACGAACTGGCTGTTAGCTTAAATTCTTTTTCGATGGATACCATTCCAAATTGAAGTTTCGCGTCTACTCCCGATAATGTAGCAGAATTGTAAGGTGACCAAGAGGAAGACACAGGTACCCACAAGAAGTTTGCATACGGCAATTTCTCTACTTCGTATGTTCCGTTTATCATGTCAATGGTTATCTTAATGCTCTTATAGTCATTTCCGGCAGGTATTTGGATAGCATTGGCATCATCCTTTTGAACCAAATTGCCCTCTAATGCTTCTGCCTGAAGTGTACCATATTTCTTTCCTGAAACAGATTGAATAGTGAATTCGGAGTCTTGAACAACTCCATCGCTATTAGTTAAAGCAGGTACGGTTACTGTAAAAATCGGATTAGCATATACATCGCCGCTTTTATTACTAAAGGCAACCGCTTTGTCGAAAGTTAATGAACCCGTTAAATAATAGGCCCCCTCAATCACCGGTGCTTCCGGAGTAACTTTCAACTCATAACTTTCAGCCGGTGCCGCATATACTGTCTTTCCGACAGCCACGTATGCCGTTAATACTGCATTCATGGTACGTTCTACCGGACGGATACCATATATTTGCGCCACTGCATTCTGCAAATCTTCCGTTGCTACGTATCCTTTGTCGTCTACAGTTAAAGTCACTTTATTATCCAACTTCATTTTATAGGATAAGGTGGCTTCTTCTTCAACGACAGGAGCTGTAAATACAGCAACCGCTACGGATTCTTCCTCGACATTTCCAAGATTAATCGGGTCTACACCTGTAGCTGTAAAAGTAATCTTGCCGGCAGCTTCTTCCTGTCCGTAAGACTGTGGGGAAGCTACCCCTTCATTAAAATCTTCGTTGCAGGCTGTTAGTGCGGCAGCCAGTAACACGGTTATATATATTGATAATTTTTTCATATCTATCTGCATTTAAGATTAATCTATTTTGCTTTGAAGTAATAGCACTCGTCCAGTTCGTTGAACAGTACGGTATAATCACCCGGTTTGCAACTGATGGTAGCTCCATCAACAAATGAGCCGAATGGGAATACCTCTCCACCCCAAGTCTTGTCGCCGGAAGTGAATTTGGCTTTGCAGCTTGCCGCGATTGTTATGTCGGCATACCATACATGTGAGTGCTCCATGGTAACTTTGGTCATGTCTACAGATTCCGAACCATAAGTCAATGTGACGGCATCATATTCTGTCGGTTGAGTTTCAAAAGTAGTAGCTTTCATTGTCAGTTTATTCTCAATCGTATTGAGATGAAGCGTGTACCAACCGGCTGCATTCACTTTAATATTTTGAGAATTCTTGTCATTTACCAAATTGGTGAATCCTTCGCTGTCAGCATTTCCCCATTGGTCATCCCATGTACCGGGAACAGCTACTACCTTAAATCCTTTATCTGCCGGGATATATCCTGTGTAGGTAAATTCTCCTTTACCTGTATTGGCATCATACGCATATCCTTTTACCAGTGACATCGGGAAATAAGCGGTACCTGCTGCCATTGTCGGATTTCCCCAGGGAACTTCACCGATGAAATCGCCCAGTAAATAATAAGTGGCAGGAACGGCATCAGATATATCCATATAATAAGGTATAACTTTCAATTCAATCGAATTGGAATGTATAGGATACCCTTTATCTCCGATATGTGCGTACAAACGTACAAATACACTCATCGGTTCGCCGTCATAATCATTCTCCGATGTCCAGCCGGCAAGTTTTACGATTGCCTTATTCAATTCCTGTGTGTTCGCATCCACTTTGGCTGATGTAGATATGGAAGCTAGTGTCAGATAAGAAGCATCTGCCGTTTCCGTTTCATCAGTCCATTTGTCTGTTAAATCCGCTTGCACGGTGTAAGTCACTACGGCAGGATAGCCATAGTCCGGTTGCGTACAAGTCAACTCGATATTCTTGGATTGATTCAGGTCATAGACGTTGGACGTTGCATTGGCAGGAGTGTTCAATACAAAAGTAGTAGGTTCCTGTATGGTAGGATTTGAGTCCCTGTCATCCTCGCAGGCAGTCAGCAGGGCTGTTGCTACTAGTATGGACGTCAGTATATTTATTTTTTTCATATTACTCTGTTTTTATAAAAGTATAACTTCGGTCTGGTTTAATATTCAGGGTTTTGCTTCAGATTCGTATTCGCATTGATATCATTGGCAGGAATAGGATAAATGTTGCGGAACTCTTTTATTTCAGTACCTTGTTTTTCTCCACCTTTCCAATCCCAGTTGTAGTCGGATTTTCCACCGAAATCGCCAAAACGAATCAAGTCAATGCGGCGGCGACCTTCAAACCAGAACTCACGCGCCCATTCGTCACGGATGTCCGTCAATGTATATGAAGCAGATTCGGCGGCGTTCGCACGCTTACGGATTTCATGCATAGCGTCTATTGTCTCCTGAGTAGAAACACCATTGTTTGCACGGATGCTGGCTTCTGCTACAATCAGATAAGCTTCTGCCATACGAAGAAGAGGTATATCCATATCGGGATTGTCCGTATCGCTTGTCAGTCCGTTGTCTGCACGGATGTTCGAGAATTTGGCACATGCGAATCCGTCCGTAAAGCTCATATTGTCTCCTGTCGATGTACTTCTCTGTACTCCGCACATCAAGGCACGGTCATCTTTTGCTGCCACTACCATCTGGTCTTCCAATACGGAAGGAGCATCATTTACGTTCGGGAAGAATTTGGCTACCATTGCCTGACGACAATGCGGGCCGCCCCATCCTTGCTTGCTTCCCCATGGATTCATGCCTGTGTCACTTTTGTGCGTACCTGCAATCAAGAACAGCGAACCACCCCAACTCTTGGTTCTCACACCATCCTGCAAAATCGGAAGTATCACTTCCTGTCTTGCTTTGTTGACATTGCTGCCATCATTATCTGCCATGAACAGGTGTTTGTAGACAGGAGCCAGCTTATAGCCGGAGCCAATCACCTTCTGGGCATATTCCTTGGCTTTTCCCCATTGCGGCGTGCCGGTATAGACTTCTGCGTTGAGATACATACGTGCCAGCAATAACCAGGCGGCAACACGGTCTACACGGCCGTAAGTCGTTTGAAGCGGCTGTGCCAGTGTGGCGGTAGCGTCGTCACCGATTTCTTTCAACTCTTCTTCAATCTTCGCGAAAAGATCCGCACGTTGTATTTGCTGAGGCTTCTCTGTCGATACTTTGTCGCAATACGGCGGATTGCCGAACATATCCATCAGGTAATAGTTATTCAAAGCACGGATAAAACGTACTTCTGCACGTTGGCGTGTCGTTTCATCATCTGTCAGTCCTTCCGTTTGTTCCAGGAAGTAGTTGCACAAAGTGATGTCGAATGTCAGACGGTAATAGAGTCCTGTCACGATTTCATTGGAAGAACTCCAACTGCAATCGGCAATAGTAGCGACACCGGCATCGTTCCATGAATTGACAATCGCTTCATCTGTCATCAATTGGTTGGCACACCAAGTCATACGGTAGAAAGAGGAAGTACCTTCGTCGATGTCGTCCAAGTCACCGCTTCCGTCGGGGCCTTTCTGACCTGTCAGTCCGAGGGTTCCATATATCTTGTTAAAAACGCTTGCCTGGTCGAATGTCATCACTATATTCGGGTCGATAGGAGTCGCATCCAGGTCACCGATACATGAAGTCACGCTGACTGCCAGTAATAGTGAGGCAGCCGATAGGATTGATTTTATATATCTGAATTTCATAATTGGTATTTTTAGTAGGTTTAGAAATTAAGGCTCAAACCGATTAATGTAGTCAGAGGACGCGGATAAATATTGTTATCCAATCCCTTTTCTACTTCAGGGTCAAGTCCTTTGTATTTGGTGATAGTGAATACGTTCTGTACGGCTGCATATACGCGTCCGCCAATTGGAGCGCCGAACATTTTTTTGAACGAGTATCCCAAAGTGATGTTGTCACATTTCATGAAGGAAGCATTCTGTACGAAGTAATCGGACAGTAAGGTGTTGTCTTTCAGGTTCTGGATATTATTTGCCACTCCCATCAACGGGCGGTTGTTGAGTGCGCCGAATGAATAGACAGAGGTCGGGTTGCAGTCGGAACCACCTGCTTCGACAGAGTTATACACATAGTTGTTCAGGCTGGCGCGCAGTGAGAAACTGAAATCCCATGACTTGTATGAAAGACGGGAAGTAAGTCCCATAAGTACGTCGGCTGTCGGCTTTTTGTAGAAGTAGCGGTCATCACCGTTAATCGTTCCGTCTCCGTTGCGGTCTACAAATTCGTTCTCTATAGGCTTTCCATTCTCGTCATACACTTGCTGGTAAACATAGAAGGAAGAAGCCGGATGTCCTACGGCATGCGCCATTGCTTTCATATCACGTCCGCCACCGATATTGTCTCCGGCAGCAACATAATAATTTTTGCTATCTCCGGTAGTTAATTTGGTGATTTCGTTTTTGTTGTAAGTGATATTGAAGCCAAGATCCCATGTCCAGTCGGTAGTTACAACCGGTTTTGAATTAATGGAGAATTCGATACCTGAATTTTCTAATGAACCGACGTTGGACAATACCTTGTTTTTGAAGTTCGTTCCGGCAGAAACGAATACGCTGTTCAGCAAATCGGTGGTCTTGCGATAGTAATAATCCACAGCACCATTGATGCGGTTGTTCAGGAATCCGAAGTCCAGACCTACATTATAAGTGGTCGTCTTTTCCCATTTCAAGTCCGGGTTGTATGCATTCGGGCGGTAAGTGATTCCCTCTCCCAGAATAGGATAGTAAGCCCCGTCTTTGTTTGTCTCATAAACAGCCAGATACGGATAGTCGCCCGAATTGATATTCTGCTGACCGGTAATACCATAGCCAAGACGAAGTTTTAAATCCGAAAGTACATCAACGTCTTTCAGGAAAGCTTCCTCTTTCAACTTCCATCCCAAGGCAAAAGACGGGAACAATCCCCAACGGTTGTTTTTGTGGAAACGGGAAGAACCATCCTGGCGTACGGTTGCCGTAAACAGGTAACGGTCCAGCAGTGTGTAATTGACACGACCGAAGAAAGATACCAGATAACTTTCCGTAGCCGAACCACTTGAGGTATTGTTGTAACGCTGACCTCTGTTCTCTACCACGTTGTTCGACAGCGGATAGAGTCCCCAATATTCCTGGTCGGACGTATCATGGAAGTGCTGCCATTCATAGCCTGCCATTACATCGAAACGATGTTTGTCAGTAAAATCTTTGCTGTATTGCAAGTAAGCATTCAAAGAGAGGTTGTACTTGTCTTTCTGTTCCCAGCCATAGCTGCCATAATAGTTGTTGGTCGAAGAATAGGGAGAGACGTCCGTATATTGCTTACCCGTAGAGAGGTCCATGCCACCGTTCACGTGTGCGTGCAAGTCCGGCAAGAAATGAAACTTATAATCCAGTTCCAGATTACCGATTAAAGATTTGGAGATGGCGCGGTCGTCCTTTTCTTCCAACAAGGCAACCGGATTACCCGGAGCATTGCCGTTGAAAGTACGTTTCCATGTGTCGTCATTCAAAGAAGAAGCGTCCGTATTCCATTGGAAATATCCGTCGAAATAATATTGATGGTAAGGATCGTCGGAGCGGACGGACTGTGTAGGGTCAAAGCTGACCGCGGAACCTACCGCGTTACCGTCAGCGTAGCGGTTCTTGGCAATCATACCTTTCAGGTTGGCATTTACTTTCAGATGGTCTTCAAAGAAAGAAGGAGCCAAGCTGACAGAAGCCGTATAACGTTCGAACTTGGATGTTTTCACAATACCGTTCTGGTTGGTATAACCGAACGATACACGGTAAGGCATATTCTTTAATCCACCGGAAATGGTGAGGTTATGGTCTGTACTTACGGCTGCGCGGAATATTTCTTTCTGCCAGTCGGTGTTGGCATTTCCTAATTTGCTATAAGCTTCGCTGTCTTCTCCCCAGATGTCTTTGATGAAAGAACGGAACTGGTCTCCGTCCATTACGTCGACGGTAGATTTCACAGTGCTGACAGATACATTGCCGTCATAAGAAATTGTAGGACGTGCGCCTGCCTGACCTTTCTTCGTTGTGATGATGATAACGCCATTGGAAGCACGCGAACCGTAGATGGCGGTAGCCGAAGCATCTTTCAATACGGTAAAGCTTTCAATATCATTCGGATTGACCATAGACAGAGGATTGGCCAAACCTTTCACCCCCTTATTATCCATTGCCAGACCGTCGATTACAATCAGCGGGTCGTTTTCCGCAGTCAGTGAAGAACCGCCACGAATACGAATCGTTGCTCCCTCGCCCGGAGCTCCGCCTTTGCTGATAACGCTTACACCGGCAATCTTTCCGGTCATCATGTCCTGTGCGTTGGTAATCAAACCTTTATTTAGTTTGTCCGGTTTGATGGCCGTAACCGAACCGGTCATATCGTTCTTTTTCACCGAGCCGTAGCCGATAACGACTACTGCGTCCAGTACTTGAGAATCATCTTCCAATGTAACCATTACAGTAGAAGCCGCTTTCACTTCTGCTGATTTATAGCCGACGAATGAAACGGAAAGAATAGCATCTTTCGGTACATTCAACATAAAGTTACCATCGAAATCAGTTATTGTTCCATTGGTTGTACCTTTCACCAGTACGTTAGCACCGATGACAGGCTCACCCGTTGTGTCTTTCACATGCCCCTTGACAGCTATTTGCTGAGCAAATGCTCCAATGGAAAGGAAGAGTCCCACCAATAATGTGAGCAGGGCTTTTAGTCTTAAGCTCTTTTTCATGTCTCTAATTTAAAGTTATTTTATCAAAATCAAATATATCTCTCTAAAAAATACCTACTGAAAACTATATTCTCTTCAATCTTATTCCCTAAAATTTCTTTAGTCCTTTTACTTCCGCTTTATCCTTTACTTCCTTGATACTGATGGCATAACCGCCACCGTTGGCAGCGCGCAAGTTCAGTTTGCTTTTGTTTGTCAGGATACCTTTTTTGATGGTATAAGCTTGCGGATTTTCTTTCCAGTCAGCATCTTTAGCATCCGCATAAACAGTGGCAATGTATTGTTTTCCCGGTGTGAGGAAGTCGAATACCAGTTTGGAAGTATGACCGTTCTCACCGGCTGTACAACCTACATACCAGTCGCCTGTACCTTTTGCCTTACGGGCGATAGTGATATATTCTCCCGGTTCTGCTTCCAGATAGTTTGTCTCGTCCCAGTCGATTGCCACGTCTTTGATAAATTGGAAAGCATCCATGAAACGTTCGTAGTTTTCAGGAATATCGGCAGCCATTTGCAGCGGGCTGTACATGGTCACGTACAAGGCTAACTGGCGGGCGATGGTAGAACGTACCTGTGAATTGTTTGCAGGATTCATCTTGTTGCAATGAGTTTCGAAGATACCCGGAGTGTAATCCATCGGGCCGCCGACCAGACGGGTGAAAGGAAGTATAGTCGTGTGATATACTTTATTTCCACCGAATGATTCGTATTCGGTTCCGCGTGCGGATTCGTTGCCGATTAAGTTAGGATACGTGCGGCAGATACCTGTCGGGCGGGTTGCTTCGTGAGCATTTACCATGATTTTGTAGTCGGCTGCTTTCGTCACTGCATACAGGTAGTGGTTGTTCATCCATTGTCCGTAGTGGTGTTCGCCGCGAGGAATGATATTGCCTACATAACCGCTCTTTACAGAATTGTAACCGTTGTCTACCATAAACTGGTAAGCCTTGTCCATATGGCGTTCGTAGTTGCGGACAGATGCGGAAGTTTCGTGGTGCATCATCATCTTGATACCTTTGCTCGCTGCGTAACGATGTACTTCTTTTACATCGAAATCCGGATACGGAGTGACGAAGTCGAATACATAATCCTTACTGTTGCCGAACCAGTCTTCCCAACCTTCATTCCAGCCTTCTACCAGTACAGCGTCGAATCCGTTTGCTGCGGCGAAGTCAATATAGCGTTTCACGTTGGCAGTGTTGGCAGAATGTTTGCCGTTCGGTTTGGTTTTAGAGTAATCCGTTTCTCCCAGTTTTACGCTGGTCAGTTCGTCGGTATAAGCCCATGAACCTTTTCCGGTAATCATATCCCACCATACGCCGATATATTTCACAGGCTTCACCCATGAAGCGGCATCTGCGATTTTGCATGGCTCATTCAGGTTCAGAGTGATGCGGGATGCAAGAATATTGCGGGCATCATCGCTGACGATAACGGTACGCCACGGAGTATTGCAGGGAGTTTGCAGATAACCTTTGTCTCCTTTAGCATCCGGAGTCAGCCAGGATTCGAATACCATATTCTTGTCGTCCAGGTTCAGGTGCATGCAAGAGTAATCGATAAGAGCTGCTTCGTGAAGATTGATATATAAACCGTCATCCGTTTTCATCATCAGTGCAGTCTGTACGCCTGTCTGTGAGAAAGGAGTCTGAGAAGAGTTCGGAGTAATGGCTTCTTTCATCAAACCTCTGATTTCTGACAGGCGGGAGATAGTATAATCATATTCCTGAGTGTCATAGTCGCCCGGTATCCAGTAAGCGATGTGGTCGCCTGCCATTGCAAACTGGGAATGTTCTTCTTTGATGATGAAGTAGTTCAAAGATTTCTGCTGCGGGAATTCGTAGCGGAATCCTAAACCATCGTTGAACAACCGGAAACGGATAAGGATAGAACGGTCGTTCATGGGCTGATACAGCGTGGCTGCCAGTTCGTTATAATGATTGTGGATTTCTTTTTCTTCTCCCCATACCGGTTGCCAGGTTTCGTTGAATGTGGAAGTCTTGACGTCTTTCACTTCGAATCCGTTATAAAGATTAGTCTTTGAATCAAGTTTTGTCAGATCCCGGCGGTCTACCCAGTCGAAATCTGTGCGGGTATTATCTTCTTTCTTTAATTCCAGTCCCAGGGTACTTGGTTTGATAACTGTTTTGCCTTTATAAATCAAGTCGTACGTTGGAGCACCTTCTTTGTTAACTTGGAAGGTCATTACCAGATTTCCATCCGGTGAAGTCAGTTTCTGTTGTGCATTCGCTATAAACGAGATACAGAGAAATGCGATGAGCAAAAGATTCTTTTTCATTTTATTCTTATGGTATTAAATTGTGAGCTAACTGATAATTTTATTCCTTGTTGTTTCGGATATTGCAAATGTAGCGACCGTCTGAACAAAGTTCTTCGATTAGAATAAAAATACAAGTTAGTATAAACTTTATTGTTTTGATTTATAGCTAAATAACTGCTTGGATACTTCGGATAAATATAAGTCGTAGTGAACTTCTTTAAAAGGATAAAAGGTATATTCCACGACCCGGAAGTGTTAAATCCTTTCCTAGTTCTACTTTTTTATCTTCCAATACATTGTATGCAGAAGTATCAGGCAGTATTTCCCGGTAAGTATCCAAGCTGATAGTCTGTTCCCGGTCTGTTCCATTCAGGAAAACAACGACCGATTTATCACCTTGTTTTCTTTCATACGCATAGATACCTTTACTCGGTGCGAAGTGTTTCAGTTTTCCTTTGGCTATGACTTCGTTTCCTTTTCTCCATTGGAGCAGCTTCTGTAAATAAGAGAAAGCTTCATTTTGTAGCGGAGTGCGGTTTGCCGCATCGAAGTAATTATGAGTATCATTTTGCCAGCCGCCCGGGAAGTCACAGCGAAGTGCTCCGTCACCGTTGGTTTTATCGGCAGCCATCAGGATTTCTGTTCCGTAGTATATTTGTGGAATTCCGCGTGTTGTCAGAAGGAACACTAATGCTTGTTTGTATCGGTTCAGGTTTTTAGTATCCGCTTCCGAACGATAAAAACGGGAAGTGTCGTGATTATCCAGGAAAGTCAATAGATTCATCGGGTCGGCAAAGACGATATCTTGCGACAGGTATTCGTAAAGTCGGCACAGTCCGCCGTTCCAGTCGGTTGTTTCCTCATCGAAAGCTTTGTTCATATGTTCCATCAATGGGAAGTCCATAACAGTGGGCAGGTAGGTGTTTTTAGGATAGGTCAGTTTGCTGTCTTTCTGCCAATAAGAGATAAGTACATTGCTGCCTAACCAAGTTTCGCCTACAATATTGAATTTGGGATACTCTTCGTTTACTGCCTTGCACCAATGAGCCATCATGTCAAAGTTCGCATAAGGGTGCGTATCCTGGCGGATTCCGTTAATACCGGCATACTCTATCCACCAGATACTACTCTGAATCAGATAAGTAGCTACATGGCGGTTCCGTTGGTTGAAATCCGGCATAACCTGGCTGAACCAGCCGTCGACTGCTATTTTCTTCTCATAATCGGAAGCATACGGGTCTAGCTGGGTAGCGGTTTTAAAACTTGTCTGCACATAGTTGCCTTTGAAGTTGAACCAGTCTTTGGAAGGCATATCCTTATATAGATAGTTCTCACTACCGCAGTGGTTGAAAATCATATCCATTACTACTTTCATCCCTTTGGCATGTGCCTGGTCTACAAGATTCCGGAATTCTTCATTATTCCCGAAGCGGCGGTCTGCCTGATAATAATCAGTGATAGCATAGCCGTGGTAAGAGCCTTCCTTCATGTCATTTTCCTGAATCGGGTTCAGCCATATACTCGTCACACCTAAGTCTGCAATATAGTCCAAGTGTTTTTCTATCCCTTTGAAGTCACCGCCATGGCGGGCGAAAGAGTCGTTGCGGTCTACCCTGGCTTCTAACATTCCGGGAACTATGTCATTAGAAGAATCACCGTTTGCGAAACGGTCCGGCATAATGAGATAAAGCACATCGCTGGAGTTGAATCCTTCTATCTGAGAAGAATCCGGTTTTCTTTCTTTAAGCTCATAAGGGATTACAGTCTGTTTTTTACCCTGTTTCAGAATCATGTTGAATGTCTGCGGGGCTGCTTCCGAGATATTCAGATAGACAATCAGGTAGTTTGGATTTTCCTGCTTGACAACCTCTTGCAAGGTGATGTCTTCGGAAGAGATGCTGACTTCAGCAGACGCTATATGTTCTCCATATAACAAAATCTGCAACTCCGGATTTTTCATGCCTGCCCACCAAAAAGCAGGGGCTACTTTTTTTATGACAGTTGCGGCATATACCGGGCTGCAACCAAATAGTAGTACAAGTAAGATTACAAATAGAAAATTCTTTTTCATGGTAACATAGATTTTAAATGTTTGCTCGGCGAACCGATGTTGCAAATGTAGGGGGATAGGGGAAAGCATTTGGGGACTAGAATATAAATATAAATACTTGTAATACTCATTTTGTTGAAAATGAGCGTATTACTTGTTGGGGGACTATGCGAAAATACAAGTAGGAATTAAAATAATTTTGACCGTCTGTTTCATAATCATTACTATATTCATTATATTTGTGACATCTTTAAAAAGTAACCTATGAGAAATGTAGCCTATATCTTAGCTTTTCTTTTAGTTTGTCCGACTTTACTGTTTGCGACACAGACGGATGATAATGCGGCAGTCCTTAAAAGACTGGATGATATTATAAATAAGAAAGAGACTTTTCTGGTTCAGAAGGAGAAAGCTATTGATGCGCTGAAAATGCAGCTCGCTCATTCGGTTGCTCCTGCTGATAAATATCAGTTGTATGGCTCTTTATTCGATGCCTATCTTCATTATCAGGCAGATTCTGCGCTCCATTATATAAATAGGAGACAGCAGATTCTCCCCCAACTGAACCGCCCGGAGCTGGCAAATGAGATAATTATTGACCGTGCGACCGCATTGGGAGTGATGGGAATGTATATTGAATCCATGGAAGAACTGGAGAAAATAAATCCGGAGAAGCTCGACAAACAAACCTTGCTATCCTATTATCAGACTTATCGTGCCTGTTATGGCTGGCTTGCGGATTATACCACCAATAAAGAGGAAAAAAAGAAATATCTGAAAAAGACCGATTTATACCGGGACTCTATCATTGGTATAATGCCGCCCGAAACAAACCGTACGATTGTGCTGGCTGAAAAATGTATCGTTACGGGCAAGGCTGATACGGCTTTGGTGATGCTCAGTGATGCGTTGAAGGACGCGGTTGACGAACGTCAGAAAGTCTATATCTACTATACAATGTCCGAAGCGTACGGCATGAAGGGCGATACGGAAAAGGAAGTTTATTATCTGATATTGACAGCTATTGCCGATTTGGAATCTTCGGTCAGGGAGTATGCTTCATTGCAGAAACTGGCACATCTGATGTATGAACTGGGCGATATAGACCGCGCTTACAAATATCTGAGCTGTTCGATGGAAGACGCCGTAGCTTGCAATGCCCGCCTGCGTTTTATTGAGGTGACGGAATTCTTTCCTATTATCGACAAGGCTTATAAACTAAAGGAAGAAAAAGAACGTGCGGTTTCACAGGCAATGCTTGTCAGCGTCAGTCTGCTGTCTTTCTTTCTCCTTATTGCTGTTTTCTATTTGTATCGTTGGATGAAGAAACTGTCTGCCATGCGGCGTGACTTAAGCTTGGCGAACAAACAGATGCAGGTAGTAAACAAAGAACTGGAACAGACGGGGAAAATTAAAGAAGTGTATATCGCCCGCTATCTTGATAGATGTGTCAACTATCTGGATAAGTTGGAAACTTACCGTCGTTCACTGGCGAAGCTGGCTATGGCGTCACGTATCGAGGACCTGTTCAAAGCCATCAAGTCCGAGCAGTTCATCCGTGACGAGCGGAATGAATTCTATAATGAGTTTGATAAGTCTTTCTTGAAACTGTTCCCGAACTTTATTACCGCCTTTAATGAACTGCTGGTAGAAGAGGGGCGCATATATCCGAAATCCGACGAACTGCTGACAACGGAACTCCGCATTTTTGCCCTTATTCGCTTGGGAGTGGTAGATAGTAACAAGATAGCCCATTTCTTGGGCTACTCTTTGGCGACTATCTATAATTATCGTAGCCGCATGCGTAACAAGGCTGCCGGTGATAAAGACCGGTTCGAACAGGATGTGATGAATCTATAATCTGATTTGGAAGATAGTTATTGTATTACAACTTTGTAACATATTAAGGTGAATAATGCCTATAAATGAAGGTAATATCCACTATTAGTATGCGAATATCCACTGCGTATCCCCTAATTTTTTCTATCTTTGTAGGCAACTAATCTAATAATTAATTTGCTAAAAGAATGAAAAAGTTAATCTATTCGTTGTTCTTTGTCCTCATTTCCGTTGCAGCAAACGGTCAGGCAAAGTACATATTCTATTTCATCGGGGATGGAATGGGAGTGAACCAGGTAAATGGTACGGAAATGTATCAGGCAGAACTTCAAAACGGACGTATCGGCGTCGAGCCTTTGTTATTCACTCAATTTCCGGTCGCTACCATGGCCACTACTTTCTCTGCAACTAATTCTGTAACCGACTCTGCCGCCGCAGGTACCGCACTGGCTACGGGAAAGAAAACTTATAATCACGCTATCTCTGTAGGAGAAGATAAAAATGCGATTCAGACGGTAGCGGAACAAGCTAAGAAAGCCGGCAAAAAGGTAGGTGTAACTACTTCTGTCAGTGTAGACCATGCTACTCCTGCCGCATTTTATGCACACCAGCCGGATCGTAATATGTATTATGAAATAGCTCTAGACTTACCGAAAGCTAATTTTGACTTTTACGCAGGCGGTGGCTTCCTGAAACCGACTACCTCTTTTGACAAGAAAGATGCTCCGAGTATTTTTCCTATCTTTGAAGAAGCCGGATATACAGTTGCACGTGGTTACAACGACTATAAAGCTAAAGCCGGAAAAGCAGACAAAATGATTCTTATCCAGGAAGAAGGTGCTAACCCGTCTTGCCTGCCTTATGCAATTGACCGTAAAGAAGGTGATCTGACATTAGCACAGATTACTGAAAGCGCTATCGACTTCCTGACTAAAGGTAAGAACAAAGGCTTCTTCCTGATGGTAGAAGGTGGAAAGATCGACTGGGCTTGCCATTCAAACGATGTTGCTACTGTATTCAATGAAGTGAAAGACATGGACAACGCTATAAAAGTAGCTTATGAATTCTACAAGAAACATCCGAAAGAAACATTAATCGTCGTTACCGCAGACCACGAAACCGGTGGAATCGTTCTTGGTACGGGTAAATATGAATTGAACCTGAAAGCACTGCAATATCAGAACCATTCTGCTGACGGACTTTCTCAACGTATCAGCGAATTGAGAAAAGCAAAAGGCAACAAAGTGACCTGGGAAGATATGAAAGAATTCCTTGGTAAAGAAATGGGTTTCTGGAAAGAACTGCCTATCTCTTGGGAGCAGGAAAGGGCATTGCATGACGAATTTGAGAAATCATTTGTGAAGAACAAAGTGGTGTTTGCTGAAAGCATGTACTCAAAGAGCGAACCGATGGCTGCATGCGCAAAACGCGTAATGAATGAAATTGCTATGGTCGGCTGGGTAAGCGGCGGACACTCTGCAGGTTTTGTTCCAGTATTCGCTATCGGAGCAGGCTCTCATCTATTCGGTGAAAAGATTGATAATACTGAAATCCCGAAGAGAATTGCCAAAGCGGGAGGATATAAATAATAATATCGGCACAAAGCATATAAAGAAAGCCGGAAGTTCAATGAGCTTCCGGCTTTCTTTATATAATGTACTATGTAAATTATGCTTTCACACGTCCTACATAAGAACCGTCACGAGTGTCGATTTCGATTGTTTCACCTTCACTGATGAACAAAGGAACACGAACTGTTGCGCCTGATTCCACAGTAGCAGGTTTCAATGTGTTGGTAGCTGTATCACCTTTCATACCCGGTTCTGTATAAGTCACTTTCATCTGAACCTTGATTGGCATGTCAGCGTAAAGTACCGTTTCGGTAGAAGCGTCAGAAACAACCTCAAGTACCGCACCTTCGAGCAGGAAGTCAACACCGTTGATCAGGTCATGAGCGATAGGATGCTGGTCAAAAGTTTCCTGATTCATGAAGATAAAATCGTCTCCTTCTTTATATAAGAACTGATAGGGACGACGTTCAACACGTACATCTTCCAGCTTTTCACCGATGTTGAAACGACGTTCGAGAACGTATCCGCTAACTACATCTTTCAGTTTAGTACGCATGAAAGTGTTACCTTTACCTGGTTTTACATGCAGGAATTCTACACAGAAATAGAGCTTTCCGTCCATACGGATACAAGTTCCGTTTTTGATGTCTTGAGCATTAATCATACTGCTGTTTTTCTTTTTATAATCTTGTTATTTAATTGTTTTCGTTGGAAATCGAGTGCAAAAGTAATCTAAATCGGTAAAAAACACAAAAACTTTTGAGCAAAAATGAGTTATCTCTTGGTTAATTTAAAAAAAGTGCCTATTTTTGCAGCCCGATTACGTAGAATAATAACATAAAAACAAGATACAGTAATGAAAAGAACATTTCAACCCTCTAACAGAAAGAGAAAGAACAAACACGGTTTCCGTGAGAGAATGGCATCGGCTAACGGTCGTAGAGTGTTAGCAGCTCGCCGTGCAAAAGGCAGAAAGAAACTAACTGTTTCTGATGAGTACAACGGACAGAAGTGATAATCACCTGTCATCAGGGAAACAAAAAAGGCGGAGAATTTAATCTCTGCCTTTTTTGTTTCCCTGTTTTCTGAAAAAGAGAATGTTAAAAAGTCCTGCTATGGACTTTTGTTTATTATTTTTGCTTTTCTTTGTAGCCGAATGTAGAAAACCATAAGCAAACATACACGGTGAAAGAATATATCCGGGACTTGAAAACCCGTATAATCATAATAAGGTTGTTGAAATCTATAGGAGTGGGGATTATAGTTGCAGCAATTCTGGCGATGATAAGTGTCCTTGCATCGTAAATGAGGACATTTTTCATCGCCTACTTTTCATAATTTCAACTATTTTGTAGTATCTTTGGCGCATATTAACAGCAATGCATATGACTATTAAAGAATTCTTTTCTTTTAAAACAAATAAATTTTTCTGGTTGAATATTATCGCCATGATTGTGGTGGTGGTAGTGATGGTATTCGGTGTGTTGAAATGGCTCGACATACATACACATCATGGTGAAACTGTCATGGTGCCCGATGTGAAAGGGATGACGGTGGAAGAAGCTACCAAAATGTTCCGTAATCATGGACTGATATGTGTGATTTCCGACACCAAATATGTAAAGGATAAGGCGGCAGGTATTATTCTTGACCTGAAACCGGGCGCCGGAGATAAAGTGAAAGAAGGCCGTACCGTATATCTGACGGTCAATACATTGGATATTCCTTTGCGCGTCATTCCTGATGTCGCTGATAATAGTTCTCTCCGGCAGGCGGAGGCCAAGTTGCAGAGTGCCGGTTTCAAGCTGACTGAAATTCAGTTGGTACATGGTGAGAAAGACTGGGTATATGGTGTGAAGTACCAGGGACGGCAGTTGGCGACAGGAGAAAAAGTTCCTGTGGGTGCTTCCCTGACGCTGATGGTAGGAAACGGAGCTGGCGATATGACCGAAGAAGACTCCATAGATATCGATACCGATACGGAAAAGCCTGTGGCATCGGAAACATCACCTGCTCAAGATGATAGCTGGTTTTAATTGATAAATAACAGAAACAAGACTCACATGATAGAGGAAGAACTTCCGGACGAACTGGAAAATGATTTGGAGGATATAGAACCTGTCGGTGACGAATCCCAGCTTTACGAACACTTCCGCGTGGTTGTAGATAAAGGGCAGGCGATGGTCAGAGTCGACAAATATCTGTTCGAACGTATTGTCAATGCTTCGCGCAACCGTATCCAGAAAGCTGCCGAAGGCGGATTCGTTATGGCTAACGACAAACCGGTGAAAAGCAGCTATAAAGTGAAGCCGTTGGACGTCATCACGGTGATGATGGATCGTCCGCGCTACGAAAATGAAATTATCCCTGAAGATATTCCCCTTACTATCGTTTATGAAGACCCGTACCTGATGGTTGTGAATAAGCCGGCAGGACTGGTGGTACATCCGGGACACGGAAATTATCACGGTACACTGGTCAATGCGCTTGCCTGGCATATGAAGGATAATCCCGATTATGACGCGAACGACCCGCATGTAGGACTTGTTCACCGGATTGACAAAGACACTTCGGGCTTGTTGGTGATTGCCAAGACGCCGGACGCTAAAACAAACCTGGGACTTCAATTCTTTAATAAAACGACCAAACGTAAGTATCGTGCCTTGGTATGGGGAATTGTAGAACAGGATGAAGGAACCATCATCGGCAATATTGCCCGCAACCCGAGAGACAGGATGCAAATGGCGGTGATGTCCGACCCGGCGGTGGGTAAGCATGCCGTAACCCATTATCGCGTATTGGAACGGTTGGGATACGTCACTCTCGTGGAATGTATTCTGGAAACAGGGCGTACACATCAGATTCGTGTTCATATGAAACATATCGGCCATGTGCTGTTCAATGATGAACGCTATGGCGGCCATGAGATACTGAAAGGAACCCATTTTAGTAAATATAAACAGTTTGTAAATAATTGCTTTGACACTTGTCCCCGGCAGGCTTTGCATGCTATGACGTTGGGATTCGTGCATCCCGTCACAGGTGAAGAGATGCATTTTACTTCCGAACTTCCGGATGACATGACCCGGCTTATCGAGAAGTGGAGAGGCTATATCAGTAATAGAGAATTAGAATGAAACGCAACATTGCTATCGTAGCAGGGGGGGATACCTCTGAAATCGTAGTTTCCCTGCGTAGTGCACAGGGCATTTATTCCTTTATAGATAAGGAAAAGTATAATTTGTACATTGTGGAGATGGAAGGCCGTCGCTGGGAAGTACAATTGCCGGACGGAAAACGAATCCCGGTGGACAGAAATGATTTTAGTTTTACGAACGGAACGGAAAAGGTTGTGTTCGATTTTGCCTACATCACCATTCATGGCACACCGGGTGAGGATGGTCGCCTGCAAGGCTATTTTGACATGATGCGTATTCCGTATTCCTGCTGTGGGGTACTGGCTGCCGCCATTACCTATGACAAATTTACCTGCAACCAGTATCTGAAAGCTTTTGGGGTGCGCATTGCCGAATCACTGCTGCTACGTCAGGGACAATCGGTTTCTGACGAAGACGTGATTGAAAAAATAGGTTTGCCCTGCTTCATTAAGCCCAGTTTGGGTGGTTCGAGTTTCGGCGTTACGAAAGTAAAAACGAAAGAACAAATCCAACCGGCCATTGTTAAGGCTTTCGGAGAAGCGGAAGAAGTGCTTGTCGAAGCATTTATGGAAGGAACAGAGTTGACTTGCGGTTGCTACAAGACCAAAGAGAAATCGGTGGTATTCCCGCCTACGGAAGTGGTGACGCACAATGAGTTTTTTGATTACGATGCAAAATACAATGGTCAGGTAGATGAAATCACGCCTGCACGTATCTCGGACGAAATGACCGGACGTGTGCAGATGCTGACTTCGGCTATCTATGATATATTAGGTTGCTCCGGCATTATCCGCGTGGATTATATAGTGACTGCCGGTGAAAAGCTTAACCTTCTCGAAGTGAATACAACTCCGGGAATGACTGCTACCAGCTTTATTCCCCAGCAAGTGCGTGCTGCCGGACTGGAGATAAAGGATGTGATGACCGATATTATTGAAAACAAATTTTAATCGCGTTATGGATCTGACAGAGTTTAATGATATTCGCCCTTATAATGATGAGGAGCTTCCTCAAATATTTGAGGAACTGATTGCCGATCCGGCTTTTCAGAAAGCCGCCACAGGAGCTATACCGAACGTCCCATTCGAACTTCTGGCGCAGAAAATGCGTGCTTGTAAGACTAAACTGGATTTCCAGGAAGCATTCTGCTATGGCATTTTGTGGAAGATTGCGGCCGACCATACAGCCGGATTGACCTTGGACCATACCGCTATACCGGATAAAAGCAAAGCCTATACTTATATATCGAATCATAGGGATATTATCCTTGATTCGGGATTCCTTTCCATTTTGCTGATCGACCAGGGAATGGATACCGTAGAAATAGCGATTGGAGATAATCTGTTGATTTACCCCTGGATCAAGAAATTGGTTCGTGTCAATAAATCCTTTATTGTGCAGCGGGCATTGACCATGCGCCAGATGCTTGAATCCTCGGCACGAATGTCACGCTATATGCATTACACCATTTCGCAGAAAAACCAGTCTATCTGGGTTGCGCAGCGTGAAGGGCGTGCGAAAGACTCCAATGACCGTACGCAAGACAGCGTCTTGAAGATGCTGGCAATGGGTGGTGAAGGTGATTTGGTAGAACGTCTGATGGAAATGAATATTGCTCCGCTTGCCATTTCATATGAATATGACCCTTGTGATTTTCTGAAAGCGCAGGAATTTCAATTGAAAAGAGACGTAGAAGGATATAAAAAGACTACGCAGGACGATTTGATTAATATGCAGACCGGTCTGTTCGGATATAAGGGTAAAGTTCATTTCCAGGTTGCCCCCTGTCTGAATGATGAGTTGCAACATTTGGATCCTTCATTACCGAAACCGGAACTGTTTGCCCGTATTTCTTCTTATCTCGACCGTAGAATCCATCGTAACTACCGTATTTATCCGGGCAATTATGTGGCTTACGATTTGCTGAACGGTACGACGAAGTTTGCGTCTAACTATACCGAAGAAGAGAAACAACAGTTTATAAACTATATTGAGCAACAATTAGGCAAGATAAAGATTCCGAATAAGGATGAGGAGTTTTTGCGTGAGAAGTTGTTATTGATGTATTCCAATCCGTTAGTAAATCATTTAGCTGCTTGCCAATGAGAAAAAGAAAGTTACATAGAGTCTGGTTGTTAGGATTACTTTTCCTGATGACTGCTTGTGGAGATGACGACTATTATTATCCTTCGGTGCAACTGGAATTTGTTACAGTAGTAGCCGGCGAAGATGGTAGCATACAGACGCTTATCCCTGATAAGGGGGCGTCGTTGCCTGTATTGGAAGACCGTACAGGGGCTGCTATTTCTCCGAATACTTCCAGACGTGTAATGAGTAATTATGAAGTGTTGACGGATGGTGTCCGTATTTATTCTTTGCAGTCGCTTATAACGCCGGATCCCAAGCCGGAAGATGATCCGGTTTATAAAGACGGTATAAAGACTGATCCTGTTGAGATGGTCAGTATCTGGCTAGGACGAAATTATCTGAATATGATTCTGAATCTGAAGGTCAGCACGGGCAAGGGACATGTTTTCGGTATTGTGGAAGATACGTCTGAACTGGAAACAAAAGGCATTGTAAATATGTTATTATATCATGATGCGAACAGTGATGCGGAGTATTACAATCGACGCGCTTATATCTCTGTTCCTTTGGAGAAATATGTAAATGCAGAGAAACCTGACCGAGTAATAAAGATTAAATTTAAATATTACAAATACGGTGAGGACGGAACTGGTGAAGTATCAGATAAGTATTGTGATCCCGGATTTGATTATATCCCGGAACTGAATTGAAGAATTGAGTATATATGTTTAAAATGAATCAACTAGTCGTGGGAATATTTTTATTTCTTTCTTCCCTTTTCTCCTGTCAGCAGAAAGGGAATTTTCAGTCAATGAATGTAGAGGATTTCGATACTCTTATTCAGAATGAGGATATACAACGCCTGGATGTCCGTACATTGGCCGAATATTCGGAAGGGCATATAGCAAAAACTATTAATATCAATGTGATGGATGATTCTTTTGCTGCAATGGCAGACTCGTTATTGCAAAAAGACAGACCGGTAGCTGTATATTGCCGTAGTGGCAAACGAAGTAAGAAGGCTGCTGCCATCTTGAGTGCGAAAGGCTATAAAGTTTTTGATCTTGATAAGGGATTCAATTCCTGGCAGGAAGCAGGTAAAGAGATAGAGAAGTGACAGAGAATCATAAACGATGACGGTGAACACAGAATACGAGACGCATCCTGTGTTCACCGTTTATTTTTTTATAACTTGTTCCTGTTTGCCGTTCTGTTATTCCAGTCCTTCTAGTAATCTTTTTAGAACCACTGTAGCCGAGATTTCACGGTTTGCAGCTTCCGGGATGACGATTGATTGCGGGCTTTCAATGACCTCATCCGTAACGATCATATTTCTACGAACCGGAAGGCAGTGCATGAAATAAGCATTGTTGGTTACGGCCATTTGACGGTCGCTTACTGTCCATTCACGGTCTTTGCTCAATATCTGTCCGTAATTGTCGCCTGCATAGGCAGCCCAGTTTTTGGCATATACAAAGTCGGCTCCTTCAAAGGCCTTCATTTGGTCATACTCTACTTTAGCATTTCCTACAAATTCAGGAGCCAGTTCGTATCCTTCCGGGTGAGTGATGACAAAATCATAATCGGTGGCGTTCATCCACTCCGCAAAAGAATTGGGGACAGCCTGCGGCAATGGACGCGGATGCGGAGCCCAGGTCATAACCACTTTGGGGCGTGCCGTTTTCTTATATTCTTCAATTGTAATTAAGTCAGCAAAACTCTGTAACGGATGGCGTGTTGCCGCTTCCATGGAGAATACCGGACGTCCGGAATATTGGATAAATTGATTCAGAATAGTTTCCTGATAGTCAAAATCACGATTCTCAAAACGGGCAAAAGAACGTACTCCGATGATATCGCAATAGCATCCCATCACAGGGATAGCTTCTAATAAATGTTCCGGCTTATCACCATCCATGATAACGCCCCGTTCAGTTTCCAATTTCCAGGCTCCTTGGTTGATATCCAACACCATAACGTTCATTCCCAGATTCAGCGCCGCTTTCTGTGTGCTGAGGCGGGTACGCAGACTGGAGTTGAAGAAGATCATCATCAATGTCTTATTCCTACCCAATTCTACATATTTGAAACGATCTTTTTTAATAACGAACGATTCTTCGATGGCTGATTTTAAATCGCCAATGTCCTGTACACAAGTAAATTTCTTCATATCCTTTATTTGTTAATTCTCAATTCTTAATTTCTTCTAGTCTGCCCATCTCCTTCAATAATCCATTTGTAAGAAGTGATTTCTTCCAGTCCCATCGGACCCCGTGCATGCAGTTTTTGCGTGCTGATGCCTATTTCGGCTCCCAAACCGAATTG
The DNA here is from genome assembly GCF_012113595.1 of Bacteroides faecium. Classification (NCBI taxonomy): domain Bacteria; kingdom Pseudomonadati; phylum Bacteroidota; class Bacteroidia; order Bacteroidales; family Bacteroidaceae; genus Bacteroides; species Bacteroides faecium. The sequence continues at coordinate 2,328,637 of NZ_CP050831.1, forward strand.
TGCTCCGTCGGTGAAAGCGGTAGATACATTGGTATATACACAAGCAGCATCTACTATCTTTATAAACAATGTCGCACGCTCCTTGTTTTCCGTGACGATGCATTCACTATGCTTCGAACTGTTTTCCTGAATATGTCCCAAAGCATCTTCAAAGCTCTTCACAGTCTTGACTGCCATTTTATAGTCTAAGAACTCCGTACCGAAACTTTCTTCCGTTGCAGGTTGTAGAAGTTCGGCAGGATAATGTCCTTCCAATGCCTGATAAGCTTGCAGGTCAGCATAAATAATCACATTACTATCTTTCAACTTCTGGCAAAGCACGGGTAGTTCGGCCAGTCTTTTCTCATGCACGATAGTACAGTCCAACGCATTACATACACTCACTCTGCGAGTTTTGGCATTATGGATAATATCTGCCCCCTTATTTACATCTCCAAACTCGTCAAAGTAAGTATGGCAAATACCAGCGCCCGTCTCAATAACGGGAATCCTGGCATTTTCGCGTACAAAATTGATAAGCCCGCTACTTCCCCTGGGAATAATCAAATCGACATAGCCTACAGCATTTAGTAATGCCGTCGTAGCTTCTCTGTCAGCCGGAAGCAGCTCTACAATATGTGGATTGACATTGAATCTTTTCAAAACTTCGTGAATCACACTGATAATAGCGCGGTTGGAACAGTCTGCGTCACTTCCACCTTTCAATATGCAAGCGTTCCCGCTCTTCAAGCACAGAGAGAATACATCGAAACTTACATTAGGACGTGCTTCATAGATAATTCCTATCACCCCAAAAGGAACACTGATCTTCGTCAGTCTCATCCCATTGGGACGAACCGTTTCTTTCAGTACTTTACCCAAAGGAGAAGGCAGGGTAGCTACATTACATGTATCCGCTGCAATACCCTTCAAACGTTCTTCCGTTAATTTCAACCGATCGTACTTTGGATCATTTTTGTCCATTCGTGCGAGGTCTTTTTCATTCTCAGCAAGAATGAAAGACGTTTCTGCAACTGTCGCGTCAGCCACTGCGTTTAAAATCTGATTGATGGTATCATCGCTCAGCAAGGCTAATTCCCGACTTGCTGCCTTTACGGCAGCAAAAGTTTCGTTTAAATCTGTAGTCATTTGCTCCTTTTTTGCATTAAATGGAAAGATAAACTATGCAAATATAGTGAATGATGTGAATAAAACCTGTTGAAAAACAAAATAAATGTTGGTAGCTATCAGTTGGCGTGTTCTCACTTCAATAGTCTCGTTTGTGACCTTATCAGCGGTGCCCGACCAGACGAAGTGGCATAATTGCTGCAAATATGTAAATTATACATCAATGTATTATACATCAATGTATAATTTATATGCCCTCCCCGATTGAAAAAAATGTTATTATTAGATAGTGGTGCTTCCTTAATATATTTCATTTCTGCCCGTTTCATTTATTCTAGTGTAGTAAGGAATAAAACTATGTGTGGATGAACTTGTTGAAACCAGTACTGAAGTAAGCCGAACCATGTACTGGACTTATTCAAGTTTCCTACATCATTTCATTGAGTGTAGTACTTGTTCCGGTCAATTCTACTACTAAATAGTAAAAGTAAAAAACTGCTTTCAGCTTTCAGTTCTTCCAAAAAGCCCCTCTTCATCGAAGGTTTTGGCTGAAAGCGAACCTGAATGCAGAAGTGTATAATTTTAGTTCCTTTTTTGATACTATATCTAGTTGAAATACAAGCTCTGCTTTAGTGAAACGGAGCCTGCATTTCCGTGAAACAGAGCCTCTGTTTCACCAAGATAGAGGCTCTGTTCTGCTCACCCCACGTACGGATGACTTTCAGTCCACAGGTGAGCAACCCTGAGCCCATATGACTGTCACTTTTGCCCACGTGCTGAATCTGTATACCCCGCTTGGTGGGCATATAGATTCAGCATGGTGAGTATATATGCCCACCAAGCTGCATATAATAGACATACCGGCAAGCCTGAAAGCGCTGAATGCGCTACCCCTTGCTTACAGCATATTCCTGCAAGGGGTATTTTTATTTGCTTTCAGCCGCTATCTCCTTCTATCAAGGCGTTTGCAGACAAAACTGAAACGACTGAAACCGGATAATAGCGTGAAAATTCAATAAGAGGGTTTTGGCAAGGCTATTACTGGAAATTATCCCCTTGCCATGGAAGATCTTGTTCAGGATCTTCCCCCATTTCTCCTTCTTCTATTTCGATTCCTACATTACCTGGTGTTCCTATATGGTCAATATTGGTTAATGCAATACTGTGTATATAGTTCCTTTTAAAAGTAATGGTACTGTTGATTATTTGTTTCTCATCCTCTCCCGGGTTCTTTTTCCAATAGACTGTTACTTTAATGTTCTCGGTCAAGTGCTGGTTGACGCCAGTAGGTATATTTGCTGTCAGATTTTTCATGCTGACCATTTTCAATCCGGTTTCAACAGTGTTATGAATATCCCCACTCGCATCCAGATAAATACTTGGTGCATCGTCCAGTTGTATTCTGAGCTGCCCGCTTTCCAAACCTGTTTGTTTGAACTTGACTCCGAAAAAACGGCGATAGAGTGTAATCGGATTTTCCATTCCATCTGTAACGTTCAACTTGTCTATTAGTCCATGATAACGTTCGATAAATGGGCGACCGCACTTGTCTTGTCCTACGCTCTTTGTTTGTATTTTAGGGTTTTCAATATTATATAAGAATTTAACTCCATCTACTTGCTCGGCAGTAAGGAACTTATTCAAACATTCCCCTTTGATTTTTCCGTTGCGCTCTAAATCGAATGGAGCAGCAAAGCCGCCATCTTCCATTAGTATAGAATCCTTTGCATTGGCTATCATAGAGCAGGATATGCGATATGTATATCCGTCGATGACTCTTATTTTTAGATTCTCAGGGTTCTTGGCTTTGTCTAATTGAAATATTCCATAGGCATATGGCTTTGAAGTCGGATTTGGTCCTTCTTTAGGTGTCATGGATATGGCGATTCCTACTATTGTTTTGCTCTCATCTATTACAGTCGGCTTAGTAGAACGTGCCATGGGTAGTTCGGTGAAAAGGTAATCTCCGTCCAGTTTTAAGTTGAGATCCGAATAAGTAGTGGGCGGCTCCTGATACAGATTTTTTTCTTCAATACATGACTGTAAGGTGAAAGCTGTGAATAGGCAGCCTGTAATCATAAGATGTTTGATTTTCATATGAATGTTTTTTAGTAGTTGTTCAACTTTGATATGATTGATTATTCCCCAATTTCCTGTTCTACTTCTTCCATCTCGGCATCTTCGTCGAAAGAGATGGTAGCATCATTTATATATTTGTCTATCTTGGTTATTTTGACTATGTTCTTTTTGTTTCTTTTCATTTTAATACTTTGGTCGGCGTATATGGTATGCCATTCCTCTTCGTCGGCCGGTCGGTAGGTAATGGTGAAGCCAATTGTCTCTTCTTCCTTTAGCCTTGCTGTATAATAATCTGATATGTCGTACATTGAAATGATTCGTTCTTCAGATTTTGATATTCCGTCGGGAGAGTATAATAGATAAAGCGGTGAAATATCTGTCGCTGTAATTTTGATAGAATCACCGGGATTTAACTCGTTTGTGGTGAATTGTAACGAATAATAGGCGCGTTTTAATGAGATGGAAACGGAAGTGTTTGTGCCCGGAGTCAAGAACTCTAGCTGCTGGCTGCCGAAGAATCGCTTAACGGTGGGATGAATGCTTGTACTGTCCTGTTTCATTAGCATTTCACCTTTGTATATATGTTGGTAGAATGACTGATTGATATTTAGAGGATTAATTGAAATCAATAAGTCATTGGTGATATGTCCATCCATTCCTTTTGAGGGGGAACATGAGAAAGGAAGACCATAAAGGGAAATGTCATTTTCCACTTTGCCGTATGGGGAGTCTTTATAATCTAAGAAACTACAATCGAACCGGTAGGTATATCCTTCGATTAACCCTATTTCCACTCTGTAAGGATCGTCGAAAAGACCGGATGCATAAGGTTGGAAAGAGGTTAGGCTTTTTCCTCTCCAAAATACGTTGACTGCGTATAATCCGCCGGGTAGACTGGAAGTAACCGAACGTCCTAATGGTTGCTCGTCTACTTCAAGAAAAGGGGCGATGTTTAGACTTACATTAAACTCTTTACCGACAGGAAAAAGCGGAGTTGAGTCTACTGCTGGCTCATCCTTGTCACTTCCGCAGGAAGTGGTTAAGACGATGAAGGTTATAAGTACAAAATGCCAATGTTTTAATAGCATGGAATTATATTGTTTGTTCTAGGGAACAAATATACTGCTATTAATAATTTATTGCAAATAAAGAGTTTTGTATTTCTATTGGCAGCTTATTTTATACCGTTCTGTTGATACTGTTTTTATTCGATATACAAATAATCATAATGTACCACCGGCTTCTTACCGTGTTTGCCAATAGCTTCCTGTGCCTGGCTTGAATCACAGTTCGCTTTTCCTACACCCACTTGGTTTCCCCGGAAATCTATGATACGTACAATGTCGTCCTTTTCGAATTCTCCTTCGATATGAGTGATTCCAATCGGAAGTATACTGACTGCCTTTTCAGAGTTTAATACTTCCGTTGCACACTCATTGATATGAATTTCCCCTTTGGCGAAGCCTTCACTATGTGCAATCCATTTCTTGACACTGGATACCGGTTCTTTTGAAGGAATGAAACGGGTACAAAGTGTATCTTCGGGATGTTGCAGCAAGTTGACTAAAATATTATCACGTTTTCCATTGGCAATGATTACTGTGATTCCTTCGTCGGCTACCTTGCGGGCAATGTTTGTTTTTGTCAACATACCGCCTCGTCCGAAACTGGACTTGGTTGCTTGGATATAGTTGGATAAATCTTTGCCATGACCGATTTCCTGAATAACGGAAGAATTGGGGTCGGCAGGAGAACCATTATAAATGCCGTCGATATTGCTTAAAATGATAAGTGCTTGTGCATCCATCATGGAAGCGATAAGCCCGGATAGTTCATCGTTGTCTGTGAACATCAGTTCGCTGACTGAAATCGTATCGTTTTCATTGACAATAGGAATAACGTTGTTTTCGAGCATTACCGTCATACAGTTTTTCTGATTCAGATAATGGCGACGAGTACCAAAATTCTCTTTGGTAGTCAGCACCTGACCTACGGCGATGCCATGTTCACGGAAAAGTTCGTAGTAGCGGTTGATTAGTTTTGCCTGGCCGACGGCAGAAAACAGTTGGCGCTGATCTACACTGTCGAGCTTCTTTTGCGGGTGTATCTCACTGCGTCCGGAAGCAACGGCTCCCGAAGAAACCATAATGATTTCTACGCCGGATTTATGTAATTCCGCTATTTGGTCGACAAGTGCTGACATACGGGTGACGTCCAGCGTTCCGTCACGACGTGCCAATACATTACTTCCTACTTTTACTGCGATTCGTGTAAATTCCTGTTTCATTTTTACTAACGATTTGAAAGCACAAATATAGAGCTTTTTGTCGATATGTTACCAAAACAGGCTAAAAAGAATTATCTTTGCAACATAACTTATTTATCTGTGCACCTAGCGTTGCCCAACAGGCTGGCATTACCGCTTTGCGACAGGCAGATTCGGATGTGGAACGTATGAGACAAAACTATGATGAACGGCGGAAGTTTATGATTACTCGTCTACGGGAAATTGGATTCGAAATTAAGGTAGAGCCGCAGGGAGCGTTTTATGTTTTTGCCAATGCACATAAATTTGCGACCGACTCTTATCGCTTTGCGTTCGATGTACTCGAACATGCGCATGTCAGTATTACTCCCGGTGTGGATTTTGGTACGGGAGATGAAGGATATGTACGCTTCTCCTATGCAAATTCATTGGAGAACATCAAAGAAGGCTTGGATCGCATCAGTCGCTATCTTTCTCGGCCCGGTTTCTGATAAGCTCGGTGGCTGCCTCGTATTCTTCCTCAATGACAAGGACAGAAACGGAAGGAGCGATGTAGGGAGCTAGTGTTCCCATAATCCCATCTTTGATGACGCAACGGATATTATTACTCTCTAATAACCCTTTGATGATTTCGGCTTCCCATGGAGAACCGGAGAATACTTCTATTGACTTGCTATAATCTTCTTCTTTCATGACTGTATGGTATTAGGGGTTGTTTTCTACAAATATAACAAAAAAGAGAGACAAAAGGTTATTCTTCGCTTAAAATTTATTCAAGTGTGATGTGTTTTACACTAATTTGCTGGTTTAGAAATGTAGACGCTGATTCGGAGAATTTCTCTTCCGCCTCTGTGGTGTAAAACTGGCAATTCCCGTTCTTTGTGCACTTTGCGTCCATTTCCGGGTGTCTTCTCAAATAATCTTTCAGGCTTTCCGCTACATATTCTCCTTGTGAGATTACGCTAATGTCATTGGCGATATATTGCCGGATTTTAGGAAGAAGGAGAGGGAAGTGGGTGCATCCCAGAATGACGGTGTCTATTTGCGGATCTTTTGAAAGTAGTTGGTCTATATATTTGCGGATGAAGTAATCGGCTCCATCGTTTTGCGATTCATTGTTTTCTACTAATGACACCCACATCGGACAGGCCACTCCACTAACCTGAATATCCGGGAATAGTTTATGTATTTCCAAAGGGTAAGATTCGGATTTGATAGTACCTGCTGTTGCCAGTACACCGATATGCTGGTTCTTACTAATATCTCCGATACATTCTACGGTGGGACGAATCACGCCGAGCACACGGCGTGCCGGGTCAATTTGGGGTAAATCATTCATCTGAATGCTGCGCAGAGCCTTGGCGGAAGCTGTGTTGCAGGCCAATATGACCAAATGACAGCCCATGTCGAATAGTTTGTTGACAGCTTGCCGGGTGAACTCGTACACGACTTCAAAAGAGCGTGTCCCGTAAGGAGCACGGGCATTGTCCCCCAAGTAGATATAGTCATATTCAGGCAATGCTTCTCTTATCTTGTCTAAGATAGTCAGGCCACCATAACCGGAGTCGAACACTCCGATAGGGCCGGGTATATTTGATAAATGTTGATTCATGACGAACAGGATTTATATACGCAAATGTACACCAAAAAAAGCGAAAGCGAAAGAAGTTTAAACTTCTTTCGCTTTCGCTTTTAGTATTTCTTTCTCTTGGCGAGAATTCTTATTTGATACCCAGATTTGCTTTAACCTTATTGGTCAGGTTAATGCTTTGTGCTTCGTTAACGTAAGGAATCGGAGTTCTTGCAAGGTCGAAGATATAAACAACACCTTCAGCAGCACCTACAGCTTTGATAGCATTGTCCAATTTCTGATAGATAGGAGCCATTGCGTCATTCTGAGCTTTCGCCATTTGCTGCTGTGCATCCTGTTGGAATTGTTCTTGTCTCTGCATCATGTCCTGCAACTCTTTCTGTCTTCTTTCTGCGATGTTGGCCGGAAGCGAATCCTTAGCGATAGCTTGCTGGAATTCCTGATATTTTTTATTGAATTCTTCCTGAGTTCTTTGAAGTTCGGCAGTGAGTTGTTTTTCCAATGTTTGGATGTCGTTTTGTGCCTTAGTAAATTCAGGCATCACAGAGATAATCTCCTGTGCATTGATATGACCGAATTTCAGGTTCTGTGCAAATACACCCATTGGGAGTGCAAGCAACATTACAAGTGCAATTTTTTTTAGCATAGTTCTATAATTTATTTGAATGTTTTTTTTAGTTATTTCCAGTTGCAAATGTATGAAATTAATTTGAATATCCTAATCTTCTTAGGATTTCATCACTAATATCTATACGTGGATTTGCAAAAATTATACCTGCAGCAGAGGCTCTGTCGACTACCATGTCATATCCATGCTGTTGTGATACAGCTTTCACTGCTTCATAGATATCATCCTGAATCGGCGACATCAACTTGTCTCTCATCTTGGCTAATTCACCTTCAGGGCCGAAATAATTGCGTTTCAGTTCGGCCGCTTCTCTTTCTTTGGCTACGATTTCATCCTCTTTCTTTGTCTTTTGGGCAGCAGATAGAGTGGCAGATTTTGTCTGGTAATCCTGGAACATCTTTTGTGCTTCCTTTGCCAGAACTTCTACTTCACCCTGATATTTCTTCGTAGCTTCTTGCATTTGCTCATTAGCGCTTTGAGCAGCCGGAATATTTTTCATAATATATTCCGTATCGATCAGTGCAAATTTTTGTGCGTTTGCCGCCATACCGACAGCAAATAGCAACATGATTAATAGAACAGACTTTCTCATGACGTTTAGTTTTTTGTGATACATTAGAATTCTTGTCCTAAGATAAAGTGGAATTGACTTCCGCCATATTGTTTAGAACCAAATACTTTATCGAAACCGTAACCCCAGTCAATACCCATCATACCAATCATCGGCAAGAAGATACGAACACCGACACCGGCAGAACGTTTCAACTCAAACGGATTGAATTTCTTGATATCATGCCATGCGTTACCTGCTTCAAGGAAACCTAACACATAAATGTTAGTACTTGTTTCCAGCATCAACGGATATCTTAATTCGATGCCGAGACGTGCGTAAGCATAACCTTCGGAACCATATGGGGTCAATGAGCTATTTTCGTAACCACGCAGAGCGATACTCTCTGTAGCATAGGTTGAATAACCGGTCATACCATCACCACCTACGTCGAATGTACCGAACGGTGATTTCTTGTATTCGTTATAGTGACCCAGCAAACCGAACTCTGTACGTGTCATCAATACAAGACACTTAGGATGAGCAACCGGATCCATCAACGGAGTATATGTTTTTCCTTTGAATTTCCATTTGTGGTATTCTACCCATCTGTGAAGCTTATTCATCTTATCCTGGGTAATGCTACCGTCTGATTTGTAATATCCTTTATAGTCTTTGCCATCCATCAACGAATATGGAGGAGTGAACTGAACTGACAATGAGAAATCGGAACCCGTACGCGGGAAGATAGGATTGTCAATTGAGTTACGTGCCAAAGTCAATGAGATGCTGAGGTCATTGCATTTACCGTTGGTTACCGGGAAATACTGCCAGTCGCTCAAGTTGTAGCGTTGATAAGCCAACTCTGCAGAGAGTGTGAAATAGTCATCCGGCCATCTCAAACGTTTACCCCAGCCTACGGAAAGTCCCCACATCTTGATAGACTTGTCAGGGTCGTAGTAGTTTTCGTAGTTATTGTAGTTACCGTAGTTGTACATACCATACCCCCCATAACCGCTATACATGCTATTGTAGTAGTTGTTGAAGTAGCTGGAGTTATAGTAACGGCTACTGATATCTGTCTGTACAGAGAAGAAAGCCGAAACGGAAAATGAGTTCGGACGCTTTCCGCCAAACCAGGGGTCGAAGAATGAAATACTGTATGACTGGTAGTATTTAGCATTCGTTTGTCCACTGATAGTCAATGTCTGTCCGTCACCTTGCGGCAGGATACCACGGTAGTTTTCACCCGGATGGAGCAAGTTGGCTACAGAGAAGTTGGTGAACTTCAAGCTCAACTTACCGATAATACCGGTTTGTCCCCAACCGGCTGAGAATTCCACCTGGTCGTTTGCTTTGGATGTCAATGGTAAACCTATGTCAACAGTTCCGTTCATCGGATCCGGTTGAATGTCCGGTTGCAGTTTTTCCGGGTCAAAGTGTCCCATCTGCTGGATTTCACGCAAAGAACGCATCAAGTCTTCCTTGCTGAATAGCTGTCCCGGACGAATACGAAGTTCACGACGAACTACATTTTCATACAAACGGTCATTACCGCTGATGTTAATTTTGTTGATAGTAGCTTGGCGGCCTTCATAAATTCTCATTTCGAGGTCGATAGAGTCGCCGACAATGTTTACTTCCACCGGATCGAGGTTGTAGAACAAGTAACCGTTGTTATAATATAAGTTGCCGATAGCGTCATCATCTGTGGAGATACGTTCGTTCAATAACTTCTGGTTGTATACATCTCCTTTTTTCATACGAAGCAGGTAGTTCAACTGTTCGGAAGGATAAAGTGTGTTACCCACCCAAGTTACATTTCGGAGATAATATTTCTGACCTTCATCTATGTTCAAGTATACATTAACTGTCTTTTCATCATGCTGTGAGATACTATCTTTGGCAATCATAGCATCACGGTATCCCAGCTCATTATATTTGTCGATGATAAGTTGTTTATCCGCTTCGTAGTTTTCCGGCACGAATTTCTTTGTGCGGAAGAGGTTGAGAAGTTTACCTTTCTCATTGGTTTTCTTCATCACTCGTTTCAGCTTGGAAGTTTTGATAGCGGTGTTACCTACGATTTCGATGGCGTGAACTTTGATTTTTTCTTTCTTGTCAATGTCAATGTCGACAATTACTTGATTTTCGCTGGAAGGATCATCTTTTTGTGAGATGATAACTTCTGCATTCTTAAACCCTTTATCGTCGAAGTAACGTTTAATCAATGTCTTCGCGCGGTCTACGGTATTCGGGGTAATCTGCATACCTTTTACCATACCTAATTTGCCTTCCAAATCAGTACGTTCGGACTTCTTGACACCATGATAACGTACGTCAGAGATACGTGGACGCTGCGTCAGACTGATCTTTAACCAGATTTTGTTACCTTCCACTTTCTCAGCTGTGATTTGTACGTTTGAGAACAAACCATGACGCCAATAACGTTTGATTGCTCCGGTGATTTCGTCACCCGGCACAGTGATTGTTTGTCCTACCGATAGTCCTGATAGTCCAATCAATACATAGTCTTCGTAATTCTTCACGCCTTCGACCTTAATGTCCGCTATCTCATACTTTTTGGGTGTTCCGGAGTATAAGATGACAGGTTTCGAGTCTTCATCAGTATTGGCATTTTGCGCAATACCTGTTGTCGCAAAGCAACACAGGCAGATAAACGTTATGAATAGATAGGAAATACGATAATGCATTTATGTTATAATTTGATGTTTCGAGTTATGTTAGCTGATTTGTTCACTGGTTTTGCCGAAACGGCGTTCCCGTTGCTGATATTCGTAAATGGCTTTGTAGAATTCTTCTTTATCGAAGTCCGGCCAAAAGGTATCACAAAAATAAAGCTCCGAATAAGCACATTGCCATAGCAGGTAGTTACTTAGTCGGATTTCTCCTCCCGTACGGATTAATAAATCAGGGTCGGGCATAAATTTTGTTTCCAAATGAGATGCGATGCATTCATCTGTTATTTGTTCGGGAGATAATTCTCCCTTTTTAATCTGTGTCGCTATTTGGCGGACGGCTTCAGTTATTTCCCAACGGGAAGAGTAACTAAGAGCCAATACCAGGCACATACCTGTATTCCCAGCCGTACGTTCTATGCATGATGATAAACTTTTCTGAACTTCGTCTGGTAATTTCTTGAAATCACCGATAATCTTGAAGCGAATATCATTTTTCATCAGTGTCTCTTCTTCAATAGAATCTAGCAATAGATTCATCAGAGCCGCTATTTCGTCTTGTGGCCGACTCCAGTTCTCGGTAGAGAAGGTGTATAAAGTCAGATACTTCACTCCCAAGCGGGCTGCGTCTTCGATAATTTTCTGTACCGTTTCTGCGCCTGCACGGTGACCGTAAGTACGTTCTTCCCCTCGTTGCTTTGCCCATCGTCCGTTGCCATCCATAATGATGGCTACGTGTTGGGGTATCCGAGTTTTGTCTATTTGTTCTATATAGGACATCTTCTTATTTTAAACGTATACGTTTGTTATTTGCCGGAGTTTGCTAAGTCAAACCATAGCTGATTCAGACGGGCACGCCATACTTCAGAATCATGCTTGTATGGACCTCTATCTTTAGGCGTTGTAGCCCGAGTATCTTCTTCTTTTTCTACTTCTTCAGTAAAAGTAAGATTTTCCTCTTTACTGAATAAGATATAGATGAATTCTTCTCCTGTATCTTGTACTACTGAAAACTTCTCTCTACCTCTGAATTCGGTTTTTTCTTCGGTTGATTCAGTGATATTAGATTCGCTCCAATCATGGTTTGGAAAAGAGAATTTTTTACTCGCTTTTTTCCAGGCAACTCCTTCATTAATCGATACATAAAGAGATTCTAATTTATCTCCGAAAATGTAGAAAAGGTTATTATAGTAAATAATAGTCGGATTGTCGAATGCCGGACAATAAGCTACCGCGGTAGCTGCTCCCAATTCAACCCAAGTCTTGCCATCATATCCCCATGAAATGGTAACAGGAACCTTTTTATTGTTGATGTCAATTTCTATTGCAGGTTCATGTTTTCCTACGATGATATTCTGGTTGTTTTTACCTTTGCTGAAGGTTGTATAAGAGATATTGTCTATGGGGAATCTTTCGCTGACCTCTTCGATTTGAGTTTCTATCGGCTGGTCTAATAATTGTGATTCCAGTATGGAATAGAAATATCGTTTTCCCTCTTCTGTTTTGATATAAGTGATTTTTGTTTCATTCTCTACCTTTAATTTAGAGACGAATGTGTTCACTTCACCTGAAAACTTAGTTGAAGTTGCCCAGCTAATACCATCTGTTGATTCGTATACTTTATTATTAGCAGTAGCCAATATAACCTCATCTAAGGGCAGTATGGAGTTGGGTAATACATTCAGGTCGCCTTCTGTATTCACTCCTGCCGCTGTCCAATTGGAAAAGCCACTGTTTTGATATACTTTCAAGTGGTCGCCTACTTTTGAATAGGTGAGGAATTTACTGTCAAATTCAATCGTTTTTTGTTCATTTACGATTTCATTCTGCATAGTTCCTACATAATTCCATCTCAACGAATCCGGATCATGCCTATGTACTCGTACAGTAATAGTATATTTCTTAACTTGGTCAGGGGATATACCTGCTAAGGCTTCTGTTGACCATACTTTAACTTCTAAAGGATTACGAAGATCTATAGAATCACTCAAGTTGATAATGGAATCTTGATCGTTTTGATCCTTCATTGTAACAACACCTGATGCTGTCGTTAATGTTTTGATTAGAATCTTATCAATAATGGTATCAGCATGAACGGGGAGAGAATCCTCATTATAAATAAGACCTTGTTGTTGATCAATAGTAAATTTATAGCTCCCAAGGCCTGTTGTGTCAAGTGCAAATGCATGTATAGTCGCATCCGGGCTATATTCGATGTTATTATCGTCATCAAGACATGACGTTATAACAAATGACACCATGAAAAAACTCGCAATGAATGATAAAAACTTTATTCTCATTTGAAAGATTGTGTTTATTTACAAGTTGCAAAAATAGAAACATTTTTTCCGATAAAGAACAATACCGGCAAGTTTTATATAAAATTATAGATAATAACACTGATTTTATCGACGTAAAACTCCCTGAACAGGACTATTTTAGCTAATCTTGATGAACGTAATGCCAAATCTGTCTTTCGAAGTGTTCTTTTATCGAGTAACTAAAATTATCGCTTATTTCAGGTGCTTTAACACCGGAATATAACTTGCTGGGGCACTTCTCGATAAATACTTCATCCCATAGGTCGTTATCAATGAAAGATTGCAGCAACTGACTCCCGCCTTCGACCAACAATGATTGTATCTTTCGCTGATATAGTTCTTCCATAATCTGCATCAGTGGATTATGGCTGAAATCAATAGTAATGTAGGTGATGTTTCTTTCTGCAGGATACTCCTTCTCTGTAAAGATTAATGTCGGAATATCTCCGTCGAATATTTGTAAATCCTTCGGAAGGGATAAGGTACGGTCTAAAACGATACGTATCGGATTATGTCCATACCAATTGCGTACTGTTAGTGATGGATTGTCCAGTAAGGCTGTCCGCCGACCTACCATGATAGCATCGGCTTCTGCTCTTTTCTTATGTACTAACATGGACGAGAGAGGAGAGGAAAGTATCACTGGTTTTCCGTCAGTACGTTCTATGTCAATGAAATGATCGGCTGATTCTGCCCATTTCAAAGTAATGAAAGGGCGATGGAGTGTATTGAAAATAATAAAGCGACGAATCAAATGCTGGCATTCTTTTTCCAATACGCCAATTATCACTTCTCGTCCGGCATCCCGTAGCTTTTGAATACCTCGTCCGGCTACCTTTGAAAAAGGGTCCTGACAGCCAATGACAATCCGAGGAATCTGTTTCTCAATAATCAAATCGGCACAAGGTGGAGTTTTTCCATAATGTGAGCAAGGCTCCAGGCTTACATAGATCGTGGAACGTTTCAATAAAGATTCATCTTTAACGGAACGAATGGCATTGACTTCGGCATGTGCCTCTCCACAACGAATGTGGTAACCTTCACCGATAATACGCCCATCACATACGATAACAGCCCCTACCATCGGATTGGGAGCAACATTGCATAACCCGTTCCCAGCGAGCTCAATGCAGCGTCTCATGTATTTTTCTTCTTCCATTTTGATGCTCTTCGCTATATTATTCTTACTTTTGCACTCCGAAATTGTAAATATATGAATCGTATCACCAATTACATCCGCCAGTCCTTGCAGGATATTTATCCGCCGGAAGAGGTCAAAGCTCTTACTATGTTGATCTGTTGCGACATGTTATGTTTGGATGCGCTTGATATTTACCTCGGCAAAGATATGATTTTATCCGAATGCAAAGAGCGTGAATTAGAAAACATTATATTCCGTTTACAGAAAAATGAACCGATACAGTACATTCGTGGTTTTGCGGAGTTTGATGGAAGAAGATTCAAAGTAGCTCCCGGTGTACTGATTCCACGTCCTGAAACGATGGAACTGGTCGATTTGGTGGCTCGGGAGAATGCGAATGCCTGTCGCTTATTAGATATAGGTACGGGAAGCGGATGCATTGCAATTTCTTTGGATAAGAAATTACCGGATGCAAAAGTGGAAGCTTGGGATATTTCGGAAGATGCGTTGGCAATTGCCCGTGAGAATAATAAGGAATTGGCAGCAGACGTCACGTTTCTGCAAAGAAATGTTTTATCCAACGATTGGGGAAAAACGCCTTCTTTTGATGTAATCGTCAGTAACCCGCCTTATGTCACCGAAGCGGAAAAAAAGGAAATGGATGCCAACGTACTTGATTGGGAACCGGAGCTTGCTTTATTTGTTCCTGATGATGATCCGTTGCGGTTCTATCGCAGGATTGCTGATTTAGGACGTGAATTACTTTTGCCGGGTGGCAAACTTTATTTTGAAATAAACCAGGCTTATGGCCGGGAAACAGCACACATACTTGAAATGAACCAATATCATGATGTTCGTGTTATAAGAGACATATTTGGAAAAGATAGAATAGTTACAGCTAACCGATGAGTGCACAATTAACAGATGAAGAGGCTTTAAATCGCGTAGCCTCTTACTGCTCCACTGCCGAGCATTGCCGGGCAGAAATAAATGAGAAGTTACAACGTTGGGGAATTGCCTATGATACCATTGCGCGTATTCTTGACCGACTGGAAACGGAAAAGTTTATCGATGATGAACGTTTCTGCAGGGCTTTCGTGAAAGATAAGTTCCGTTTTGCCAAGTGGGGGAAGATGAAAATAGCTCAAGGGCTTTATATGAAGCGGATTCCTTCTGATGTAGCATGGCGTTATCTGAATGAGATTGATGATGAAGAATATCTCTCCATTCTGCGTGAACTTCTGGCTTCCAAGCGGAAAAGTATTCATGCACAGGATGAGTATGAACTAAACGGAAAACTGATGCGATTTGCCATGAGCCGCGGATTTGAACTGAAAGATATCAAGCGTTGTATCGACATTCCCGATGAAGAGGAACAAATTGACTGAAAAAATAAACGGATTCTTCTTTTTATTCTCGTTCAAATTCTGTACTTTTGCGGCAAATAATTAATAGTTAGTTTAGTTATGAAAAACTTAGAGAGACTATTTGCGGAGAAACTGTTGAAGATTAAGGCTATTAAACTTCAACCCGCTAACCCTTTCACATGGGCTTCTGGATGGAAATCCCCCTTTTACTGTGATAACCGTAAAACTCTGTCCTATCCTTCTCTTCGTAATTTTGTGAAGATTGAAATTACACGTCTGATATTGGAACGATTCGGACAGGTGGATGCGATTGCAGGTGTGGCGACTGGTGCTATCCCGCAGGGAGCTTTGGTAGCTGATGCATTGAATTTACCGTTCGTGTATGTTCGTTCTACCCCGAAAGACCATGGATTGGAAAACCTGATTGAAGGTGAGCTTCGTCCGGGTATGAAAGTTGTTGTTGTAGAAGATTTGATTTCTACGGGTGGTAGTAGCTTGAAGGCTGTAGAGGCAATTCGTCGTGATGGTTGCGAAGTGATTGGTATGGTTGCGGCTTATACTTATGGATTCCCGGTTGCTGAAGAGGCATTCAAGAATGCCAAAGTAACTTTGGTGACATTGACTAATTACGAAGCTGTGCTTGATGTGGCTCTTCGTACAGGTTACATTGAAGAAGAAGACATACAAACTTTGAACGAATGGCGTAAAGACCCCGCTCATTGGGATGCTGGAAAATAAGGACTTTGTTTTAATCAGACATATTTGTAAAAAGAACTATTCGGACATGAATTGGCCGGGTTGTTCTTTTTTTGTTTTATACTAAAAGAAAATTATGAGTAATTTTGAGAGCAGTGTTAAGGTAATACCTTATAGCCAGGAACGCGTATACAATAAACTTTCAGATTTGAGTAATCTGGAAGCAATCAAAGATCGCCTGCCGCAAGATAAGGTACAGGATTTGAGCTTTGATTCGGATACATTGAGCTTTAGTGTTTCACCTATTGGGCAACTGACACTGCAAATTGTTGAACGTGAACCATCTAAATGTATAAAGTTGGCAACAACTAACTCTCCGGTCCCTTTTAATATGTGGATTCAGTTGGTCGCAACGGGAGAAGAAGAATGTAAAGTGAAGGTAACCATCGGAATGGATATTAATCCGTTCATGAAAGCGATGGTTCAAAAGCCACTTCAGGAAGGTTTGGAAAAGATGGTTGAAATGTTGGCGGTTATTAATTATTAAAAAAACAAGTATTAAATATTAGATATAAAGTATTAACCGTAGTCGTATTGGCTCTTGTTGTCATACTTAATGCCTAATACTTAATACCTAATACTTATTTTTTTATGGCGCAGAAACTTTGGGAGAAATCCGTACAGGTGAATAAAGATATTGAACGTTTCACGGTTGGTCGTGACCGCGAGATGGATCTTTATCTGGCTAAGCATGATGTGCTTGGTTCTATGGCTCACATTA
Source organism: Bacteroides faecium (assembly GCF_012113595.1). Taxonomy (NCBI): domain Bacteria; kingdom Pseudomonadati; phylum Bacteroidota; class Bacteroidia; order Bacteroidales; family Bacteroidaceae; genus Bacteroides; species Bacteroides faecium. Next base: position 2,345,863 of record NZ_CP050831.1, read on the forward strand.
CCATGCTCGAAAGCATTGGCTTGTTGACAAAGGAAGAACTGGAACAGTTGCTGGCTGAATTGAAGAATATTTATGCTTCGGCGGAAAAGGGTGAATTTGTGATAGAAGACGGGGTGGAAGACGTACATTCTCAAGTGGAATTGATGTTGACCCGTCGTTTGGGAGATATAGGAAAGAAAATACATAGCGGTCGTTCACGAAATGATCAGGTATTACTGGACTTGAAACTCTTTACTCGTACACAAATTAAGGAAATAGCTGAAGCTGTTGAACAGCTCTTCCATGTGTTGGCTCGCCAAAGTGAGCGATATAAAAATGTATTGATGCCGGGGTATACCCATTTGCAGATTGCTATGCCTTCTTCTTTTGGATTATGGTTTGGTGCCTACGCCGAGAGTCTAGTAGATGATATGCTGTTTCTGCAGGCTGCATTTAAAATGTGTAATCGTAATCCGTTGGGATCTGCTGCCGGCTATGGTTCATCATTCCCGTTGAACCGTACGATGACGACAGAATTACTCGGCTTCGATTCTATGAACTACAATGTAGTGTATGCGCAAATGGGACGCGGAAAGCTAGAACGCAATGTTGCCTTTGCATTGGCTACGATTGCCGGAACTATTTCCAAACTGGCTTTCGATGCCTGTATGTTCAATAGCCAGAACTTTGGTTTCGTGAAATTGCCGGACGATTGTACTACGGGGTCTAGTATCATGCCTCATAAGAAGAATCCGGATGTATTTGAACTCACACGTGCAAAATGCAACAAACTGCAATCACTTCCTCAACAAATTATGATGATTGCCAATAATCTACCTTCCGGTTATTTCCGTGATTTGCAGATTATCAAAGAAGTTTTCCTACCGGCTTTCCAAGAGTTAAAAGATTGTTTGCAGATGACAACCTATATCATGAATGAGATTAAAGTAAATGAACATATTCTCGATGATGATAAATATCTGCTTATTTTTAGTGTAGAAGAGGTGAATCGTTTGGCGCGTGAAGGTATGCCTTTCCGTGATGCATATAAAAAAGTGGGTTTGGATATTGAAGCTGGTGAATTCTCTCATAGTAAGGAAGTTCATCATACCCATGAAGGAAGTATCGGCAACCTTTGCAATGCAGAGATTTCCGCCCTGATGCAACAAGTAGTTGACGGATTCAATTTCTGTGAAATGGAGAAGGCGGAAAAAACACTACTTGGAAGATAAAATGAACTTTCGAAGGATAGTTTTTTAAACTTTCCTTCGAAAAGATTTGGCAGAAACAAGTAAACTACTTATCTTTGCACCCGTTGAAAAAACGCGGAAATAGCTCAGTTGGTAGAGCATAACCTTGCCAAGGTTAGGGTCGCGAGTTCGAGTCTCGTTTTCCGCTCTTTCTTTGAAAGGATGCTCGAATGGTGGAATGGTAGACACGAAGGACTTAAAATCCTTTGGCCATTGCGGCTGTGCGGGTTCAAGTCCCGCTTCGAGTACGAGTATTCTTTAGAGGCTTTATGAATCATTGATTCATGAAGCCTTTTTTATTTTTTATGGGTGTACTATATACATTTGATTCCTCTATGGGAATCTACATTATGGTTGCTTGGGAAAATAAATAAATAAATCAAATTTAAGTGGCATTATTTTTTTATTGTGTTATTAATCTTTTATTTTGCTTTTAGATTATAATTGCAATTTAATATTACCTGAGCTATTCCTTTATATATTAGGATATTTGATTTTATTGTTAACACTGGAAATACTAGAGAGATGGAAAATAACGACAGGCAGATCGAATTAAAATTTCAGAAGTTTTTTACTGCTAACTTTCCTAAAGTAAAAAACTTTGCTCAGATGCTTCTAAAATCGGAAGCAGAGGCAGAAGATGTGGCTCAGGATGTTTTCTGTAAACTCTGGTTGCAGCCTGAAATATGGTTGGATACTGACAGAGATTTGGATAATTACATTTTTATAATGACCAGGAATATTGTTTTGAACATCTTCAAACATCAGCAAATAGAACAGGAATATCAAGATGAAGTTATCGAAAAGACTTTTCTTTATGAGTTGACAGAAAAAGAAGAGGTTTTGAATAATGTATATTATAAGGAAATGCTGATGATTATTCAGCTGACCTTGGAGAAAATGCCGAAGCGTCGGAGGCTGATATTCGAACTTAGCCGTTTCAGGGGGCTGAGTCATAAAGAAATTGCTGATAAACTCGATGTTTCTATCCGTACAATAGAGCATCAGGTTTATCTGGCATTAATAGAATTGAAGAAGATACTTATCTTATTTATTTTTTTTCTCAAATATTTTTAAGTAGTCTGTGCGGAGTAGTTGTATTTAGTATATAAAGCCCAAAAAAGAAAGAAAAGGTTTATGAAAAACTATATTCAACAACTCGTAGAATTATTCGGAAACAATGATTATTCAGCCGATACACGAAAGAAAGTACAACGATGGCTGGCTGATGAAGAGCATGTTGACGAAAAGGATGAAGCACTCCGTATGCTTTGGAAACAGGCAGGGGAACGGGAAGTTCCCAATGGAATGCAACAATCAATACGGCAAATGCAGCAGAATATAGGAACACGACCTGTTTCTCATAAAAATTATCAGCTACTTGTATGGAGAGCGGCGGCTATTCTCTTACTGGCTGTATCATCTGTCTCTATTTATCTGATGTTGGAAAAAGACCGACCTGTAAAAGATTTGGTGGAGTGTTATATACCAACAGCAGAGATCCACGAACTTACCTTGCCTGACGGCACGCATGTCATGTTGAATTCAAAAAGTACCTTATTATATCCGGAGCAGTTCAACGGAAAGACGCGGAGTGTATATTTGATAGGTGAAGCTAATTTTAAAGTGAAGCCGGATAAAGAGCATCCTTTTATTGTGAAAGCGAATGATTATCAAGTCACCGCTTTAGGTACGGAATTCAATGTGAACGCTTATCCGGAAAGTAATGAATTGATTGCCACTTTGCTGGAAGGAAGTGTAAAAGTAGAATTCAATAATCTGATATCTAATGTTATTCTAAAGCCTAATGAGCAATTAATATATAACAAGCATACAAAAGAACATAACCTGCGATTGCCGGAAATAGACGATGTGACAGCGTGGCAGCGCGGAGAACTGGTCTTTAGTAATATGCATCTGGAAGACATTTTCACAAGCCTGGAACGTAAATTCCCTTATGCCTTTGTTTATAGTCTTCATAGTATGAAGAAGAATACCTATAGTTTCCGCTTCCAAAAACAAGCAAATCTGGAAGAGATTATGGGCATTATATCACAGGTAGTGGGAGATGTAAACTATGTTATTAAAGGAAATAAATGCTATGTAACCAATAAGAAATAAACCTGTTGTAGAACCTATTTAAATTGAAAATACTATGTGAAAAAGTATCCGGAAGGAATGCCCGTTCCTTCCGGATGTGAAATCAAGTTCTCCTTAATATTAGCGTGTATTGACGCTATTCTGAATGATCCTAGAATAATAACCAATTAACTAATACTAAAGATGCTACAAATTTACGAAAAAATAGCAGAACAAATAGCTCAAAAGCGAGGCTTTCTCACTTTTTTAAGTCTATTGTTACTAACATCTACCCTTGCTTTTGCTCAAAGTGGTAATAAAATTACTATTCAGCAGAAGAATATCACTGTTGTTGATGCTCTGAAAACTGTAGAAAAACAGTCGAAAATGTCTATAAACTATAGTGATTCCGAATTAAAAGGAAAAGAAATAGCAAATCTTAATTTGCAAAATGTCGCTGTGTCGGCGGCACTTGATGTAATTTTGAAAGAAACAGGTTTCGCTTATCAAATTCAAGGTAATTATATTATAATTACTGAAAAGAAACCTGTAGTTGCAACACAAACAGTGAAGGATATCAAAGGAAAAGTTGTTGATGAGAGCGGTGAACCACTAATTGGAGTTAACATTTCAGTGGATGGCAATTCGACCGGTACAATTACCGATTTTGATGGAAACTTTGCAATAAAGGCTTCAGACAACTCTACATTGAAAGTATCTTATATAGGATATGCCACTCAAATGGTGACTGTTTCTAAAAAAGATTTTTATCCGATTACTATGAAACAGGATACGGAGGTGCTGGATGAGGTTGTTGTTACAGCATTGGGTATCAAACGTGCGGAGAAAGCTTTGTCTTATAATGTGCAGCAGATAAAAGGTAATGAATTGACTACTGTGAAAGACCCAAACTTTGTGAACTCATTAAACGGTAAGATAGCCGGTGTAACCATAAACAAGAGTGCGGCTGGTGTCGGTGGTGCAACTCGCGTTGTGATGCGTGGTGCAAAGTCCATCGAAGGGGATAATAATGCCTTATATGTGGTAGACGGTATTCCTTTGTTTAATACCAATATGGGAAATACAGACAGTGGTATTATGGGTGAAGGAAAGGCTGGAACAGAAGGTATTGCTGACTTTAATCCTGAAGATATTGAGAGCCTCTCAGTGTTGAGCGGTCCTTCAGCTGCTGCATTGTATGGTAGTAGTGCGGCAAACGGTGTCATCTTGGTAACAACCAAAAAAGGTAAAGAAGGGAAACTGGCTATTCAGTTCTCATCTTCTACTGAGTTTAGCAAAGCGTACATGACTCCAGAATTTCAAAATACATATGGAAACAAGAAAGATATGTATGAAAGCTGGGGAGAGAAATTGCCAACTCCGTCAAGTTACGATCCTAAGCATGATTTCTTTAATACTGGTACGAATTTCATAAACTCACTTACTTTGACCACAGGAACTAAGCAGAATCAGACTTTTGCTTCTATCTCATCTACTAATTCTAAAGGTATCGTGCCCAATAACACATACGATCGTTTAAACTTCACCATTCGTAACACTTCTACATTTCTTAATGATAAGTTACAACTGGACTTAGGAGCATCGTATGTGAAGCAAAAAGATAAAAATATGGTTTCGCAGGGTCAGTATTGGAATCCGGTGATGGCTGCTTATTTGTTCCCACGCGGTGAGAATTTTGAGGACATAAAGAATTTTGAACGCTACAATGAGAGCCGTAATTTGCCTGTGCAATACTGGCCTGTAGGTGAGTCTACTTATGCTTCTCAAAATCCTTATTGGACAGCTTATCGTAATGTAGCTACCAATGAAAAGAGCCGTTACATGTTCAATGTGGGATTGACCTATAAAATCACCGATTGGCTGAATGTTGCTGGTCGTTTCAGAATGGATGATACCTATGTGAGTTTTGAACGTAAAATTTACGCTTCTTCCGATCAGAAGTTTGCAGAAGGTACTAAGGGGCATTACGGATACAGTAATTACAATGATCGTCAGGAGTATGCTGACTTTATGCTGAATATCAATAAACGCATTCAGGATTTCAGTCTTGCTGCCAACCTTGGTTGGAGTTATTCTAATTATTGGGCTTTGGAAAGGGGATATAAAGGTGCTTTACTCAAGCTTCCCAATAAATTTACCACTACTAACATCGATACAAAAAATGGACGTATCTCCGAAAAAGGAGGTGGTGACAGTATGCGTAATCATGCCATTTTTGCTAACGTGGAATTGGGGTGGAAAAGTATGCTCTATCTGACTTTGACCGGACGTAACGAATGGAATTCTCGTTTGGTAAATACCAATGAGGAATCTTTCTTTTATCCTTCTGTTGGTCTGTCGGCCATTGTATCTGAAATGGTAAAACTACCTGAATTTATATCTTACTTAAAAGTACGTGGTTCTGTTACTGGAGTAGGTGCTCCGGTATCTCGTGCAGGTTTGACTCCCGGTACGGTGACTGATCCGCTTGTGGGTGGCCTTTTGAATCCTACCTATATCTATCCTTTCACTGATTTTAAGGCAGAACGTACCAAATCTTATGAATTTGGTTTGACTTTTCGTTTGTGGAATAAATTGAGTGCAGAAGTTACTTACTATCATTCCAATACAGAGAACCAAACATTCTTGGGTGAACTTCCCGAGTATACTGGATACAAACAAATTTATTTGCAAGCAGGTGATGTCGAGAACCGTGGCTGGGAAGCTTCATTGGGATATAGCGATAAGTTTAAAAACGGATTATCTTTCTCTTCTACTTTGATTTTTTCACGTAACGTCAACGAAATCAAAGAAATGGTAACTAATTATGTGACAGGTTTGGAGGGAACTTCGCCGATTAATATTCCCGAAGTAGTGAAAGACAAAGGTCGTACGATTTTGAAAGTGGGCGGCAGTATCCATGATATTTATGCCAATACATTTTTTAAGAAAGACAGTCAAGGATTTGTGGCAGTAGAGAGTGATGGTAAATTTGGTATGGAAAGAGGTGAACCTGTTTACTTGGGCAAAACCTCACCGGATTTCAATCTCGGTTGGAGCAATGCATTGTCATACAAAGGTTTTGGTCTAAACTTTCTGGTTAACGGACGCTTTGGTGGCGTAGTAACTTCTTCCACAGAAGCTTTGCTTGACCGTTTTGGGGTTTCCAAACGTTCGGCTGAGGCACGGGATGCTGGAGGTGCTTTGATAAAAAATCAAGGTAGAGTAGACGCGAAGGCCTATTATCAAATGATTGGCACAGGAAACTATGAAACCTCTGGTTATTATGTGTACAGTGCTACTAATATTCGTTTACAAGAGTTGTCACTCAGCTACACTATGCCTAATAAATGGTTTGGAAATATACTGAGAGATGTTACGGTTTCGTTTATCGCAAATAATCCTTGGATGTTATATTGTGAAGCTCCGTTTGACCCTGAACTTACACCTTCTACAAGTACTTATGGACAAGGTAACGATTACTTTATGCAACCAAGTGTACGTAGCTTTGGTTTTGGCATTAAATTTAAACTATAATAAACCAACTTTATTATGAAAAAGATAAATCAATATAAACTTTTAGCAAGTATATGTCTCTTGTCATTTTTGACGGCATGTGATTATGAAAGAATCAATACCAACCCGTTTGAAATGACTGAAGAAGAAGGGCTAATGGATGGTTTTGCTGTAGGCGGTTTGGTTACGGCCATGGAGCAAACGGTTTTTCCGGTGGGTACTCAAGCCGATGATACAGACATTATTAATCAATATCAGACTGATTATCATCTTTCGGCCGATTGTTGGAGTGGTTTCTTCGGGCAGAATAACTCTACCGGTTGGAATTCGGGTCGTAACAATACAACCTATTTTTTAATTGACGGTTGGATTGCGGGCACTTATACGCGTTCGTATACCAACGCATTTAATTCTTGGAAAAAATTAAAAGTATTTTCAGAAAAGAATGATGCCCCTGAAATCTATGCATTGGCACAAATTTTGAAAATTTCGGCTTGGCACAAAACGTTGGAGTGTTTTGGACCGATGCCCTATACACATGCTGCCGATCCGACAATGAATATACCTTTCGATTCGGAAAAGGCGGTATATACTGCTATGTTTCAAGACTTGACTGATGCTATTGACGTACTGACTGAAAAAGCTGTGAACGGTATTAAAGTGATGGAAGAATATGATGCGGTTTATGCAGGTGATACCAGGAAATGGGTGAAATACGCTAACTCATTGATGCTTCGTCTGGCGATTCGCGTTCGCTTTGCTGATGAGGAAATGGCAAAGAAGTATGCGATTCAGGCTGTCGGACATTCTATAGGCGTAATGACTGCAAGGGATGATGAAGCGCAAATGAGTGTGGGAGCTGGTATTACTTTCCGTAATAACATTGAATGGTTATCTGAAACGTATGAGGAATCACGTATGGGATCATCTATGTTCTCATATTTAATGGGATATGCTGACCCTCGTCTAGGTGCTTATTTTAAGCCTGTAGACGCGGCAAGTACAGTAGGGCAACTGGCTTATGACAGTAAGAAATATCAAGCAGTACCTGCCGGACATACTTTTGCACCGAATGATGTTTATAAATTGTTCTCTAAACCGAAGATTGAAAGTAATACTCCGACTTATTGGTTGCGTGCCTCCGAAGTTTATTTCTTGCGGGCTGAAGCAGCTTTAGTATGGCCTGCCGACTTCGGCAGTGCCGAAGCGCTTTACAAACAAGGTATTGAAATGTCGTTTCAGGAAAATGGTGTAACAACTTCTGTAGATGCTTATATGAATTCTAATAAAGCACCGATGAAGCATGAATTCACAGGTTCCTATGCTTGTAGCTTCCCAGCACCTTCTACTGCTACTGCTAAATTTGATGGCAGCACAGAACAGAAGTTGGAGAAGATCATGATTCAGAAATGGATTGCTCTTTTCCCTAATGGTCAGGAGGCTTGGACAGAGTGGAGAAGAACCGGATATCCGAAATTGAATCCTGTAATGGTAAATAATGGTTCGAGTCAAGGTGCTACTAAAGAGACTGGTGTACGACGTATGATTTATCCTACAAGTTTTTATCAAACTGAGGATGGACAGGCTATTTACAATGCTGCTTTGCTGTTACTTAATAACGGTCAAGGTGGCGAGGATAAATCATCAACCCGCTTGTGGTGGGACTGTAAACGATAACCTATAATCACTATTTTGATACAAAATGAAGAATATGAAAACATTAAGAAATTTATTATATCTCCTTTCTTTGACAGGCTTAATGGTAACAACTTCCTGCACTGAAGTGGAAAATATAGAAATGGAGCATATCGGAGGTAATAATACGATGGGCGATAGTGAATATTATGCCAATCTGCGTGCTTACAAGGCAACCGCTTGGAACTATGGGCGCCCTGTTGCTTTCGGATGGTACTCCAATTGGTCTCCTGCCGGAGCTTACAGAAAAGGATATCTGACCTCTATGCCGGACAGTATGGACTTTGTTTCCATGTGGAGTGGTGCTCCCGGACGTTTTGATATCACTCCCGAACAGAAAGCGGATAAAGAGTTTGTGCAAAAAGTGAAAGGGACAAAATTATTACAGGTGAGCCTGCTTTCTTATATTGGCAAAGGGGCAACTCCAAATTCGGTATATACTCCTGTGGAAAAATTGGCGGAGGAAGAAGGCTGGAGTGATTCCAAGCTGGAAGATGCGAAGAAGAAAGCTCGTTGGGAATTTTGGGGATTTGAAGGCGAATTCAACAGTGAAAACCATTATGAATGTTTGGCAAAGTTCGCTAAAGCTCTTTGTGACTCTTTGGATGCAAACGACTGGGATGGTTATGATGTTGACTGGGAAATCGGAAGTGGTGTGTTTGACATGGATGGAACGTTAAGTGAGAATAGGCACTTAATTCATTTAATAAAGGAGATGAATAACTATATTGGTCCGAAAAGCGACCCGGAAGGCAAAGGACATAAGATGATTTGTATTGATGGTCAAATTTATGGTCTTACCAGAGAGTTGGATGAGTATGTCGATTATTGGATTATACAAAGTTATGGTTCTTCCAGACCTAGTCTAGAAGGATATGGTGTAGATCCCAAGAAAATAATTTGTACGGAAAATTTCGAAAAGTATGCTGTTAATGGTGGTCAGTTGCTTAAACAAGCTGCTCATATGCCGTCAAAAAGTTATAAAGGTGGAATAGGGGCTTATCGTTTCGATAACGATTATGACAATACTCCCGACTACAAGTGGATGCGTCAAGCCATTCAAATAAATCAGAAGGTTTTCAATGAATGGAAAGCAAATCAAAGTAAAGAAGAGAACAAGTCAGAATAGACAGGTTGGTAAATCAATAAAACGAAAGAATTATGAATAAACATAGATTCAATTATTTGGTGTTAGGAGGTATGGCCTTGCTGATGAGCGCTTGCAATAACAGCGAGAGTGACTTATTGGAACCTAAACTTTATTTTGAAAATAGGGAATATGTATTCTCGTTGGAAGATGAAAGTGAGGTAAAGAGTTTTGATTTATCTTCAAGACTTTCTTCCATGGTTTCTTCGCAGGTGGATGTGTCGTATGTCATCGCTGATAAAAGTGTGCTGGACGAATACAATACGCAGTATGGGACAGCTTATGAGATGTTTGATGCGTCAAATGTAAAATTAAGCAGTGCGACTTCTACTATTCCAAGTGGAAAGTTGTATGCGGAAAACGTGCAACTGGAACTCTCTAATCTGGAGACGCTTGAAGAGGGAAAAACATATGCCTTGCCAGTGCGTGTACAGTCGACTTCTATATCGACTCTTCCCGGAACAAGCATTGCTTATTTCATTCTCTCTAAACCTCTAAAGATAACCAAAGTCGGTACATTCAATAGCAATTACATTTCTGTAAAATTCCCGGTTGGAACTTATTTCTCATCGTTCACTTATGAAGCATTGGTTTATATCGACAGATTTGGCGATAACAATACGATTATGGGGACTGAAGGCAAAATGATTCTTCGTATCGGTGACGCTGGAGGCGGGGTAACTCCTAGGGATATCCTGGAAGTCGCAGGAACACAGGGATATAAAGTTAAGGAGGCATTACAGGCGAAACGTTGGTATCATATCGCTTTGACTTATGACCAACCTTTGGGAAAAACGGCTATTTATGTCAATGGAGCTAAATGGGCCGGCTCAGATTGGGGTATTCCAGGTTTTGACCCGAATTCAGATGTTGGTTTCAACATTGGCAAGATTCCGGGGTTCCAATGGGGGGAACGTCCGTTGTATGGTAAAATGTGTGAACTTCGTGTTTGGAGCGTAGCTCGTACGGAAAATCAGCTTAAACAGAATGTGCTGGGCGTTGATCCGAAATCGGAAGGGTTAGCACTCTATTATAAGCTGAACGGAACGGAAGTTGAAGAAGGTGGAGTCATTAAAGATGCTACCGGCCGCATAAACGGAACAACTAATGGTATAAGAATTGCCACACTGGATACTCCTGTGGCTATTGAGTAGTGGCAAACATATGTTTTTAAAATACCAATAAGTTTAGATCAGTTAATTGGCGTATAAAAGAAATGAAATTGAATAAACTTAGGCTGTTTTTTAGATAAAAGAAAGAAGGAAACCTGCGAATTAAGCAAATGTTTGTTCGCAGGTTTTCTTATCTTTTAACAAAAGGAATTTTAGTCATATTTAAATTTTCTCTAAAAAGTTTTTGTTTCACATATAAAATATATTTCTTTGCAGCTGTTTAATACTTATGGAACTGCTTGAATGGCTCAAATCAACTTCAATTCGATATATACAGCTTATTACAGGAAAGCTTTCCTGTTTACCTTGTCGTATGTCCACAACGACCAAGTTGCAGAGGATATCGTTTCGGAGGCAATCATTCATCTATGGGAATTGAGCAAAGAGCGGGAGATTCCGAGTATTGAAGCTATATTGATCACTTATATCCGCAGTAAATCACTAAATTATCTGAAACATATACAGGCACAGGAAAATGTTTATCAAACTCTGCTTGATAAGGGACAGCGCGAACTGGAGATTCGCATATCTACATTGGAAGCCTGCGATCCTAATGAAATACTATCAGAAGAATTACGGGCAAAAGTAAAGACGCTATTGGCTAGTATGCCTGAGAAAACCCGCATTGCTTTCGTACGCGACCGGTTGGATGGTAAATCTCATAAAGAGATAGCCGAAGAATTAGGGATAAGTGTGAAAGGGGTAGAATATCATATCACTAGGGCGGTTAAAATGCTACGAGACAATCTCAAAGACTATGCACCATTTTTATTTTTCTTCATTTAAAGCGACAGTATAGGGCTGTTATTTCTACTTTTTGGGGGTAATAACAAAAAAAATCGCATTTCTTACTAGGGAATATGCTTGGTGGGTGGTATTCTTAATGAAGGGGGCAAGTAACCTTGCTTATTCCTGTTTATAAACTATACGTTATTATGAATAAAGAATTACTATTGAAATATATTTCAGGCAAGGCATCCCAACAAGAGAAAGAAGAGGTTGCCACTTGGATTGATGCAGATGCTGCCAATCTCAAGGAGTTCATTTCACTTCGTAAAAGTTACGATGCATTCCTATGGCAGGATACGGAAAGTCTCTCTCGGAAAACGAAAAAGACTTTTTCGTTGCGTCCCGTTGCACGGCGGGTGTGGCAGGTTGCAGCTGTGTTTGCGGTGGCTTTCGGCTTGAGCTATATAATGATACAGGCCTTCCAAAAAGAAAATGTAGAGATGCAGACTGTTTACGTGCCTGCTGGACAGCGTACTCAAGTAACACTTGCTGATGGAACCACGGTATGGGTGAACGGAAAAAGTACATTGACTTTTCCGAATCGTTTTTCTTCCCATACACGCAAAGTTGAGCTTGACGGAGAAGCTTATTTTGAGGTTTGGAAAGATCCAAAGAGACATTTTATTGTTTCCACTGCCCATCAGTCTGCTATAAAAGTATTGGGTACCAAATTCAATGTAAAGGCATATAAAGAAGCAGATGAAGTGATAACTACTTTGGTTGAGGGGAAAGTCAACTTTGAATTTAACAATGCCGGGCAACAGTCGCAATATATTATAATGGCTCCCGGACAAAAGTTAGTTTATTATTCTCAAAACGGAAAGACGCAACTCTGTACAACTTCCGGTGAGAGAGAACTTTCATGGAAAGATGGTAAAATCATTTTCCGGCAAACGTCATTACGGGATGCACTGGATATATTGGCAGATAGGTATAATGCCGAATTTGTCATACAGGAGAATGTACCGCATGACGACTCATTCTCCGGAACATTTACCAATCGGAATCTGGAACAGGTGCTTAACTTTATCAGTGTTTCTTCGAAAGTTCGTTGGCGTTATCTGAATAATAACGCAGATGCCGGTAAAGAGAAAATAAAGATAGAGATATTTATTTAGTACTAAAAGATAAAAACCTTAATTCCCAAAAACTTATTGCCATGAAAAACAAAGATCCCTAGCAACCAAAAAAATACGGGATGATATTGGCCGTATCCTCCCGTATGAGCTTCAGTAATTGTGAACCTACTTGTTTCCCGACAAGTATAACTACCAATTTTCTAATTAAACTCGTTACAAATTTATGCAAAATTATTGTATCGTCCAATTTCTTGGAGGATTAAAGTCTCTTAGACGAACCTTAAAGGAAATATCATTGGCTATGAAATTACTATTTATACTCCTAATTTGTTCAGCCGGACTAGCATATGCATCAGATGGATATGCACAAAAAACTTCTATTACTTTACGAGTTACTGATTGTACTATAGAAGAAGTGCTGCACAAGATTGAACGTGAATCCGGATTCAGCTTTTTTATAAATAGCAAGAATCTTAACCTTAATCGCCGGGTATCGGTTTCAGCTTCCGAGAAGAATATTTTTCAGGTGTTGGAACAGGTCTTTGCAGGTACAAATGTCGAATATAAAATATTGGATAATAAGATTGTACTGACGGCTAAAGAACTGAAAGTCACTCAACAAAAAACAAAACCCGTTGCAGGTACGGTAAAAGATAGGCATGGCGAACCGCTAATCGGTGTCTCCATTATGGAGAAAGGAACCACTAACGGTACAGTGACCGATCTTGACGGAAACTATACATTGACCACACAGACTGCAAGCCCGGTATTGCTATTCTCGTATGTGGGTTATCAGAAAAAGGAATTGCCTGTCTCCGGTCCTGTATTGAATGTCACTTTGGAAGACGATTCGCAAGTGTTGAACGAAGTGGTGGTTACCGCTCTCGGTATCCGTAAAGAGGCGAAAGCACTTTCTTACAATGTGCAAGAAGTATCTGCCAGTGAAATTGTCGGTGTCAAGGATGCCAATTTCGTAAATAGCTTGTCCGGTAAGATAGCAGGTGTTGTCATCAATTCCAGCTCATCCGGCATCGGTGGTGGAGCTAAGGTCGTAATGCGTGGTGCGAAATCTCTTTCCGGAAATAATAACGCCCTGTATGTAATCGATGGTATTCCAATGCCTTCGCTGGAAACAACGCAACCGGACGATTTCATGACCGGTATGGGGCAATCCGGTGACGGTGCTTCCATGATTAATCCCGAAGATATTGAAACCATGTCTGTGTTGAGTGGCGCTGCCGCTTCAGCACTCTATGGTAGTGATGCCGCAAACGGTGTTATCATGATTACCACGAAGAAAGGCTCGAAAGACAAACTCCGCGTCAACTATGCCAATAATACCTCCTTCTTCAATCCGTTTGTAACTCCGGAATTTCAAAACACTTATGGTGCGACTACAGGAGAAATAAGAAGCTGGGGACAAAAATTGGGACAGCCCAGCAGTTACGATCCATTGGATTTCTATCAGACCGGCTGGAATGAAACCAACTCTCTGACCATCAGCAACGGCAATGAGAAGAACCAGATATTCCTTTCTATGGCTGCTACCAATGCGGCAGGTATTGTTCCGAACAACACGTTGGATCGTTATAATTTTACCATCCGCAATACGACTAGCATGCTCAATGAACGTTTGCGTCTCGATCTAAGCGCAAGTTATATGAATGTGCGTGAACAGAATATGGTATCTCAAGGACAATATTTCAATCCAATTGTTCCTGTCTATCTGATGTCACCGAGCTATAGTTTGGAAATGCTTCAACAGTTTGAAATGTACAACGAAGCCCGTAACTTCAAAACACAATACTGGCCTTGGGGCAATCAGGGTATCGCCATGCAGAACCCCTATTGGATTGTCAATCGCGACAATTTTATCAATCATAAGAACCGTTTCCTTATGAGTGGGGGCTTGAGTTTCGAAATTATGAAAGGCATTACATTAGGTGCACGTGCCAAGATGGATTATACATCGGCTCTGTACGAAAAGAAATATGCTGCATCTACCGATAATATTTTCTGTCAGAAATTTGGTGGATATTATAAAGGTGATGCGTCCACTCGTCAGCTTTATGGTGATGTGATGCTGAATATCGACAAATATTTCGGCGACTTCTCACTGGCCGCTACGCTGGGTACTAGTATTCAGGATGTCAACTACCAGTATTACGATGTAGGAGGTAGCTTGAATTCTGTAGCCGACGGATTTACAATGCTCAATTTGATGCAGTCTGCCGTAAAATTCCAGCAGGATGGTTATCACGATCAAACGCAATCTATCTTCGCTACAGCACAACTGGGTTGGAAGAGCAAACTCTATTTGGACGTAACGGGGCGTGTCGACTGGTCGTCTGCTTTGGCATGGACCGATACGAAGTCAGTCGCTTATCCGTCAGTAGGTCTATCGGCTATTTTGACGGAGTTGCTACCCATCAAGAACGACATACTTACCTTCTTGAAGGTACGCGCTTCTTATAGTGAGGTGGGTAATGCTCCTACACGCTACATCGCTTATCAGACTTATCCGTACGAGTCGGCTTCTCCCGTCACAGCTACCACATATCCCAATACGGATATCAAACCGGAGCGTACCAAAGCTTGGGAAGTCGGACTGCAGTCTCATCTTTGGAATAATAAGTTGGAACTGAACGTTTCTCTCTATAAGACATCTACCTACAACCAGTTGTTCAACCCATCGATTTCAGCTTCTTCCGGTTATTCTTCTATTTATATCAATGGCGGACAAGTGGATAACAAAGGTATCGAAGCAAGCCTGACATTAAACCAGCCGCTCGGACCGGTACAGTGGAACTCTACGTTTACTTATACAATCAACCGCAATAAGATTAAAAAACTGTTGAAACCGACTACTTTATCGAGTGGTGAGGTGGTCAGCCAGGATATGATGGATTTGGGCGGATTGGAAATTGTGAATTCACGTCTCTTTGAAGGTGGTTCTATTGGCGACCTGTACGTGACCGCACTTCGTACCGACTCTCATGGATATATCGACGTAGATTATGTGAACAATACAGTAGCTATAGATAACAAGGCTGGCGAACGCAATGACGGATGGATTTATGCTGGTAACTCGCAAGCCAAGTACATGATGGGATGGCGCAACTCATTCTCATGGAAGGGACTGACTTTGAGCTGTCTGATTAATGCACGTATTGGCGGCATCGTTGTTTCACAGACACAAGCGATGATGGATGCTTACGGCGTTTCCACAGCCACCGCTGAAGCCCGCGACTTGGGATATGTGTTGATTGATGGTCATAAAGTACCCGCTGTGCAAAAGTATTATAGCACTGTGGGAAGCGGTGTCGGCTCCATGTATGTTTATAATGCTACGAATGTCCGTCTTGCAGAGTTGTCTCTCGGTTACAACATCCCTGTTCAGAAGTGGGTTCCTTGGATACAAGGTATGAATGTAGCCTTCACGGGACGTAACCTGCTTATGTTCTATTGCAAAGCTCCTTTCGACCCGGAACTGACGGCAAGTACAGGCACGCATTTCAGCGGAATGGACTACTTTATGTTGCCGAGCTTGCGCAATTTAGGTTTCTCTGTTAAACTCAATTTCTAAAGAATCGATAAGATGAAACATATATTAAAATGCATGAAAGTGTTCAATGGTGTGTTGCTTGCCGGAGGCTTGTTGTTTACCGCTTGTACCGACCATTATGAAAGTTGGAATATCAATCCGAATGAAGTAACTCCCGAGCAAATGGAACGTGATAATCTCCTGACAGGAGCCTACTTTACGCAGATGGAAAGAGGGGTGTTCGTAGTAGGTAAAGATAAGGGTGGTTTGTTTGAGGAGACCCAGATGCTGACCGGTGATATTTTTGCCAGTTATTGTGCTCCTATTAAGACATGGAACTATGCCGGAGAGCAAGACAACGATTGTTACAAGCTCTATCCGCAGTGGTATAACTCTCCGTTTAGCACCGCTTACACAGAGGTGATGCAGCCATGGCGGAAAGTCGTGGACTGTACCAGTGGGACATCACCCGCACGTGCTATGGCCACTATTGTCAAGGTGTTCGGTATGAGTCGTATTACGGACAAGTATGGTCCTATCCCTTATTCAAAGTTTGGTACCGGTATTCAAGTGGCCTACGATAGCCAAAAAGATGTGTATTATCGTTTCTTTGAAGAATTGGAAAATGCCATTGAGGTGCTCACCAGCTACAACAGTCGTACTTCCGAACCCTACTTGGAAGACTATGACTATATTTATAATGGTAATGTGGGGAATTGGATTAAGTTCGCCAATTCTCTCCGCCTTCGCCTGGCAATGCGTATTTCTTATGTGGATCAGACCAAAGCCGAGACGGAAGCTAAAGCAGCAATAGACCATACTATTGGGTTGATGACTTCCGTTAGTGATAATGCTGTTTTGAAACAGTCTGTATCGTTCTCTTTCATCAATGAATGGTGGGAAGCATATGAAAGTTTCAATGATTTTCGAATGAGCGCTACTATGGATTGCTATTTAAAAGGCTTACAGGATCCACGTTTGTCCTCTTACTTCAAAGTTGCTAAGAAAGATGGCGAATATCACGGAGTCCGTAACGGACAAACCAGCCGTAGTCAGGGCACTTTATCTGAAGCGGCGTCTAGCATGAACGTAGGACAGGCTACTTCTATCCTGTGGATGGATGCAGCTGAAACATATTTCCTTTTGGCTGAAGCAAAACTGCGTTTGAACTTGGGGGATAAGACTGTGAAGGAATATTACGAAGAAGGTGTGAAGACCTCTTTTTCTTCCAAAGGTGCTTTAGGTGCGGAGAGTTATCTTGATAATGATGTAAATGTACCATCAACTTCATTCATTGATCCGACAAACGGACGTAATACCGATGTGAGTCGTATGGTTTCTAATTTGACAGTGAAGTGGGATGAATCGGTTTCTGATGATAAGAAACTCGAGCGCATTATGGTGCAGAAATGGATTGCCCTTTTCCCGGACGGACAGGAAGCATGGAGTGAGATGCGGCGTACCGGCTATCCCGGTATTGTGACTATCAGTACAAACGCTTCCGGTGGAGAAGTTGCCACTGGAGAACTCATCAGTCGTTTGAAGTTCCCTACAAAGGAATATTCAGACAATGGTGAGAACACACAAGCTGCTGTTTCCCTGTTGAACGGTACGGACATTGCCGGAACACGTCTTTGGTGGGATGTGAAAAGGTAATCAGATATATAATGTAGAACAATCTAACTAAGTAATCAGAATATGAAAACAATGAAATACATATTGGCCGCACTGACTGTAGGCGGTATGATGGCCTCATGTAATACAGACATTGAGTCGTTGACTATTCAGCGGCCGCTGACTTACGACGACCAGTACTACCAGAACTTACGCGACTACAAAGCGAGCGAACACGAAATTGCTTTCGGATGGTTTGCACAGTATGGAGCGCAGAACTCTGCCGCTGTACGCTTTATGGGATTGCCCGACAGTCTCGATATTTGCTCTATGTGGGGTGGCATTCCGGCAACAGAAAATACAGAAATATGGGAAGAAATCCGCTTTGTACAGAAAGTGAAAGGAACCAAGATGCTTTGTGTGGCAATCACCCGTATCGATGCGGAAACAGATGACCATGCTTTCAAGCAGGCTTACAATGAAGCGAAGGCAATGCCGAATGGCGAAGAACGTACTGCCGCACTCAATCGTTCTTTTGAAATGTATGCCGAATATTTTCTCGATCAGGTATTTCTGAACGACCTTGATGGTTTTGATGCGGACTATGAGCCGGAAGGTGACTTCTTGAGTGGCTCTAATTTTGAATATTTCTACAAACACATGGCAAAATACATGGGACCGAATCCGGACATTACCAGAGAAGAACGTTTACAGCTCATCGAAGAACGTTATGGTAAGGAGATTGCTTCACAGGAAGGTATCTGTGATAAAATGCTCAATATCGACCAGACCAGTACCAGCATGACCAGCCTTGTTCCGTATAGTAACTATTGCTTCCTCCAAGCTTATGGCGGTGGTACGGGAGCAGGCGGATGGCCTGATGAAAAAGTGGTGTACTGTTGCAATATGGGTGATAACTGGCAGGGAGATATGCAGTCTATGTACAACCAGGCACGCTACAAGCCGGCGAATGGAAAACGTAAAGGAGGTTTTGGCGCATTCTTTATCCATCGTGACTATAATGTACATGAATACAATCCCGAACCTTATTACCGGTTCCGCCAGTGTATTCAAATACAGAATCCGGCTATCCATTAATTAACCTTTTAATGAAAAGATGACAATGAAAAGTAGAAAGAATCTATTTTATATAGGAATGTTCGCCCTCTGTGCCATCGGCTTTGCAGCTTGTGATGATGAGGAGACTTACGATGTCTATGGTGATCCGTTTAACCGGGTGTATATATCAGATAATTCCAAGGCGTACAAAATTGTACAGACCCCTATTAGTACAGTCAGCAATGTAGACTTTAAATGGCCGGCAAAATGTTCGCAGAAAGCGAGCGGTACTATAAAAGCTACGGTCGTAGTGGATAACTCTCTGATTGCTGCCTATAATGAAGAGCACGGCACTGTGTTTGAAGCTATGCCCGCCGAAGCCATCGTGTTGGAAAATGCCGAGATGACTATCCCTGCCGGGAAAATGGTAGTTGCTGACACTGTGCACGTAAAACTTACGGATGACGCTAATGTGCTTTCTACGCTTAAGAGCGAAAAAGGATACATTATTCCCTTGCGTCTGGTGTCTGCAGAAGGACCTAATACACAGTTGAGTACCAATATGGTATCACCTTCTTTCCTGACCGTTACCGTGACGGAGGACAATGTAAATCATGAGGCTACTGAGGCCGATATTACTGGAACGTTAGTAGCAGACCAGGCGGGATGGAGCGTTAATGTGTTAAGTGGTAGCGGATCAAACCTCGACAGATGGTTCGATGGAAATCCGCAATCTACTGCTTCTATTTCCGATTGGTCGAATTATAAGGCAGCTTTTACTGTGGATATGGGGAAATCTTACACCTTTGGTGCTATCGTGGCATACAGGAGTACTTCTTGGGGAGAATATAATTCCATCAGTGCCGGAACAAAGATTAGCACCAGCGATGACGGTACAAACTTCAAGAGTGCTGGAGAAGTGACCGGCAGTTCTAAATTCATCGTATTTTATGCACCGTTGACCGCACGTTATATTCGTGTGGAAACAGCCTCTTATTCTGTGAACTGTGGTGTATTTAATGTTTATGCAAAATAATAATTAAGACTATGAAGAAATATACACTTTTATCTTTATTGGCTTTGTTGCTCTGTGTTTCAGGCTGCAAAACCGAACCGGATTACAGTGATGCCGTATACATGACCGGCACGCTGACTTCGTCGAACGTGAAATTCTTGGTAGAGGGACAGTCCACTTTAGGATTGACTGTGACTTCCACCGATAAAGCGGAAGCCGATGTAACAGTAGGCGTACAGGTAGCTCCTCAATTACTGGAATCTTTCAATGCCTCTACCGGACGCAACTGCCAAATGCCACCGGAAGGCAGTTATAGTTTTGAAGCAGGTGATGTGATTATTCCTGCCGGATCAAACCAGTCTACGCAAATCAAGGTAACTGCTGATGCAGATAAATTGCAGGAAGGTGTTTCCTATTGCCTTCCCGTATCTATTACTTCCGTATCGAACAGTGATCTGAAGGTGATGGAAAGTTCCCGTACAGCTTATGTCATGCTCACTAAAGTGATTGAAATCAAAGCTGCTTACTTGGCACGTCGGGGATACTTTAATATTCCTTCGTTCGGTAATCAGGAGAACAGTCCGGTGAAAGCACTCGGACAGATGACATTGGAGATGAAGGTGCTTCCTGTATCCTTCCCGGTTGGTTCTGAAAGAAGTGCTAATGGTATCAGTTCGTTGTGCGGATGCGAAGAAAACTTCCTCTTCCGTTTTGGTGACGGTGCTGGTAATCCTGTGAATAAATTGCAGTTCGTGAAAGGCTCTATCGGTTCGGCTTCACATCCCGACAAGAAAGACCATTATGAATCGTGGGTAGAGAAAGAGTTTCCTACCGGCCATTGGTTGCACTTTGCTGCCGTATATGATGGTCAGTATCTTCGTCTTTATTTGGATGGTGAACAAATTCACTTCGTAGAAACCAAAAATGGCGGAAGCATAAACTTGAGTATGGCTTATGATGGACATACTTGGAATGATACATTCTCCATCGGTCGTTCAGCCGGTAATGCTCGTTTCTTTGATGGTTACATCAGTGAATGTCGTGTGTGGAACGTAGCGCGTACATCCGCACAGATTGAGGATGGCGTTTGTTATGTAGACCCAACCAGTGAAGGACTCGTAGCCTACTGGCGTTTTGACGGTGAAACGCAGGATGATGGTTCGGTGCTTGATATGACTGGACATGGACATAATGCTGTACCGGGTGGTACTGTTACTTATGTCGACAATCAGAAATGTCCGTTCTAAAATAGGGTAGAATAGAAGTTGTTTTTCACTCAAATGAAGCCTGCTGTCAAATCAGCTTTGCCACAAGGCATTGCGGGATGATAGCAGGTTTCTTATTTGAAATGTTTTTTATAATGGAGAAATAAAGTCATTAATATAAATAGAGGTTATTTATGCTAAATAGAATATGTGGATTACTATTGTTTTTGGGACTGTTGATGGTGGGAACCTGTGTTTCTGCACAACTGCCAATAGAATCCTATAAAAATCCCCAACTACCGGTCGAACAACGAGTGGCAGACTTACTCTTCCGCATGACCGTGGAAGAGAAAGTCGGTCAACTTCTCTGCCCCTTAGGTTGGGAAATGTATGAAATAAGAGGAGAAACAGTCACCGTTTCCGACAAGTTCAAGCAACTGATGAAAGAACGTCATGTCGGAATGCTTTGGGCAACTTACCGTGCCGACCCGTGGACAAAGAAAACACTCGAAAATGGTCTGAATCCCGCATTGGCAGCTAAGGCTGGAAATGCCTTGCAGAAATATGTAATGGAGAATACCCGTTTGGGAATCCCCATATTCTTGGCAGAAGAAGCTCCACACGGTCATATGGCAATCGGTGCTACTGTCTTTCCGACGGGAATCGGAATGGCTGCCACTTGGTCACCTCAATTGATAAATGAAGTCGGGAACGCGATAGGAAAAGAAATCCGACTTCAGGGCGGACATATCAGCTATGGTCCCGTGCTCGACCTTACCCGTGACCCGCGTTGGTCGCGTGTAGAAGAAACGTTCGGTGAAGACCCTGTGCTGACTGGGGGGATAGGGAAAGCAATGGTTGAAGGACTGGGTGGTGGAAATCTATCCCAACCATACAGCACACTGGCTACATTGAAGCATTTTCTGGCCTATGGAATCTCGGAGAGCGGACAGAACGGAAATCCCTCTTTTGTAGGGATATGTGAGTTGCACGAGAACTTTCTTCCCCCTTTCCGGCAGGCAATTGATGCCGGAGCCTTGTCTGTCATGACTTCCTATAATTCGATGGATGGTATCCCTTGTACTGTAAATCACAGCTTGTTGACCGGACTTTTAAAGAATGACTGGAAATTTAAAGGATTTGTAGTTTCGGACTTGTATAGTATTGAAGGTATTCATCAGAGCCATTTTGTTGCATCAACCATGGAGGAAGCTGCCATCATGGCTTTATCAGCCGGAGTAGATGTAGACTTGGGAGGTGATGCATATATGAATATAATGAACGCTGTAAACACCGGTCGTATCAGTAATGCAGTGCTTGACGCATCTGTCGCCCGTGTACTCCGGTTAAAGTTTGAGATGGGATTATTTGAGAATCCTTATGTCATCCCTGAAAAAGCGAAGAAAGAAGTGCGTAATGATGCGCATATTGCTTTGGCACGTAAGGTAGCGCAAGCCTCAATCACTTTATTGAAAAACGATTGTTCACTGCTTCCGTTAAATAAGAATATTTCCAAAGTAGCATTAATAGGGCCTAATGCTGATAATTGTTACAATATGTTGGGAGACTATACTGCTCCTCAGGAAGAGAAGAATGTTAAGACCGTATTGGATGGAATTAGGAATAAGTTGTCTCGATTTCAGGTAGAATATGCGAAGGGCTGTTCCATACGTGATACTTTGGCTTCTGATATTGAACAGGCTATTGCTGTCTCCCGGCGTTCCGAAGTCATTATTGCCGTAGTCGGTGGTTCCAGCGCCCGTGATTTCAAAACCAGTTATAAAGAAACAGGTGCGGCCATTGCCGACGAAAAGACGATCAGTGATATGGAATGTGGTGAAGGGTTTGACCGCGCAACGCTTTCTTTGTTGGGAAAACAGAAAGAATTGCTCCAAGTCTTGAAAGCTACGGGGAAACCGTTGATTGTAGTATATATCGAAGGCCGCCCTTTGGATAAAACTTGGGCTGATGAAAACGCCGATGCTCTGTTGACAGCCTACTATCCGGGACAAGAAGGCGGAAATGCCATCGCTGATGTCCTGTTCGGAGATTATAACCCGGCAGGAAGATTACCGCTGACAGTTCCCCGTTCGGTAGGGCAGATTCCCATTTATTACAACAAGAAAGCACCTCAGAACCACGATTATGTAGAACTGTCCGCTTCTCCGCTTTATGCTTTCGGATATGGGCTGAGTTATACAACTTTCGAATATTCGGATTTATGTGTATCATCCATATCCCCTCATTCTTTTGAAGTTTCATTCAAGGTCAAGAATACCGGGAAATATGATGGCGAAGAAGTATCCCAGCTTTATTTGAGAGATGAATACGCTTCGGTAGTGCAACCGCTAAAGCAGTTGAAACATTTCGAACGCTTTTATTTAAAGCGTGGAGAGGTTAAGGAAGTGAAGTTCGTTTTGTCTGAAAGTGATTTTGCATTGGTAGACCGGGATTTAAGAACAGTAGTAGAACCGGGGACTTTTCAGATAATGGTTGGTTCTGCTTCCGATGACATCAGACTGCAAACAAAAGTGGAGATAAAATAGAATACTATCTTTGGCAGTTCGGTATGTTCTAAGTACATTTGATTAAAGCAGCACCGTATTCCAATTGTATGTCCGTAAGGCTTTACTGGATTGTAAGCGCTTGTTACGGGCTTATTGAGTGGGACTTTATAGAGTAGGAAGTAGGTATAGTTATCTTAAGATGCCGCTATCGTTCTGTTGAGGCGCCGATATAGTTAGTTTACCACGGCCGTGGTAACTTCTTCTCATGGCCGTGAAGAGATGCTACCACGGCCGTGACGAATACTCTCCACAGCCGTGGTAAACTAACTATATCGGCGCTCTGCCCGAACAATAACTACGGGATAACAGATGTATAACGGCTATATGATGAATCTTTAACGGCGACTTGGCACCTACAAGTCAATATTATACAACCTCAGCTTATTATATAAAGTCTTCCGGTCAATATCCAATAACTGTGCAGCCTTGCTCTTATTATTCCCGGTCTGGCGCAACGCTTCCAGAATATGTTCTTTTTCAGTCTCTTCATTGCGAAGCGCCATACTTGCGGTATTCGTTGTTGGAACTTCGAACAGTTCAGTTCCCAGTTCCAATAAAGTAATAAAACTACCCTGCGCCAATAAAGTCGCTCTTTTGACGATATTCTTCATCTGCCGTATATTTCCCGGCCAATGATAACTCAGCAAAGCCTGTGATGCCTTTGTGTCAAAACCAATCAGATGCTTGTCCAGTTCCTTGTTCGCCTGGTCGAGGAAGAAGTTGGCAAAGAGCAGAATATCTTCTTTTCGTTCTTTCAAATCAGGCATCCGCAATGTGAACTCATTGATACGGTGATAAAGGTCCTCGCGGAACGTTCCCTTTTCAATCGCTTGCTCTAAATTCTCGTTGGTGGCGGATACCAGGCGAATATCCACGGATATTTCCTGTGTAGAGCCGACCGGACGTATCTTTCTCTCTTGCAGGGCACGGAGCAGTTGAATCTGTACCTCATAACTAAGATTTCCGATTTCATCCAAAAAGATAGTACCGCCGTTGGCTGCGACGAAAGCTCCCGTTTTATCAGTCAATGCACCCGTAAAAGAACCTTTCACATGGCCGAAAAACTCGGAAGCTGCCAGTTCTTTGGGGATAGAGCCGCAATCTACCGCAATGAACGGCTTGTCGCTTCTCTTGCTGAGTTGATGGATACGATGCGCCACATATTCTTTTCCCGTTCCGCTGGAGCCATTGATAAGTACGGACATATTGGTCGGCGCCACCAGCCCGACATAATTGTAAAGCTGCTTGGCAGCATCACTTTCCCCTTCCAGATAAGAATGGTGAGTTTCGGAAGTGCCTTGTGAATTAGAAGCGCCCTTTTTTGGATGAGAAGAATTTCTGGTAGCGGAATGAGCAGCAGCCGGATTGCTTTCCGCCTGCAAAGCCTCGGATATTTTCTTCAACAACTCTTCCGGATTCACAGGTTTGGCGATATAATCCCGTGCTCCGAGTTTCATCGCCAGCACGGCAGATTGAATATCCGCATATCCTGTCATGATAATCAACGGAATATTTATCTCCCGTTCATTCATCCATTTCAACAAATCAATACCCTCATAATCGGGCAACCGTAAATCTGATAATACCAGGTCAACAGTCTGACTTTCGATATGCTTCCGGGCACGCGCAATATTACTCACTGACGACACCTCAAACCCTTTTTTACCTAACCAGGTTTTGAGCATCATTCCAAAAGTTATATCATCTTCGACTATTAATATGGCTTTCATCATCTCAGGTTTTGATTCTTTTAAGTCACAAAGGTAAGATGATTTAGGCGAAAGTGGTATATTTGCAAACTTAAATTAAATAAAAGCGTTATGAAAAAGATTGTATTGATATTATTAACTATATCGTTTTGCGGATTAACTTCCTGCAAAACCGGAACAAAAAAAGGAGGAGACATGGATAAAGAGACATTGGTAAAGATTGAAACAACTGCCGGAGACATCAAAGTGAAGTTGTACAATGAGACACCAAAGCATCGTGATAATTTTATCAAACTGGTGAAAGACGGAGTATATGAAGGAACATTGTTCCATCGTGTCATCAAAGACTTCATGATTCAGGCAGGCGACCCGGATTCGAAGAATGCACCAAAAGGAAAAATGCTGGGCAGCGGTGATGTCGGTTACACCATTCCGGCTGAATTCGTATATCCGAAGTATTTCCATAAGAAAGGCGCCCTGTCGGCAGCCCGTCAGGGAGACAATGTGAACCCGAAGAAAGAATCTTCCGGTTGCCAGTTCTATATCGTGACAGGTAAAGTCTACAATGACTCCACATTGCTCGGCATGGAAAGCCAGATGAATGAAAATAAAATCAACGTTATTTTCAACAACCTGGCGCAGAAGCACATGAAGGAAATCTATAAGATGCGTAAGGAAAACGACGAAAACGGTCTTTACGACTTGCAGGAAAAACTGTTTGCAGAGGCACAGGAGTTGTCGGCTAAAGAACCGGAATTCCACTTCACCCCTGAACAGATTGAAGCATACACTACCGTAGGCGGCACTCCGCATCTGGACGGTGAATATACCGTATTCGGCGAAGTAGTGGAAGGTATGGATATTGTAGATAAAATCCAGAAGGTAAAGACAGACCGTAGCGACCGTCCCGAAGAAGATGTAAAGATAATAAAAGCGACAATACTTGACTAAATGATATGAAAATCAACAGGCATATTCTTGACAATGGGTTGCGTTTGGTACATTCGCAGGACGAAAGTACGCAGATGGTGGCCCTTAATATATTATATAATGTGGGAGCTCGTGACGAACACCCCGAACATACCGGCTTTGCCCATCTGTTTGAACACTTGATGTTCGGCGGCTCGGTGAATATTCCCGATTATGATATGCCGCTTCAACTGGCAAGTGGCGAGAATAATGCCTGGACGAACAATGATATCACCAATTACTACCTCACTGTACCTCGCCAGAACGTGGAAACCGGCTTTTGGCTCGAATCCGACCGTATGCTGAGTCTTGATTTCAGCGAACGGAGCCTGGAAGTACAGCGGGGAGTAGTAATGGAAGAATTCAAGCAACGCTGTCTGAACCAGCCTTATGGAGACGTAGGACATCTTCTCCGTCCCCTGGCTTATCAGGCGCATCCCTATCAGTGGCCTACCATCGGCAAAGACCTGTCGCATATCGCCAACGCGACACTGGAAGAAGTAAAAGCATTCTTCTTCCGTTTTTATGCCCCGAACAATGCGATTCTGTCCGTAACCGGTAATATCACTTTCGAAGAAGCCGTATCGCTGACAGAAAAATGGTTCGGCCCTATTCCCCGCCGGGAAGTTCCCCAACGGAACCTTCCGCAGGAACCGGAACAGACGGAAGAACGCCGATTGACGGTAGAACGGAATGTTCCCCTCGACGCCTTGTTCATGGCTTTTCATATGTGCAGTCATCGGCATCCGGATTATTATGCCTTTGATATTCTGTCGGATATATTGAGCAACGGACGGTCCAGTCGCTTGAGCCAGCGCCTTGTACAAGAGAGACAACTGTTTTCGAGCATTGATGCTTATATCTCCGGTAGTGTGGATGCGGGATTATTCCATATTTCCGGCAAGCCTTCGGCAGGTGTTACCCTCGAACAGGCGGAAGCGGCAGTGCGCGAAGAACTCGACCGCTTGCAACAGGAACCTGTCAGCGAACAGGAACTGGAGAAAGTAAAAAACAAATTTGAGTCTACACAGATATTCGGTAATATTAATTATCTGAATGTAGCGACCAACCTTGCCTGGTTCGAATTGTTGGGACAAGCAGAAGACATGGAAGAAGAAGTAGACCGTTATCGCTCCGTCACCGCCGAGCAGTTGCAGACTGTAGCCCAATCGGCTTTCCGGAAAGAGAACGGGGTTGTACTCTATTATAAAAGTAGGGCGTAGTGCCCGGCAAGGTTTCCTTGCGGCATACAAGTAATGGTATCTCACCATTTATAAGACAAAGACAATGAAGAGACTATTTGATATATATAAGGATCATTATAAAGCACTGATTTATCTAGGATTACCTATTGTCATCGGACAGATAGGCGTTATAGTACTCGGATTTGCCGATACATTAATGATTGGGCATCATAGCACGGTAGAGCTGGGCGCGGCATCTTTCGTGAATAATGTGTTTAATCTAGCTATCATTTTCAGTACCGGATTCTCGTACGGACTGACTCCCATCGTAGGCGGTCTGTACGGCACCCATCAATATGCCCCTGCCGGACAAGCCCTGCGCAACAGTCTGCTGGCAAACTTGATGGTCGCCCTTCTGCTGACTGTCTGCATGACTATTCTTTTCCTAAACATAGAACATCTCGGACAACCGGACGAATTGATTCCCTTGATTAAACCTTACTACCTGGTGTTGCTTGCTTCCCTGGTGTTCGTCATGCTTTTTAATGGATTCAAGCAATTTACAGACGGAATCACGGATACCAAAACCGCCATGTGGATACTCTTGGGTGGAAATGTCTTGAACATCATCGGCAATTATATCTTGATTTACGGAAAACTTGGCTTCCCCGAACTCGGCTTGTTGGGAGCAGGTATCAGCACCCTGTTTTCACGTATCGTAATGGTGATTGTATTTATCATCATCTTTGTACGCAGCTCGCGTTTCATCCGCTATAAAGTCGGTTTTCTCCGGCTGGGATGGTCACGCGCCATCTTTGGCCGTTTGAACGGACTCGGATGGCCGGTCGCCTTCCAGATGGGAATGGAGACAGCTTCTTTCAGCCTGAGTGCCATCATGATTGGTTGGCTGGGCACGATTGCTTTGGCTTCCCACCAGGTCATGCTGGCAATCTCTCAATTTACCTTTATGATGTATTACGGGATGGGCGCTGCCGTAGCTGTCCGTGTCAGCAACTTCAAAGGACAGAATGATATAATCAATGTGCGCCGTTCCGCCTATGCCGGTTTTCACTTGATGATGACATTGGGGGTGGTACTCTCCTTTATCGTCTTTCTTTGCCGCAATCACTTGGGGAGTTGGTTTACCGACAGCCTGGAAGTAGCTGCCATGGTTACTTCTCTCATATTCCCTTTCCTCGTCTATCAGTTTGGCGACGGATTGCAGATAACTTTTGCCAACGCTCTGCGTGGAATCTCGGATGTGAAACTGATGATGATCATCGCCTTTATAGCATACTTTATCATCTCCCTTCCCGTAGGTTACTTCTGCGGTTTCGTGATGGAATGGGGAGTAGTAGGTGTTTGGATGGCGTTCCCTTTCGGACTGACAAGTGCGGGATTAATGCTTTGGTGGCGTTTCCACTATATGACGAAACTCCCCGTTCCCCGAGCTAATACTTAATTATTTAATACATAAAATCGCATGGCTTCCTATCGTTTCACAAAACTGAAAGTAACCATCGGTTACACGTTATTACTTGCGATTCTTCTTTTTTCTCTGGTGTTTGTTCATCATGAGATGGAGACACTGTCGGCTGCCGACGACCAGCAGAATCTGCGGACAGACAGCCTGCTGACTCTGATTCACGAGAAAGACCAGAATACCATCCAGATGCTCCGCGTATTGAGTGAAGCGAACGACAGCCTGCTTTCCGCTTCAGAGATTGAAGAGATTATATCCGAACAGGATTCCATTATCACCCACCAACGCGTACAACACCGGGTTATCACCAAACGCGATTCTCTGCTGACTACGCCCAAGAAGAAAGGCTTTTTCAAGAGAGTGGCAGAAGTGTTTGCACCTTCCAGGCAGGATAGTGCCGTATTGGTCAACACCTCTCTGGAAGTTGCCACGGATACCATTCTCGAACCTGCTACTTCCAAAGACTCCCTTCAGCAAAAGATTCGCATGGCTACCGAGGAAAAGCGTCTTCAACGACGAAAAACAATCCGCCGCACCAGTACGAAATACCAGCGTATGAATTCGCAGTTGACGGCAAGAATGGATAGTCTGATAAAACAATACGAAGAAGAAATGAGCCTGCGTGCCCGTCAGGATGCCGAGATGCAACAGGAAGTAAGAATGCGCTCCGCACGCACCATTGCCGGAATCGCTATCGGCGCTGTTTTGCTGTCTGTCTTTTTCCTGATATTGATTGTACGTGACATCTCCCGCAGCAACCGCTACCGCCGACAGTTGGAAGAAGCGAACAAACGGGCGGAAGACCTGCTCGTTGCCCGTGAAAAACTGATGCTTGCCATAACCCACGACTTCAAAGCGCCGCTAGGCTCCATCATGGGTTATACCGAACTACTGTCCCGCCTGACAGGGGACGAACGGCAACGCTTCTATCTGGACAATATGAAAAGCTCCTCGGAACATCTCTTGAAACTGGTCAGCGACTTGCTCGACTTCCATCGCCTCGACCTTAATAAAGCGGAAGTGAACCGTGTCACTTTCAATCCTTCGCAGTTGTTTGAAGAAATCTATGTCAGCTTTGAACCGTTGACAGCCGCCAAAGGATTGGCATTGCAGTGCCACGTCGCTCCGGAGTTGAACGGACGTTACATCAGCGACCCTTTGAGGCTTCGGCAGATTGTGAACAACCTTCTGTCTAACGCCGTGAAGTTTACTCAACAAGGCGAGATAACGCTGACAGCCCGATATGATTCATCAAAGCTGACGATAGCGATTGCAGACAGCGGAAAAGGCATGGCTGCCGAAGACCGTGAACGTATTTTCCAGGAGTTTACCCGTTTGTCCGGTGCGCAGGGAGAAGAAGGCTTCGGCTTGGGATTATCCATTGTAAAAAAGCTGGTCGCTCTGCTTGAGGGCACGATTGATGTGCAGAGCAAATTGGGAGAGGGAAGTTGCTTTACGGTCGCTCTACCTCTTTATCCGGTAGGCGAATCCATCCCGGAAAGTCAACCCATTACAGAAAGCCAATCATCGTTGGAAAACGAAGCTACGGCTATGAATGAAGCTGCAACTGCCATCCCCCTGATGAAAGTAATCCGCGTCCTCTTGATTGATGATGATAAAATCCAACTCAGCCTGACGGCAGCCATGTTGAAACAGCACGGTATTGACGCAGTATGTTGCGAGCAGCTCGAAGAGCTTATCGAACAACTCCGCACTTCCGTTTTCGATGTATTGCTGACAGACATACAAATGCCCGCTATCAACGGCTTCGATTTGGTGAAACTCTTGCGTGCTTCTAATATTCCGCAGGCAAAGACCATCCCTGTGATTGCCGTGACCGCCCGCAGTGAAATGGACAAATCCGCCCTGCGTGAGCACGGCTTTGCCGGATGCCTGCATAAACCGTTTACAGTGAAAGAATTGCTGCTGACAGTCAACGAGGGACAACTTTCGGCTGATGAGGCCCACATCACAGAAGATATGGTAAACACCGGAATAAACTTTCCCGCACTCACCGCCTACTCCGAGGATGACCCGGAAGCGGCATATTCTATCATTCAGACCTTTGTCGAGGAAACAAAAAAGAATGTCGAACGGATGCGACAAGCCTTCGTTGACAAAGATACAGACGGGATAGCTGCTATGGCGCATAAACTGCTCCCTCTCCTCACGTTGATAGGAGCTTCGGACGCAATAGCTCCTTTAAAGTTCTTGGAATCCTGTCGCGGAGAGTCTTTCTCTAGTGAAATAAGCGATACGGCATCGGCTGCACTGTCAACCGTTTGTATTATAATCAGCGAAGCGGAAAATTACTTAACGTCGATGAAAAGTGTCGATTAGGCGTAAATATCCTACTCCTTGACCGGTCATTGTATCTTTCTTGCCTTTATCCAAACCTTTTCTCAAAATAAATTGTTTACTTTGTGTCACCTAATTTACACTGGCACATTTTTACATGAAACGAAAATGGATACGACGGGTAAGCTGGATTCTGCTTACTCCTATAATATTCTTTGTAATACTAATGGTATTACTTTACATTCCCCCCGTACAGAATCTTATACGTCGGGAGGTTACTGCATATGCTTCTAAAGCAACCGGCATGCAGATTCAGGTGGAACGAATCGACCTTCGTTTTCCGCTCAATCTGTTGGTTCGTGGCGTGGAAGTGATTCAGCAGCCGGACACGCTATTGTCTCTGGAAAGCCTGAACGTACGCGTGCAGGCGTGGCCGCTCATCAAAGGAAAAGTCGAAGTGGACGAAGTGACCTTGAGCCGCGTAGCCTTCAATTCTGCCAATCTGATAGACGGCATGGAGA
This sequence comes from Bacteroides faecium, assembly GCF_012113595.1. Lineage (NCBI taxonomy): Bacteria > Pseudomonadati > Bacteroidota > Bacteroidia > Bacteroidales > Bacteroidaceae > Bacteroides > Bacteroides faecium. Next base: position 2,377,737 of record NZ_CP050831.1, read on the forward strand.
TAAAAGGTGTATTGGGGCGTTTCTTCCTGCAAAGCCACGGTGTCGATTTGTCCAACGAAACAGCCGTTATCAACGCAACGGAACTATCGGACACTCATGTGCAGATGCTGATGAACGACACCACGACCACCCCCAAGGATACCACCGCTTCGGCTCCTGTAAACTGGAAAGTAGACCTTCATCAACTGAAACTGAAAAACGTATCGTTCAGCATGCAGCTTCCCGCCGATTCGATGCGGATGGCTGCGCATATTGGCGAAGCGACCATTGACGATGCCCAAGCCGACTTGAAGAACCAGTTCTATGGATTGAAACAATTTTTGTTGTCGGGCACTTCCGCCAGCTATGATACCGGTGCGGCTAAACCCGTCGAAGGTTTCGACACTTCGCATATTGCCGTCCGTGATGTCAGCATCGGTCTGGACTCCTTATTATATAAAGGTAGGGATATGAATGCTGTCATCCGCGAATTCACCATGAACGAACGTTCGGGATTGAGCATCACCTCATTGACAGGTAGGGCATACTCTAACGATTCAATCATCAGTGTTCCCGGCTTGAAACTGCAAACTCCTCATTCCGAAATAGATTTATCCGCCCATACTTATTGGGAACTTGTCAACATCCCGACTACCGGACGCTTGACTGCCAATCTCAATGCGTATATCGGCAAAGAGGACGTGATGTTATTCACCGGCGGACTGCCGGACAGCTTCAAGGAAGCCTATCCTTTCCGTCCGCTTGTCATCCGTGCCGGTACGGACGGTAACTTGAAAGAGATGCAGATTTCCCGCTTTACGGTAGACTTGCCGGGCGCATTCTCCTTAGAGGGCGGCGGTATCCTCGAAAACCTCGCCGACAGCATTACCCGTTCGGGAACCATCGGTCTGAAGATGAAGACGCAGAACCTGAATTTCCTTACCGCCTTGTCCGGTGAAGCGCCTAACGGCACGATTGTCATCCCCGACAGCATGAATCTCGTTGCGCAGGTAGACATCAAAGGCCCTGAATACAAAGCAAACCTGCATCTGAAAGAAGGACAGGGGGCTATGAATGTGAACGCGGCATTAAATACTGCCACCGAAGTTTACAAGGCAGACTTGAAAATAGACAACCTGCAACTCCATCATTTCCTTCCGAAAGACTCCATTTATGAGCTTTCCCTTTCTGCCGCCGCCGACGGGCGCGGACTGGATGTGATGTCTTATCACTCATATGCCAAACTGGACTTGGCGTTAGACCAACTGCATTATGCCCAATACCATCTCTCTAACGTCCATCTGACGGGAGCTTTGAAAGGTGCATTAGTGACAGCCAATCTGACAAGTGATAATGCCCTGTTGAAAATGACGACAGATGCCGAATATAATCTGGCACACAGCTATCCCGACGGAAAAGTGACGGTTGACGTCACTCAGCTCGACTTGCATGAACTGGGACTGATGCCCGAACCGATGAAACGCCCGCTCGCTTTCAATCTTTCTGCCGAAGCCCGTCAGAACCGGGTGTTTACGCATCTTATTTCCGGTGACATGAAGCTCAACCTGAGTGCGCGTTCCGGTGTCAATCCTCTGATTAGCCAGTCTACCCATTTCGTGGACGTCCTGATGAAGCAGATTGACGAGAAAGAACTGAATCACGCCGAACTGCGTAAAGCATTACCGACAGCTATCCTGTCTTTCTCCGCAGGAAAAGAGAATCCGTTAGCCTATTTTCTGGCTACCAAGAATATATCCTACCATGACGCTTCCATGAAATTCGGCACGGCTCCCGATTGGGGAATCAACGGTAAGGCTGCCATCCATGCATTGAAAATGGATACTTTGCAACTCGATACCATCTTCTTCACCGTCAAACAGGATACTACGCTTATGAAGCTGCGTGCCGGAGTGATAAACGGGCCGAAGAACCCGCAATTTTCTTTCTCCACCACTCTGACTGGAGAAATCCGTGACCGCGATGCAGAATTACTGGTGGATTACAAAAACGGCAAAGGAGAAACAGGCGTATTATTGGGCGTCAACGCCCGTCCTCTGTTCGAAGGACAGGGAAAGGGCAACGGAATAGCTTTCACGCTGATTCCGGAAAACCCGATTGTCGCCTTCCAAAAGTTCCATTTCAACGAGAATCACAACTGGATTTACCTGCATAAGAATATGCGTGTATATGCCAACGTGGATATGTGGGATGAGGAAGGAATGGGATTCCGGGTTCATTCTGTGCAAGGAGATACGGTATCTTTGCAGAATATAGATGTCGAAATACGAAGAATCCGCCTGCAAGAGATTACGAGCGTATTGCCTTATTTCCCCGAAATAACCGGATTGTTTTCATTGGAAGCCCACTATGTACAAACAGAAAAAGACTTGCAGCTCTCCGCCGAAGCGTCTATTGACGAACTGACCTACGAGCGCCAGCGTATCGGTGACATTGCATTGGGTGCTACCTGGCTGCCGGGCGAACAGGGAAAACAATATCTCAACGCTTATCTGAACCACGACCAGGTGGAAGTACTGGTGGCGGATGGAAAACTGCTTCCTACCCGAACGGGCAAAGACAGCCTGGAAGTGAATACGACACTGGAACATTTCCCGCTCCGGGTGGCGAATGTGTTCATTCCCGACCAGATGGTCACCCTGTCCGGCGACATGGATGGAAACCTGAATATCACGGGCAGCACCGAACAGCCTTTGATAAACGGTGAACTGGTACTGGATAGCGTTGCCGTCCTTTCCCGCCAGTATGGTGCCCGTTTCATGTTTGACAACCGTCCTGTGCAGATAAAGAACAACCGGCTGTTATTTGATAAATTCGCCATTTACACTACATCGAAGAATCCGTTTACCATTGACGGTTATGTAGACTTCCGTGATATGAGTCGTCCGATGGCAAACCTGAATATGCTGGCACAGAACTATACCTTGCTGGATGCCAAACGCACCCGTGAAAGTCTGGTTTACGGTAAAGTATTTGCCGACTTCCGGGCGACGGTGAAGGGGCCTTTGGACGGACTGAATATGCGTGGGAACGTAAGCCTGTTAGGTAATACCGACGTCTCGTATGTTTTGACCGACTCACCATTAACCGTACAAGACCGCTTGGGAAGCCTTGTGACCTTCACCTCATTCAGTGACACCACGACCGTCGTCCGACAGGAAGTGCCGACCGTCTCGTTAGGCGGACTGGATATGGTAATGATGGTGCATATCGACCCGTCTGTCCGTGTGAAAGTCGATTTGGACGCAAGCAATGACAACCGCATCGAACTGGAAGGCGGCGGTGACCTCTCCATGAAATACACCCCGCAAGGTGACCTGACACTGACGGGACGCTATACCTTGAGCGGCGGCTTGATGAAATACGCCTTACCGGTGATTGCCGCGAAAGAATTTGCCATTGACAACGGCAGCTATGTGGAATGGACGGGAAATCCGATGGATCCGATGCTGAACTTCAAGGCGACCGACCGCATCCGTGCGTCCGTCTCCGAAGGGGAGAACGGCGGAAGCCGCATGGTCAATTTCGACGTTTCCGTCGTAGTCAAGAACCGTCTGGATAATCTTTCGTTTGCGTTCGATGTGTCAGCTCCCGAAGACGCGACCGTACAAAACGAGTTGACCGCCATGGGAGCGGAAGAGCGTGGTAAGCAAGCCCTGTATATCATGGTGATGAAAACCTATCTCGGCACCGGCCCGATTGGCGGCGGTGGCGGCGGACTGGGCAAGTTGAACATGGGGTCTGCCCTGACTTCCGTATTGAGCAGCCAGATTAACTCATTGATGGGTAACCTGAAAAATGCAAGTCTCTCTGTCGGTGTCGAAGACCATGATAATTCGGATACGGGTGGCAAGCGTACGGATTATAGTTTCCGTTATTCTCAGCGTCTTTTCAACAACCGTTTCCAGATTGTGATTGGCGGTAAGGTATCCACTGGCGAGAATGCGGCGAACGATGCCGAATCCTTTATCGATAATATATCTCTGGAATACCGTTTGGATAGGACAGGAACACGCTACGTACGTCTGTTCTATGACAAGAACTACGAGAGTGTGCTCGAAGGCGAGATTACGGAAACCGGAGTCGGTCTGGTACTTCGCAAGAAACTGGATAAACTCAGTGAACTGTTTATCTTTAAGAAAAAGAAATAAGAATGAAAAGTATATATAGTAACATAGTATCAATAAGTCTGATTAGTATCATCCTGTTTTCCGGCTGTTCGGTGACGAAGCATCTGCCCGAAGGGGAAGTGCTCTATACCGGTAGCAAGACAGTGGTAGAGAATAAATCGACCACACCGGTCGGTGTGACGGCTATGACTGAAATTGACGCAGCCCTTGACAAAACGCCCAGTACGAAAATGTTTGGAGGTTTTCTGCCTGTTCCTTTCAAAATGTGGATGTACAATGACTTTGTGAAATATAAAAAAGGCTTCGGCAGGTGGATGTTCAACCGCTTTGCCGCCAATCCGCCTGTCTTTATCTCTACTGTCAATCCGGATGTCCGCGTCAAAGTGACAACCAACCTGTTGCGTGACTATGGCTATTTCAACGGTAAAGTGACTTATAAAACACTGGTCGACAAGAAAGACAGCCTGAAAGCAAGTATCGTCTATACGGTAGATATGAAGAATCCTTACTTCATTGATACGGTTTATTATCAGCGTTTCACCCCTCAAACCTTGCGGATTATGGAGCGTGGACGCCGGATGTCCTATATCAGTCCTGGCGAACAGTTCAGTGTGGTAGACCTGGACGAAGAACGTACCCGCATCAGCACGTTGCTGCGCAACCGCGGATATTTTTATTTCCGTCCCGACTATATGACATACCAGGCAGATACAACCTTAATCCCCGGCGGTCATATCAGCCTGCGCCTGATTCCTGTTCCGGGATTGCCTGCTGCTGCGCAACGTCCCTATTATGTAGGCGACGCATCTGTCTATCTGTTTGGAAAGAACGGTGAAGCCCCGAATGACAGCATGCTCTACAAGAACCTGAGTATCCACTATTACAATAAATTACAAGTTCGCCCCAATATGCTCTATCGTTGGCTGAATTATCAGCAGTTTGTGCGTAATGCTCAGATGCGTGCTTCCAACCGTACCCGCCTTTACAGCCAGTACCGTCAGGAGCAGGTACAGGAAAAACTCAGCCAACTGGGAATATTCAGCTATATGGACATACAGTACGCTCCCAGGGATACGACAGCCGTCTGCGATACATTGGACATCACGATGCAGGCCACTTTCGCTAAACCGCTGGATGCCGAACTGGAACTTAATGTAGTTACCAAAAGTAACGACCAGACAGGCCCCGGTGCCTCATTCGGAGTCACCCGTAACAACGTATTCGGTGGTGGAGAAAGCTGGAACGTAAAACTGAAAGGCTCTTATGAATGGCAAACCGGTGGCGGAAATAAAAGCTCGTTAATGAACAGTTGGGAAATGGGGCTTTCCACATCTCTCACCTTCCCGAGAGTCGTATTCCCCCGTCTGGGTAAAATGGAATTTGACTTCCCGGCTACCACTACATTCCGCCTATACGTCGACCAGTTGAACCGTGCCAAGTATTACAAACTATTGTCATTCGGTGGAAACGCAACCTATGATTTCCAACCGACTCGCACAAGCCGTCATAGCATTACGCCTTTCAAACTGACGTTTAACGTCTTGCAGCATCGAACGAAAGAATTTCAGGAAATAGCCGATGCCAATCCTGCGCTATACATCAGTCTGGACAATCAGTTCATCCCGGCGATGGAATACACATACACCTATGACAACGCTTCGGCACGCCGTGTAAAGAACCCTGTCTGGTGGCAATCCACCGTTACCTCTGCCGGAAACTTGACATCCACCATTTACCGTGCTTTCGGTCGTCCGTACAATGAAGAAGGGAAAAAACTCCTGGGTGCGCCGTTCTCCCAATTTATGAAGTTCAACACCGAATTCCGCCATTTGTGGAATATGGACAAGAACAATAAGGTTGCTTCCCGCGTAGCACTGGGTGCTCTCTTCTCGTATGGTAATTCCACCATAGCCCCGTATAGCGAACAGTTCTACGTCGGTGGTGCCAACAGTATCCGTGCCTTCACAGTACGTAGCATCGGACCGGGTGGTTACCATCCTGAAGAAAGCCGTTATTCCTATCTTGACCAGACGGGAACCTTCCGCTTCGAAGCGAATGTGGAATATCGTTTCCGTATCTTCAAGAGCATCTGGGGAGCTACCTTCCTCGATGCCGGCAACGTCTGGCTGATGCGCAAGGATGAGGCTCGCCCCGACTCGCAGCTCCGTCTGAAAACTTTCCCGAAACAGATTGCTTTGGGCACAGGTATCGGCGTCCGTTATGACATGGATATTCTCGTATTCCGTCTCGACTTCGGTATTCCTTTACATTTGCCGTATGACACAGAACGAAGCGGGTATTACAATGTCACCGGAGCTTTCTTTAAGAATTTGGGAATACATTTTGCTATTGGGTATCCCTTTTAACGTTCTTTCTTTGTCTTGAAACAAAGAAAGAACCAAAGAAAATTCAAGGCTGCGTTTTTCAGGCTACTCCGGTGTTCTCTCCGGCTAAAGGGCAGAAACTCGCTACGCTCAAACAGTCTGCCCTTCTTAACGCCGGAGAAAACACCTGCGCTTAACGCCTGAAAAACGAGGCCGATCCCCTTTCGGCGTGTTCGCTGCATAGGACAATGAACTGGGCTTTATATTACTAGGCTATTACTGGGCTTTATATTGTTAGGCTTTATGCTATCTTATATTATCAAAGATTTACTGTATAAACTTGATACAGTATAGTCAAAAACACCCTTAATTGGTCATTATGTATCTTATTGATGTACCTTTGATTCTGCATAGACTTGCATGCCGAAAGGTTCTCCGACCTACTTTTTTCTCCGTTAAGCGAACACCCGTAACGAAGCGTTAAAAAGGGCAGACTGTTTGAGCGTAGCGAGTTTCTGCCCTTTAGCGTAGTGAAGGGTGTGAGTAGGAGAAAAAAGTCAGTCTTGAATTTTTCTTTGTTTCTTTCTTTTGTTTCAAGACAAAAGAAAGAAAGTTTTTGTACATTTGCACCGAAATCTGATGCCACTGACATCACTAACCTTTTAATATTACACAATTTATGAAACCAACTTTATTCTTATTGGCAGCCGGTATGGGCAGCCGTTATGGAGGCTTGAAACAATTGGACGGTCTGGGTCCTAATGGCGAAACTATTATGGATTACTCCATTTATGATGCCATCAATGCCGGATTTGGTAAGCTTGTATTTGTAATCCGCAAAGATTTTGAACAAGATTTCCGTGATAAAATTATTTCCAAATACGAAGGCCACATTCCTTGCGAACTGGTATTCCAGTCTATCGACGACCTTCCCGAAGGCTTCACTTGTCCGGCGGACCGTACAAAACCTTGGGGTACTAACCATGCAGTAATGATGGGTGCCGATGTGATAAAAGAACCGTTCGCAGTAATCAACTGTGATGACTTCTACGGCCGTGACTCTTTCCAGGTGATGGGCAAATATCTGTCTGCTCTTCCTGAAGGTTCAAAGAACGTTTATTCAATGGTAGGTTTCCGTATCGGCAACACATTGAGCGAAAGCGGTACAGTATCCCGTGGTATCTGCGGTACAAATGCCGACAACCTGTTGACTTCTGTTGTAGAACGTACTAAGATTCAACGTCTTGACGGCGAAGTGAAATACATTGACGACAACGGTGAATGGACTGCTACTCCCGACACTACTCCGGTGAGTATGAACTTCTGGGGCTTCACTCCTGATTACTTCGCATACAGCGAAGAATTCTTCAAAACCTTCCTGAGCGACCCGAAGAACATGGAAAACCTGAAGAGCGAATTCTTCATCCCGTTGATGGTGGATAAATTGATTAATGACGGAACTGCAACAGTAGAAGTTCTTGATACTACCAGCAAATGGTTCGGTGTTACTTATCCGGAAGACCGCCAGAGCGTAGTAGACAAGATTCAGGCATTGGTCGATGCCGGTGAATATCCTGCCAAGTTGTTCTGATTAAGAAAATATTGAAAAAAGGCGTAGACTATGCAGTTTGATGCATATCTACGCCTTTTTTGTGTCCTTACTTTTAAATTCCATCGTCTCGGAAGCAGCTAATTCCGTTTGGATGCGTTATCTTTGCAGTCCAAAATCTTATAAATCAGAGACAGAAGTGATTTCAGTAGAAGGATTATCAGTAGAATTTAATGCGACGCCGCTTTTTTCGGACGTTAGTTATGTCATTAATAAAAAAGACCGCATTGCGTTGGTCGGTAAGAATGGTGCGGGTAAATCCACCATGCTTAAAATATTGGCGGGCTTGCAGTCGCCGACACATGGAGTCGTAGCTACTCCGAAAGATGTTACCATCGGATATTTGCCACAAGTCATGATTCTCTCCGACAACCGGACGGTGATGGGAGAGGCGGAACTGGCATTCGAACATATATTTGAACTTCAGGCGAAGTTGGAACGGATGAATCAGGAACTTGCCGAACGGACAGACTATGATTCGGAAGAATACCACCAGTTGATAGACCGCTTCACCCACGAGAACGACCGTTACCTGATGATGGGCGGCACAAACTATCAGGCAGAAATCGAACGCACACTTCTTGGGCTCGGTTTCAGCCGGGAAGACTTTGAACGTCCCACCTCGGAATTCTCCGGTGGATGGCGTATGCGTATCGAACTCGCGAAACTGCTGTTGCGTCGCCCGGATGTCCTCTTGCTTGACGAGCCTACCAACCACCTCGATATTGAAAGTATCCAATGGCTGGAAAACTTCCTGGCAACCCGTGCCAATGCAGTCGTACTAGTCAGCCACGACCGTGCCTTCCTGAACAACGTAACTACCCGAACCATCGAAATCACCTGCGGCCAGATTTATGACTACAAAGTGAAATACGATGAATTTGTAGTCCTGCGCAAGGAACGCCGCGAACAACAGATCCGTGCCTACGAGAACCAGCAGAAACAGATACAGGATACGGAAGACTTCATCGAACGCTTCCGCTACAAAGCCACTAAAGCCGTACAGGTACAAAGCCGTATCAAGCAACTGGAAAAGATAGACCGCATCGAAGTGGACGACGAAGACAACTCCTCGCTGCGCCTGAAATTCCCGCCCGCCAGCCGTAGCGGAAACTATCCGGTTATCTGCGAAGACGTGCGCAAAGCCTATGGTGAACATGTCGTTTTCCATGACGTGAACCTCACCATCAACCGGGGCGAAAAAGTCGCATTCGTCGGTAAGAACGGCGAAGGTAAATCCACACTGGTAAAATGTATCATGAACGAAATAGACTTCGACGGTAAACTTACCATCGGTCACAATGTCCAAATCGGCTATTTTGCGCAGAATCAGGCCCAGATGCTGGATGAAAACCTGACCGTATTCGATACCATCGACCGCGTAGCCACAGGAGACATCCGTCTGAAGATACGGGATATACTGGGTGCCTTCATGTTCGGCGGCGAAGCCTCGGACAAAAAGGTGAAAGTCCTCTCCGGCGGTGAACGTACCCGACTGGCAATGATTAAGCTGCTTCTCGAACCCGTCAACTTCCTGATTCTTGACGAACCGACTAATCATCTGGATATGCGTTCAAAAGATGTATTGAAGGATGCCATCCGCGAATTTGACGGAACAGTCATTCTTGTCAGCCACGACCGTGATTTTTTGGACGGGCTTGCGACTAAAGTATATGAGTTCGGTGGCGGAGTGGTGAAAGAACACCTCAGTGGCATCTATGAATTCCTGCAAAAGAAAAAGATAGACAGCCTGAATGAACTTCAGAAAGGCGTAGGCTTATCGGCTTCTCCCACGGCATCTGCCAAAGGAAACAATGAACCGGAAGCGGCACAACCTTCGGAAAACAGACTCTCTTATGAAGCTCAAAAAGAACTGAATAAGAAAGTGAAGAAACTCGAACGACAGGTAGCGGATTGTGAAGCCTCGATAGAAGAAACCGAATCTGCCATCGCTATCATCGAAGTGAGAATGGCAACCCCCGAAGGAGCTTCGGACATGAAACTGTATGAACAGCATCAGAAACTGAAACAACAGTTGGACACCATCGTCGAAGAGTGGGAGCGCGTTTCGATGGAACTGGAAGAAGTGAAAGGCTAGAACAAAACAACGGGTGCCGGACGTTATATATAACGAAACTGTAACTTTGACACCAAATAGCATGATAATTCTATAATTATTATATTGAATATGAAAGTAACCAAGTATTTACCAATTCTTGCCGTATGCCTTATGACAACAGGATGTAACAGTAAGAAAGAGGCCGTACTGACGTCCGGTATCGACCTTGCTAATCTGGATACCACGGCTATGCCGGGTACAAGTTTTTATCAATACGCTTGTGGCGGTTGGGTGAAAGACCATCCGCTGACAGACGAGTACTCCCGTTTCGGAACATTCGACATGTTGCGTGAAAACAGCCGTGAACAACTGAAAGCCTTAATTGCCGAACTGGCTTCAAAGACAGACAACGCTCCGGGCAGCGCCGCTCAAAAAGTGGGTGACCTCTACAATATCGCAATGGACAGCGTGAAACTGAACCAGGAAGGTGTAGCTCCGATTAAAGCGGAACTGGTAGTCATCGACGCACTTAAAGATAAGAAAGATATCTACGCATACATCGCCGAAAGCCAGAAGAAAGGCATTCGTCCTTACTTCACCATGTTCGTAAGTGCCGATGATATGAACAGCTCCATGAATATGGTACAAACCTACCAGGGCGGTATCGGAATGGGACAGCGCGACTATTACCTGGAAGATGACGAGCAGACTAAAAATATCCGCAACAAGTATCAGGAACATATCGCCAAGATGTTCCAGTTGGCAGGTTACGATGAAGCTACCGCACAAAAAGCGGTAAAAGCTGTAATGAACATCGAAACCCGCCTGGCCAAAGCAGCCCGTTCACAAGTAGAACTGCGTGACCCTCATGCCAACTACAACAAGATGGACATGGAGACGCTGAAAAAGAACTTCCCGACTTTCGACTGGGATACATACTTCACTCTCTCCGGTTTGAAAGACCTCAAAGAAGTGAATGTAGGTCAGCCTGCTGCCATGAAAGAAGTTGCCGATGTTATCAATACCGTATCCCTGGACGATCAGAAACTGTATCTGCAATGGGGATTGATAGACGCCGCCGCTTCTTACCTGAGCGATGACTTCGAAGCTCAGAACTTCGATTTCTACGAGCGTACCATGTCCGGCAAGAAAGAAATGCAACCTCGTTGGAAGCGTTCTGTTAGCACAGTGGACGGTGTTCTCGGCGAAGTCGTGGGACAGATGTATGTAGAAAAATACTTCCCCGCTGCTGCCAAAGAACGTATGGTTACACTGGTGAAGAACCTGCAAACCTCTTTGGGTGAACGTATCAAAGGACTGGAATGGATGAGCGAACCGACCAAAGAGAAAGCTTTGGAAAAACTGGCTACCTTCCATGTAAAAATCGGCTACCCGGATAAATGGAAAGATTACTCCGCTCTGGAGATTAAAAACGATTCTTACTGGGCAAACATCGAACGTGCCAGCCAATGGGATTACAATGAAATGATTGCCAAAGCCGGCAAGCCCGTCGACAAGGACGAATGGCTGATGACACCGCAGACGGTCAACGCATACTATAACCCGACTACCAACGAAATCTGTTTCCCCGCAGCCATCCTGCAACCGCCATTCTTTGATATGAATGCCGATGACGCCATGAACTACGGTGCTATCGGAGTCGTTATCGGACATGAAATGACACACGGATTCGACGACCAGGGACGTCAATATGACAAAGACGGAAACCTGAAAGACTGGTGGACGGAAGAAGATGCTAAGAAGTTCGAAGAACGTGCCCAAGTGATGGTGAACTTCTTTGACAGTATCGAAGTAGCCCCGGGTGTACACGGAAACGGTGAGCTGACTCTCGGTGAGAACATTGCCGACCATGGCGGTCTGCAAGTTTCCTACCAGGCTTTCAAGAATGCAACAGCGAATGCACCGCTCGAAACAGTTGACGGATTTACTCCCGAACAACGTTTCTTCCTTGCTTATGCTAATGTATGGGCAGGAAATATCCGTCCGGAAGAAATTCTCCGATTAACCAAACTCGACCCTCACTCATTGGGCAAATGGCGTGTAGACGGCGCACTTCCTCAAATCGGAACATGGTACGAAGCATTCAACATTACCGAGCAAGACCCGATGTTCGTTCCTAAAGACAAACGCGTGTCTATTTGGTAATAGTTTTTGAATAGAAACATACCTTGCGAAGAAGCGTTGATTTTTCATATAGAAGAGTCAACGCTTTTTTTTATTAATTCACACCTTATTTATTACGTACGATGAACAATATTTCGTAACTTTGCGCATCAAATACTTAATAGGCAATTCAATGTCAGAATCTAAAAGAATAAAAACTGCATTGGTATCTGTATACCACAAAGAAGGTTTGGAAGAAATTATTACCAAACTTCATGAAGAAGGAGTAGAGTTTCTGTCAACAGGCGGAACTCGTCAGTTTATTGAATCATTGGGATATCCTTGTAAGGCGGTGGAAGATTTGACCACTTATCCTTCTATCCTCGGTGGTCGGGTAAAGACATTACATCCGAAAATCTTCGGAGGTATCCTTTGTCGTCGTGGACTGGAGCAGGATATGCAACAGATTGAAAAGTACGAAATCCCTGAAATAGATTTGGTAATTGTAGACTTGTATCCGTTTGAAGCTACCGTAGCTTCCGGCGCATCCGAAGCTGACATTATTGAAAAAATCGATATAGGCGGAATCTCACTGATTCGTGCCGCAGCCAAGAACTACAATGATGTTATCATCGTAGCTTCACAGGCACAATACAAACCGTTGCTGGATATGTTGATGGAGCATGGCGCTACTTCTTCACTCGAAGAACGCCGCTGGATGGCAAAAGAAGCATTTGCCGTTTCTTCTCACTATGATTCAGCTATCTTCAACTATTTCGATGCAGGCGAAGGTTCTGCCTTCCGTTGCTCGGTGAACAACCAAAAGCAACTCCGTTACGGTGAAAACCCGCATCAGAAAGGTTATTTCTATGGAAACCTGGAAGCTATGTTCGACCAGATTCACGGAAAAGAAATCTCTTACAACAACCTTCTTGACATCAACGCGGCTGTTGACCTGATTGACGAATTCGACGACCTCACTTTCGCTATCCTGAAGCACAACAATGCTTGCGGCCTGGCTTCACGCTCTACCGTACTGGATGCATGGAAAGATGCATTGGCAGGCGACCCTGTTTCTGCTTTCGGAGGCGTATTGATTACCAACGGCGTGATTGACAAGGAAGCAGCCGAAGAAATCAACAAGATTTTCTTCGAAGTGATTATCGCACCGGATTATGACGTGGATGCACTCGAAATCCTGGGACAGAAAAAGAACCGCATCATTCTCGTCCGCAAGGAAGCCAAATTGCCGAAGAAGCAATTCCGTGCCTTGCTGAACGGCGTATTGGTGCAGGATAAAGATACTAATATTGAAACGGTAGCCGACCTGAAAACCGTGACAGACAAAGCTCCTACTCCTGAAGAAGTAGAAGATATGTTGTTTGCCAACAAAATCGTGAAGAACAGCAAGTCCAATGCCATCGTGTTGGCGAAAGGCAAGCAACTTCTCGCAAGCGGTGTAGGACAGACTTCACGTGTAGATGCATTGAAACAGGCAATTGAAAAAGCTAAATCATTCGGTTTCGACCTGAATGGTGCAGTGATGGCCTCGGATGCTTTCTTCCCGTTCCCCGACTGTGTGGAAATTGCGGATAAGGAAGGTGTTACGGCTGTTATCCAACCGGGAGGTTCGGTAAAAGATGACTTGTCTTTTGCTTATTGCAACGAGCACGGTATGGCGATGGTTACTACCGGTATCCGTCATTTTAAACACTAAAAATAAGAATTAAAGAATGGGATTGTTTTCTTTTACACAAGAAATTGCGATGGACTTGGGTACAGCCAATACCATCATCATCACGAATGGAAAAATCGTGGTGGATGAGCCTTCGGTTGTTGCTCTGGACCGCCGTACCGATAAGATGATTGCCGTTGGGGAAAAGGCGAAGTTGATGCATGAAAAGACCCACGAAAACATACGTACCATCCGTCCGTTGAGAGACGGTGTAATTGCCGACTTCTATGCTTGCGAGCAGATGATGCGCGGATTGATTAAACGGGTAAATACCCGCAACCACTTGTTCTCGCCTTCTCTCCGCATGGTGATTGGCGTTCCTTCGGGAAGTACGGAAGTCGAACTCCGTGCCGTTCGTGACTCTGCCGAGCATGCCGGCGGACGTGACGTCTACTTGATTTTCGAACCGATGGCTGCGGCAATCGGTATCGGTATCGATGTGGAAGCACCGGAAGGAAACATGATCGTCGATATAGGTGGTGGTTCTACGGAAATTGCCGTTATCTCCCTCGGAGGTATCGTTTCCAACAATTCCATCCGTGTTGCCGGTGATGACCTGACCGAAGATATTCGCGAATACATGAGCCGTCAGCACAATGTGAAAGTCAGCGAGCGTATGGCGGAACGTATCAAGATAAACGTAGGTGCTGCCTTGACCGAACTGGGCGAAGGCTCTCCTGAAGATTATATTGTTCACGGTCCGAACCGTATTACAGCCCTTCCGATGGAAGTACCCGTATGCTATCAGGAAGTAGCCCACTGTCTGGAGAAATCAATCTCGAAGATTGAAACAGCTATCTTGAGCGCGTTGGAATGTACTCCGCCCGAACTTTACGCTGACATTGTGCACAATGGTATCTACCTTTCCGGTGGTGGCGCATTGCTCCGTGGACTGGACAAGAGACTGACTGACAAGATCAATATTCCTTTCCACATTGCGGAAGACCCTTTGCACGCTGTTGCCAAAGGTACAGGAGTTGCATTAAAGAATGTAGACCGTTTCTCCTTCTTAATGAGATAAATCAGGGATGAGGAATTTAGTAAACTTCCTTCTGAAATACAATTACTGGTTCCTCTTTATCATATTAGAGGTAGCCAGTTTTGTTTTGTTATTTCGGTTCAACCGCTATCAGCAGAGTACTTATTTTACTTCTGCCAATACGGTTGTGGGGGCGGTTTATGAAGTTTCGGGGGGAATAACCTCTTATTTTCATCTGAAATCGGTCAATGAAGATCTGCTGGATCGTAATATGTTGCTCGAGCAGCAAATCACGAACCTGGAGAAAGCCTTGAAAGAACGTCAGGTCGATTCGGTGACTGTCAACAGCATCCGTCAGATGCCGCAGAATGATTATCAGTTGTTCAAGGCACACGTGATAAAGAACAGCCTGACACTGCCTGATAACTACATTACCCTTGATAAGGGTTCTTCTTCCGGCATCCGTCCCGAGATGGGAGTGGTAGACGGCAATGGTATTGTAGGTATTGTGTATGAGACATCTCCTTCCTATTCGGTTGTGATTTCCGTATTGAACAGCAAGTCCAATATAAGTTGTAAGATTATAGGCAGTGATTACTTCGGTTATCTGAAGTGGGAGCACGGAGATTCACGTTATGCCTATCTGAAAGACCTGCCCCGCCACGCGGAATTTAATTTGGGAGATACCGTAGTGACCAGTGGCTTCTCAACCGTATTCCCGGAAGGTATTATGGTAGGTACGGTAGATGATATGTCCGATTCCAACGACGGACTGTCCTACCTGTTGAAGATAAAGCTGGCTACCGATTTCGGTAAACTCGGCGATGTCCGTGTAGTAGCCCGCAACGGTCAGGAGGAACAGAAGAAACTTGAAAACAAGGCAACAAAAGAATGATTATCACCTATATACATAGAATCGGATGGTTTATCGGCTTGGTACTTCTTCAGGTGCTTATCCTGAATAATGTGCATATAGCAGGATACGCTACTCCCTTTCTCTATATTTACTTCATACTGAAGTTCAATTCCGGCACTTCGCGGAATGAACTGATGCTGTGGGCTTTCTTTTTCGGACTCACCATCGACGTGTTTGCCGATACTCCGGGGATGAATGCGGCTGCCACCGTGCTGCTCGCTTTCCTGCGCCCTTCTTTGCTGCGTCTGTTTACTCCCCGTGACAACCTGGATAGCTTCATTCCTTCCTTCAAGACGATGGGCATCACTCCTTTCCTGAAATATACTACTGCAAGTGTTTTTGTGCATAGCTTGGCACTACTCTCCATTGAGTTCTTCTCGTTTTCCAGCATTTGGCTGTTGCTGCTGCGGGTGTTACTTTGCACCATTCTGACTGTAACTTGTATTGTGGCTGTTGAAGGTATAAGGAAGTAAAGATGGCAAAAGATTATAGATTAGAGAAGCGCAAATTTGTTATCAGTGGCATTGCTCTATCCATTGTTCTCATTTATCTGATACGGCTTTTCGTATTGCAGATAACGACGGACGACTATAAAAAGAATGCCGACAGCAACGCTTTCCTGAACAAGATTCAATATCCCTCGCGAGGAGCTATCTACGACCGTGCCGGCAAATTGCTGGTATTCAACCAGCCTGCCTATGACATTTCGATTGTTCCGAAAGAAGTGGAAAACCTGGACACGCTCGACCTGTGTCAGTCATTGAACATCACCCGTGCCCAATTCCTGAAGATAATGAGCGACATGAAAGACCGTCGCCGCAATCCGGGATACTCCCGCTATACCAACCAGTTATTTATGTCGCAACTTTCGGCAGAAGAATGTGGTGTCTTTCAGGAAAAACTGTTCAAGTTCCGTGGCTTCTATATCCAGCGGCGTACCATCCGCCAATATTCCTACAATGCCGCCGCCCATGCTTTGGGCGACATCGGAGAAGTTTCCGCCAAAGAAATGGAAGCGGATGAAGAAGGATACTATATCCGTGGCGACTATGTCGGCAAGTTGGGTGTGGAGAAATCATATGAAAAGTACCTGCGCGGAGAGAAAGGAATTGAAATCCTGCTTCGTGATGCGCACGGCCGTATTCAAGGACATTATATGGATGGCGAATACGACCGTCCTTCCGTCCCCGGCAAGAACCTGACGCTAAGCCTGGACATTGATTTGCAGATGTTGGGCGAACGTTTATTGAAGAACAAAATCGGAAGTATCGTAGCCATCGAACCCGAAACCGGAGAAATCCTCTGCCTGGTATCTTCTCCGAACTATGACCCGCATCTGATGATTGGTCGTCAACGGGGTAAGAACCACCTGATGCTGCAACGTGACAAGATGAAGCCTTTGTTGAATCGTGCTTTGATGGGTGTTTATCCACCGGGTTCTACCTTTAAGACAGCGCAGGGACTGACCTTCCTGCAAGAGGGAATCATCACCGAGCAAAGCCCTACTTTCCCCTGCTCGCGTGGTTTCCATTACGGCAGACTGACGGTAGGTTGCCATGCTCACGGAGCGCCGCTTCCGTTGATACCCGCCATTGCTACCTCGTGCAACTCCTATTTCTGTTGGGGGCTGTTCCGTATGTTCGGCGACCGTAAGTACGGTTCGCCGCAGAATGCCATCACCGTTTGGAAAGACCACATGGTTTCGCAAGGATTCGGTTACAAACTGGGAGTCGATTTGCCGGGAGAGAAACGCGGGTTAATCCCGAACGCGCAATTCTATGATAAAGCCTATCGCGGACACTGGAACGGACTGACGGTAATCAGTATCTCTATCGGTCAGGGAGAAATCCTGTCCACCCCGCTCCAGATTGCAAACCTGGGAGCAACGATAGCTAACAGAGGATATTTCGTCACACCACATATTGTAAAAGAAATCCAGGACAATCAGATAGACAGTCTCTACCGTACCCCCCGCTATACCACTATTGAAAAGAGACATTACGAGTCGGTAGTAGAAGGTATGCGTGCCGCTGCTACGGGTGGTACTTGCCGGATGCTCTCCATGATGGTGCCGGATTTGGAAGCCTGTGGAAAAACGGGTACGGCACAGAACCGCGGACATGACCATTCGGTATTTATGGGCTTTGCGCCGATGAACAAACCGAAGATTGCTATTGCCGTCTATGTGGAGAACGGCGGATGGGGAGCTACATACGGAGTTCCTTTCGGGGCACTGATGATGGAGCAATATATGAAAGGCAAGCTCTCTCCGGAGAACGAGTTGAGGGCGGAAGAATTTAGTAACAGAGTGATATTGTATGGTAACGAGGAGCGATAGTTTGTGGAAAACACTGGACTGGGTAACGATTTGCATTTACCTGCTCCTGATTGTCGGCGGATGGTTCAGCGTCTGCGGAGCGAGCTATGACTATGGCGAACGCGACTTCCTCGACTTCTCTACCCGTGCCGGCAAGCAGTTTGTATGGATTATCTGTTCGTTCGGGCTAGGCTTTGTGCTGTTGATGCTGGAAGACCGTATGTATGATATGTTCGCCTACATTATATATATAGGGATGATTCTCTTGCTTATCGTCACTATCTTTATTGCACCGGACACAAAAGGTTCGCGTTCCTGGCTCGTCATGGGGCCTGTCAGCCTGCAACCCGCCGAATTTGCCAAGTTCGCCACGGCCCTGGCGCTGGCCAAATATATGAACGCCTACTCATTCAGCATCAAGAAGGAAAAGTGCGCCCTGGTCTTGGGGCTGATTATCCTTCTCCCGATGTTATTGATTATCGGTCAGCGGGAGACAGGCTCTGCCTTGGTATATCTCGCCTTTTTCCTGGTTCTCTACCGGGAAGGAATGCCGGGCGTAGTACTCTTTGCCGGAGTCTGCGCGGTAATCTACTTCGTAGTCGGCATCCGTTTCGACGAAGTGTTCATTGCCGACACGCCCACGCCATTGGGCGAATTTATCGTATTACTCTTGATTTTGTTATTCGCCGGCGGCATGGTATGGGTATATCGTAAGAAAGCCGCACCTACCCGCAACATCATTGGCGGAAGCCTGGGCGTATTATTAATCGCTTACTTGGTATCAGAATACTGGGTACATTTCAGCCTGGTTTGGGTGCAATGGGGACTTTGTGCTGTCGTAGTAGGTTATCTGATATATTTGGCATTGAGCGAGCGCCAGCGCACCTACTTCTTAATTGCCTTATTCACTATCGGCTCCATCGGATTCCTCTATTCCAGCAACTATGTATTCGATAATGTACTGGAACCGCATCAGCAAATCCGTATCAAGGTGGTACTGGGCTTGGAAGAAGACTTGACAGGAGCGGGGTACAACGTGAACCAGTCCAAGATTGCCATCGGCTCCGGCGGACTGACGGGAAAAGGCTTCCTGAACGGTACGCAAACCAAATTGAAGTATGTACCCGAACAAGATACAGACTTTATCTTCTGCACAGTAGGAGAGGAGCAAGGCTTTGTCGGCTCGGCTGCCGTCTTGATAGCCTTTCTGATTCTGATTTTGCGATTGATATTCTTGTCCGAACGACAGCCCTCTACTTTTGGGCGGGTATATGGATACTCCGTCGTCAGCATCTTCCTTTTCCATCTATTTATTAATGTCGGTATGGTGTTGGGATTGACACCGGTTATCGGTATTCCGCTGCCGTTCTTCAGTTACGGCGGGTCTTCTTTGTGGGGCTTTACGATATTGCTGTTTATCTTCCTGCGCTTGGATGCAGGGCGGGGCAGAAGGCTGTAGAAGGGTTATTTGTTTTCAAATTACACTTTTATCAGGATATAAATCTTTTATCAGGATATAAATGTACTTTGACTACACTTTTATCAAGATGAGAAGAATTTCTTAATCTTCTATGCGTTGTTTTTCAACCCGTATTCCTATGTCATTTATTCCTTGCAATTTCTCGTCTTTCATTCCGCTCATTACCTTAATGGTATAATTGCCCGGATGCAAAGGACGTACGGATTTGACGAATGTTTCTGCTTGAAAAACGCTTCCCCATCCTTTTCCTGTCCATCTGCCTGTGGAATCGGCAAGGCTGATAGCGATAGTATCAGTACGCCACACCGTAGAATCCGGCATATTTTGAGAAATGAATAAATGCAAGTCATGATAAAGATAATCTGTCCTGTTACGGACTTCCGCGAATAGGCGGAAAGTGGTAGGAATACTATCAGTGATAGGAATAAGAAAAGAGAGTGTATCACTCTTTCCCCATCCTTCATTAGGAAGGGATTGGTAAGAGTGATACACAGTATTCTCGTCGTTACAGGCTGCTAAACAAGCAGCGAACAGACAAAATAAGCTATTCCTGAGAAGGCTTTTCATTATTATTCTGCGGTTTCTCCTGATTCTGATTTCTTTCCGGTCTTTCGGGTCTTTCTCCTCTTTCGGGTCTTTCCGGTCTGGGACGACGCTCCTGACCTTGCGGACGTTCCGGTCTTTCCTGATTTTGAGGACGTTCCTGATTTTGAGGACGTTCTTGTCCTTGTGGGCGTTCCGGTCGTCTGTTGTCGTTATTCCGTCCCTGATTCTGTCCTTGATTCTGTCCCCTGTTCCGGTTGTTATTATTGTTTCTCGGTCGGTTTTCCCTTTCCCCTCTGTTTCCGTTTTCTGACGGTTGCGAGCGGTTATCATTCTCCCGTTGAGGTTGTTGCGGACGGTTTCCACCCTCTGCCTGTTGCTGCGGGCGGTTGTTATTGTTGTTATTTCCTTTTTTCTTCTTCTTGTTATTCCGGTTTCCGCCATCCTTATTATTCCGGTTGCGGTCGAAACGGGTAAGGCTTTCCTGTTCCAGCAAATCCACCGGTTTCTTCGGTTCCGGCTTCTTCTCTTCTTCGACCAGGCTGTCCGGCTTCATCCCTTTTCTATTCATGGAGATAATCTCAAAAGCACGTTTACCGCTAATCGTAACCAAATTAGCAGGGAAGCTCTTGTCTGTAGAATAAGAAATCTGATTGCTCAGAATATCCGCCTTGAAGAAATAGAAAGTACCATCCTTTGTTTCCAGTTCAATCTCCTTGGAAGGAAGACGCTTTTGAGCTTCCACATAGCAGTCCACTTCATAATTCAGACAGCATTTCAGCTTCGCGCATTGTCCGGCAAGTTTCTGCGGATTCAGTGAAATGTCCTGATAACGGGCTGCACTGGTAGATACCGATACGAAACTCGTCATCCACGTAGCACAGCAAAGCTCGCGTCCGCAAGGACCGATACCGCCGATACGTCCCGCTTCCTGGCGTGCACCAATCTGCTTCATCTCGATACGTACACGAAACGCTTCCGCCAATACCTTAATCAGTTGGCGGAAATCCACACGCTCGTCCGCAATATAATAGAAGATAGCCTTGTTACCATCTCCCTGATACTCCACATCGCCGATTTTCATGTTCAGGCTCAGATTCAAAGCAATCTGGCGCGCACGAATCATCGTAGCATGCTCCTTACCTTTGGCTTCGTTGAATTTCTCCATATCCACCGGTTTGGCTTTCCGGTAAACGCGCTTGATTTCCGTATCCGCCTTGAAGTTTGCTTTCTTCATTTGCAGCGGAACCAGTCTGCCTGTCAGCGTTACTACACCAATATCGTGACCCGGAGCAGCTTCAACGGCAACTATATCCCCCTTTTCCAGTTTGATTTTATTGCTGTTGCGGTAATACCCCTTCCGGGTATTCTTGAATTGCACCTCTACCATGTCACTCTCTTCCGCATTGCCCGGAATATCAGCCAGCCAATCGTAGGTGTTCAGTTTCTTATCTTGTCGGGAGCACCCTTTGCAGCAAAGGCCGCCGCTCCCATTATGAAGTTTATATTCCATAGTTTATATATTTATTATTGCTTCAACAGTACAATCATCTTCAGCGAGAAGTCGAAGAATACCATTTTAGCATTTACATTCTGTTCTATATGTAGTTGCGCTTCGCTCAGTTCGTCCATGATACCCATCACATTCCGTTCGTTGACAAAAGGCGCAAAGCGGGTTGCAAAATTCTGTTCGTTGATAGTCATATACGTAAGGTCGCGTTGATGCAGGTTGAAGATAAAATTCTCCCGAATCATACGCTGGCAATATTCCAGAAGATTCTTCTGGCGTTCACGCCCCATGCCTGCCACTTGCTCGCTCCACATTTTCATCTCCCTGATTTTCCGTTGGTAAGACAAACGCATCAGGCTGACAAATAATTCGAAGAACAACTGGTTCTCTTCATTCAGATGAATAGACTCGAGTGCCTTGATAAAATTCCCGTTTGCCAGATGGGCGATAGAAATACTGTCGGCAGGCAAAATATTATATTTTGTCTGTAATACCCGGTCGATACTAGCTTCGTCGATCTTCCGCACATTCATACGTTGGGTACGGCTCAGGATAGTAGGCAGAATCATGTCCGGTGCTTCCGATACCAATAAGAAAACCGTCTTTTCCGGCGGCTCTTCAAGCAACTTCAGCAGTTTGTTGGCACACACCGGATGCATTTTCTCCGGCAGCCACACAATCGTAATCTTAAATCCCCCTTCACTGGATTTCAGACTAAGTTTTTTCAGAATCTCATCACTCTCTTTGGCATAAATCAATGCCTGTGAGTTCTCGGCATCCATCTCACCCAACCAGTGGTTTAGGTTAAAGTAAGGATGATTGATGACAAACGGTCGCCAGTCGGCAATATAATCATCGCATACTTCCTTTTTTCCCTTTGCGCTTTTCACGATAGGAAAAACGAAATGTACGTCCGGATGCACCAATTTATTGAATTTCACGCAGGACGGACACACACCGCAGGCATCAGTTCCGCCCCGGTTGGTGCAACTGATATAACGTGCATAAGCAATAGCCAGCGGCATTTTCCCGACCCCTTCCGGGCCGCAGATAAGCTGGGCATGTGGAATACGCCCCTCATTCACTTCCTGAATAAGCCGTTGCTTGATTTCTTCCTGTCCGATTACGTCTCTGAAAAACATATCAATAAATGATTTTGGCTACTTCTTTGATACTGTCTACGGCTCCGATAGAGTAGAAATGAATACTTGGTACTCCATGAGCCATCAACTCCTTGCACTGGGCTACACACCATTCGATACCTACTTGCTCGGCTTCCGCGTCATTCTTGCACTTCAACGCTTCTTTCACCAAGTCTTCCGGCAAATCCACTTTGAAAGTCTTTGGAATCATACTTAGTTGAGACAGCTTCTTGAACGGCTTGATTCCCGGAATGATAGGTATATTGATACCTGCCGCTTTCGCCTGCTCCACAAATTCAAAATATTTCCTGTTATCGTAGAACAACTGCGTCACAGCATATTCCGCCCCGTTCTCCACTTTTTTCTTCAGCCAGTAAAGGTCAGTCTCGATATTGGGAGCTTCTTCGTGCTTCTCCGGATAACAAGCCACCCCGTAAGAAAACGGCGTACTGCTGACTTTCATCTCCGAACCGTCCACAAAAATACCTTTATTGAAATTATTGATTTGTTCCTGCAACTCGATAGCATGATGATAACCGTCACCTTCCGGTGTAAATACCGACTCATGTTTCGCTTTGTCACCACGCAACACCAGTAATTCCGTGATATTCAGAAATTGCAGGTCGAGCAACACATACTCGGTTTCTTCACGTGTGAATCCGCTGCACAAAATATGCGGGACTACCGTAATATTGTATTTGTTCTGAATGGCGGCAGCCACGGCAACCGTTCCCGGACGCCTTCTCAAGCGGTTTCTCTGAAACAATCCGTTACCGAGGTCCTTATACACATATTCGCTGCGGTGGGTAGTGATATTGATATATTTCGGGTCAAATTCCCGAAGCGTATCGATTGTCTGATATAACTTTTCTATTCCCGTTCCTTTCAGCGGTGGAAGTATCTCGAAAGAAAAAGCAGTTTTCTTGTTGCTATGTATTAAATCAATTACTTTCATTCTTTTTTTGCTAATGTTCGTTATCTACTTGGATTAAACGTGCATATTGGGACAAAAATACGAAAAAAGAAAGATTTCTTCTTGATTTACTCTAAAATAGTTTTGTTTTTATCGTACTATTGTTGGACTTTTCTGTCTTTCGGCTTTCGATGTATTCCTGTGGCGTGCATCCGGCAATCTCCTTAAACTGTTTAAAAAAGGTGGTACGGCTCTTAAAACCGGAAATTGCATGAAGCGTATCGCAGTTGATAGTACCTTTGTTCAATTCGATCAGGTGAAGTATATACTCCACACGGAAACGGTTGATAAGTGTATAGAAATTCACCTCAAACTCTTTGTTGATAAAACGGGAAAGCGCATAATGATTTGTCTGCAACGCTTGTGCCACCTCTTTCAGCGAAAGTTCCGGATTCAGATAAGGCTTTTTATGATTAAAATATTCCAGCAATTGTATTTTGAGTTTTGCTTGCTTGTCATCCGTGGTGACAGATAACTCTTCCACTTCCTTGAAGCTCTTCTTCTTCGGCTCAATATCTACCGGAGGAATCGCGCTCTGGCGGGAACCATACCAGAACAGGGTCCACACGGCTCCCAAAGAAACGACATTGAACAGCATTTTGTATCCGGCGGAAGTGTTCACCATCCAGAGTATATCGAGGATGCCCATGATAATAAACAAATAAATCGTAATGCTCACCCACGAAAGGGTAATCCCTCCCACAAAAGAATAACTGTTGACGATAAACTTACGGTAATCACGGTAGATACGTAGTATAAAAACCCCCATCCAGGTATAAAAAACAAGGATGCCACAGATAGTCAGAAGGTGGAAAACCATCGGCAGCGAAGATAAATCTGCCAACCTGTGGATACCCTGAACCGGTTGAAAACGTGCCGAAAACGTGCCGGGCAACAGGACAAATAGAGAAAATAGCGCCCAGCCCCCACTAAAATAAAGCATATATTTCCGGGTAAGCAATTGGGGACGCATCAGTGAAACATAGTAAAACAGAATGACGATGGAATTTGCCGTTGAAAAAATAAAATTGACCGGGCGGAATATTTCGCTATGGCTCGCGCTGAAATAGCGGTCGAACAGGAAACTGGCAGCCATGCCGGTTCCTAATGTAACTAAGACGAGAGCCAACCACGTTTGCGAAGGAGTTCGCCGACGGTTGGCAAGTAGGGCGAATGCAGCCATAAAAGCACTCACGATAGGGGTATAATAAAGAAATATGCCCAAGTCTCCGTAATAATTCGTAATATTATTCATCTTGCTTACTGTTTATATGTTGTTTGTTTTCCAGTCTCTGGAAAACATGATCTATTTTCCTTCTCCGCCATCCTCTTTACACGTTGATAGCTGCGAAAATTGCTGAATCCTGCCAGGCAGGCGCGTTCCTCTTCGGGAAGGCGGGAGCAGGCCGGGTCGTTGCGCAACGCTTCCATTTCACGAAGGCGTAGCATATTGATATAACGGGAGAAATTCATTCCATATTCGCGGTTGATAAACCGGGAGATATACGTTCGGTTCGTGTGAAAAGCCTGCATCAGATCCGTTATCCGTAAATCGGGATTCAGATACGGGCGATGTTCATATATATATTTTTCAAACTTTTTCCGTTTATACGCCCGCTCCGATTCAGTTTCTTTTTCCATTTCCATTTCGGCATTCTCCTTTGATTCTGTCTCAATTTCTTCTCCCGGATAATAAATAACCACGAAATTCCCGACAGCCATATTGTAACAGACCACAGCGTGCTGCACTACCAGCAATAATTGGGGAATCAGCAGCAACAGCGACGCTATCAGTATCTTTTTGGAGAAAATGGCTGAAAGCAGAGAAGGAGGAACCAGGCTGAACGAAATCAGCAGCAAAAGTGTCACCCAAGCCAACGAAGTGCGGTCGGCATTGGCAGAATAGTCGGATATGGAACGGCGGTAAGCCAGCAACCGCCACCAGGCAAGGGCGGTGTAGGCTATGTTCCATATTCCCCGTAGCAGCAGGCGGGCGGTAAAGAAACGGGAGTAGGCTTCGTAACCGGGCGCAACTTCTCCCCGCGATGTGACAATATACACTTGCGTTTCAAAAGGCACGAAAGCCGACCATATGGCGAATGTGCCGACTATCACCAAAGGAAAAATATAGTGAACTCTTGAGAACGGTTTTTCTCCGGGCAACCGGGTAAGTGTATAGATAAATTGGTAGAAGATCACCTGGCTCCAAAATACAATCAGATAATAAAGGACATTGATACGCACATACAGCAAAGGGAGATAGACATAGACAAGCGAGCATATCCACCCTAAGCTCACCAACAGGAAGTATGACACCAGCAGGCGGTGCAGTGTTCCCTCTTCTGATTTGGCATGGGTATGGCGGAAAAGGACAAGCATAATTGCGCACCCCAATGAAGAAATAATGGGGGCACAAAAGCCGGTGTATTGCAAAAACTCTTTCGTAATCATGTCACTCTGCGTATTTAACTTTCCTGATTGTAAATCTTCTTTTTAATTCTAAGATAAGTCTGATAGTTGGGAAACCCGGCTTTCGCATAGAGTTTGGTTGCTGCTTTTTTCCGGTTACTGGGCAGGTTCATCAGCCGTTCGAATTCGCGAAGCCGCAGCCGGTTGATATATCCGTTGAAGCCACAGCCATACGTTTCATTGATAAAACCGGAAAGATAACTGCGGTTGGTGTTGAAAAGCTCCATCAGGTCGGACAACCGGAGTTGCGGATTCAGATATAATTTTCTCCCGATGACTTGCTGTTCAAAGAGTTTACGGTTGAGAGGTGCCGGTTCTACCTTCACGGGATCACCGGTTTGTGTCCAGCGGGTATATGTACGATGCCTTCCGCTACCGTTTCTTTGCTCGAAAAGTTGTTCCCTGGAAGGCATTTTCAGGGGAATAGGAGCAATAGTGAGTGGCAGGAAGAGCAATGACCTTCGATTGAAGGTGTGGCAACAGAGATGAATGGCCTGTATCCAGGCCGCGACAATCGCTATGGATAAAGCGGCTACCGCTACCCGGCGGCACGTCGTCAGGCAGAACGCTCCCGACCAAATGATGGAGAGACTGCATAGGAAAACGGAAATGTGGAACCATTTCTTCCATAAAACACTTTTTGGCCTGTTTTGACGGTAACATATTGTCAGCTTTCGGAAGACGAGCGACATATATAGGATGGCAAGGGCGAACTGTACCAACGGAATCGTTTTGAAGATAAAGGTAGTGACCGGATAACCGGCAACAGTCCTTTCTACCACCAATTGCAGGCGGATGGCGGGCGGGACAGTATAATAAAAGGTGCAAAAACCGAGAGCGGACAGAACCGGAAAGAGGTAATGTCTGCTGAAATGAGAAGTTTCCTTGTTCTCCGTATTGGTCAGCAGGTAAACGAAACGATAATAGAGGACGGGAGCTATGTAAAGGGAAAAAACAGTGAGTGGTAATATCTGTATGGTAATCTTCGGCAATGCCACTCCGGTAGCCACTCCGGTACCAATAAAAATAAACATCAGGAAATAACACATAAGCATCCTCTTAACATGCTTTTCACGGACGGTCACACTATCCTGTAAGGAAATAGCTTCAATAATCGTCCCCACTACTGCTGTAAAAAGCGGTACGAAACAAGTGAAAAGTAAGATAAGTGTTCTGTTGTCCATGAGGTTTGTGTATCTGTTTTGCAAATTTAATAAAATGAATAATACCTTCCTTGATTTATCTCAAAAAACACCTTATATGGGCTAAAATACAACCAGACGTACTAAAAAACGCAACCAGGCGTACTGAAACAACTAAACGTACTAAGAAAAATGTAAGATTTACTTTTTGATATAGGTTTTATTTACCTTTTTGTTAAGGGAACCCAAAGCATGCCTTTAACTTTGTTGTCAGATGATTTATATCCTATTGATACCCTATAAATAACATTACATATTTAGATTGAAACAAATAAAAATGAACCTTATGAAACAATTACAAGAAAAACTGCTGGCTCTGCTTCTTATATTCATATTATCCGGAGCAACAGCTTCCGCACAGAAAGCAGAAGACAGAGTAATCACTTTCCGTTTTCTTCCGGGCGAGGAGATGTTTATCCTTGCGGGCAATGAGACGGAACTTGAAAGGCTCTATGGATTGCTAGACCATCACAAGACGGAGATCGCGAAAGGTAACATGCCCGTTTATGTGGACGGCTACTGTGCTTCGCTGTCCACCACTAAAGAGAACCTGAACATGGCATTCGCCCGTGCCAATCGCGTGAAGTCGGAACTTATCATTCGCAAAGGGCTGAAAGAAGCGGATTTCATCACCGCCAATTACGCGCGTGCGTATGAGGATAATAAGGATATAGTGGTAGTGACGCTCCGTATCCCTTCGGCTAAGGCTATGCCGGAGAAGACACCCGTCAAAGAAAGAGTAAAACGGGAAGAACCTCAACTAAAACAAGGATGCGTGGAGCAAAAAACGGAAACCGCCGTGGAGCAACCATCCGAACCCTCCGCAGCGGAGCAACAGCCTGTCCTTGTATCAGAGCAACGCATCCGGGAGACGGAACAGCCTTATCGGTTTGCCGTCCGCACGAATGTGTTGTATGACGCCTTCCTGCTTCCTACGCTTGGCGTGGAGTGGCGTCTGAATGAGAATGTCGGCATCCGGCTGGACGGCAGCTTCTCGTGGTGGGGCGGTGAGCGTGATAAAGTACAGAAGATGTGGCTCGTCAACCCTGAAGTACGCTGGTACCTTTTGGATAAAAAACATTTTTACGCTGGAGTCTCGGGCAGCTATGGGGAATATAATATATATAAGTATATGTTGGGCGGTATCGTTTCAAAGGATACCGGCTATCAGGGTAAGCTATGGAATGCGGGCGTGACGTTGGGTTACCAATTATCCCTCTCCCGCAGTTTCTCCCTCGACTTCAACCTCGGCTTGGGCTATACCCGTTCCGAATATGACAGCTTCGGCATGACCGACGGGGTACGTGTCTATAAGGAACGGAACAAGACAAAGAACCTCTGGGGACCGACACAGGCAGGAATCAGTCTGATATGGACTATTGGAAACAACAAGTAGAACAATCTAAAAACGACAGATATGAAAAGAATAAAACAATATCTTATCATGGCAACCGCAACGCTGGCTCTCGCCGGATGCGACGTGAAAGACCCGATTTACAACACCGCGCACCCGGACAAAGGGCAAATCTCCCTTACAACGGACTGGACACGACGCACGACCGGCGTGGACATCCCAGCGAACTACACGGTGTCGGTCGATGAATACTCGGCAACCGTGAGCAATGTCACAAACACGCTCGACAACTTTTTTGAACCGGGTATTTACCATCTCCGCATCCATAACACGCCGGAACACGTTACCGTGAACGGTGCGACGGTTACCGTAGCCGGGGCTTCGGGCAACGTGGACGGAGTGGGGCTATTCATACAAGAAATGCCGGGCTGGTTGTTTACGGGCGTGACGGAAACTACGATAGAAGCGGACACCGACCACACCCTTACCGTTGCGATGCAGCAGCAAGTACGCCAACTGACACTCTTTATTACACCGACGGGCGGCACGACGGACCGGATAGAACATGTCGAAGGTTACCTTTCGGGAGCCGCCTCGACGCTGAACATGGATAACGGTATGCACGGTGCGCCGCTGAACGTGGCACTGGCGTTCACGAAAGTTACCGACGGCGCCAATGCCGGAAAATGGGCAGCCACGGTGCGCCTGCTCGGTGTGGCAGGAAGCCGGCAGAAGTTACACGCTAAAATCTTCTTCGAAGGCAACACTCCGAAACCTGTGTCGCTCACCGATGCCAACGGTAACGATGGCAGCGACCTGACGACGGCACTCACGGCCTTCAACGCTGACAAGATAACTCCGCTCTCTTTGGGCGGCGAGGTGGTGGAAACACCTACCGGTGCGGGATTCACCGCCACCATTACCGATTGGATATCCGTTTCGGGTAGCGGAACGGCAGACTAAATACAAAATCAAGCAAATAGTTATCAATTTAACAATATTAATATAAAAAGATGAATATGAAAAAGTTTATTTTACCAGCAGCGTTAATCGCCGTATGCGCCATTATCGTCTCATGTGAGAAGGATAATACACCAGTAAACAACGACGGTACGGTTCGTTTCACTTCGGGCGCCACAGCTACACAAACACGCGTAGCCATCTCCCCGCAAAATGAAAGCGTTTGGGAAGAAGGCGATCCTGTGGGAATCTATATGGTGAACAACGGTACGAGCGACGTATTGGAAAACGCAGAAAATATAAAATACACGGCTTCGGAAGCCGGAGCGTCAACCTCATTTACTTCTGCGGTACAGGCTATTTACTATCCGCTGGATGAAACGAAAAAAGCAGATTTCATAGCCTACCATCCTTATAAAGAAACACTGTCCGGCTTTGTTTATCCGGTAGATGTATCCAATCAGACATCGCAGACAGGCATCGACCTGATGTGGGCGGCAGCCGACAAGCAGGGGGCAGGATACAGCAAAGAGGATGGCAGGAACAACACATCCGTGGATTTGGCTTTTGACCATCAACTGGCGAAGTTGAGAATGAAAGTAACGAAAGCCCCAAATGTACTGGGTGAGATTGTCAAGGTGAACATCAACGGCATGAATACCACCGCCAGCTTCGACCTCAAAGGTTCGGGCGGGCTTACTGGTATGGGCAACGCGAAACCCTTTGAAGCATGCACCGTAACCGCCGGTTCCGTTTACGAAGCCATCCTGCTCCCCATCGGTTCTCTCGACGCGACGCATACAGTGACGTTCACCACCGACAAAAACGAAACCTATACGTGGAGTATGTATAAGCAGATAGCAGAATTGAAACCCGGCAAGATATATACGTATGATATCACCGTGGCAAAATATATGATAGAGGTTACCGGCAACATCAACAGTTGGACGGTAGGCGCTACAGGAGTCGGTAATGCCGAATAACAATCACTTAAAAATAAAAGAATTATGTTACGAAGAATAATTTATGCACTCATTCCCGCGGTTATATCCCTTTTTCTGTTTGCCTCATGCAGCAAGGACGATATGCCGGGAACAGAACCGGAGCAAACGATTCCTCCGCAAAAGATACATTTCAACATGGCTTATGCCACGCCTGACAACGGTGCAATCGGCACGCGCGTAGCCGTAAGTACGGATGGAAACTATACCAATACATGGCAGGAGGGTGACAAGGTAGGTGTCATGATCATAGACGATAAGAAGGGCTATAGCCCCATTAACAGAAACCTTGCACAAAACATGCCGATGACGTATAAAGGCGGACGTTGGGAATATACCCTGCCGGATATCTGCACCTATTATCCCAAAGATGGAACGTTGAGTTTCATTGCCTATTTTCCATATATTGAAGAGTTCTTCAATTTTTCTGATGTAGTAGTTAGTATTACAAGTTTGGAAGATTCCAAATATTTGCATTTTCTTCATGCCAAAAAGATGAGAGTTAGTAATACATCCGAACCGGTAACCCTCGAATTTTCTCCGTTACAGGCATGTATAGAACTGTCGGTGAAGGGAGGAAACGACCGGGTTATCACCGAGCTCCATGGGTGTGACATCGACTTCGAATTCTATGTGGAAACGGGGATGGTAAAGGGTCTTGACGTCATAAAGTCTTTGAAACTATCCCGCGTGGAGCAGCCCGGCGATGCGGATTATACGACACGCTACACCTACCGGGCGTTTATTATCCCGCAGACGATAGCTGCCGGGACGGAATTGTTCCGATTTAAGGACGGGGAGAAGCAATGGACTTACCGTACGACAGAAGAAATAAAGCTGGAAGCCGGACAGGTGAAACCTTTCGAGATTACCCTGAGGCCCAAATAGATTGCAAACGGCACGATACTCACCGGAATGGTCCGCTCTACCCGACGGATGGAGCCTTTTATCCGGATTTCGTTCGCACCCTGCGTCGTGACGGCGGGCGTTCGCTACGAAGCCATCCTGCTGCCTGCCGAATCGCTCAGCACCGGGCACATGGTGACACTCCACTATGCGAACGGCGAAGTGTACACCTGGAAGATGCATCAGCAGATACCGAAACTGGAAGCCGGGAAGATGTATGAGTATGATGTTACGATAACGAAACATGAAGTGAAGGGGATCTCCGGATGGGGTATTCGCTTAGTCGGTTTCCGCTATTCCTGTACAAAGCGAATCGCTTCGGCAGGATAATGAATGAAAGATAGTAAAAAAGATAAAAAAAGACATGAATGATTACATGGTTCTTATTGTTTCGACTATCGTCTGTTGTTCACTGGCGGCGGTACTCTTTATTTATCTGCATTACCGCCGCCGGGAGCGGAATAGCAACCGGTATATAGTGACGCATCTT
Source organism: Bacteroides faecium (assembly GCF_012113595.1). Classification (NCBI taxonomy): domain Bacteria; kingdom Pseudomonadati; phylum Bacteroidota; class Bacteroidia; order Bacteroidales; family Bacteroidaceae; genus Bacteroides; species Bacteroides faecium. The sequence continues at coordinate 2,409,957 of NZ_CP050831.1, forward strand.
CGTGAGCAGGACCGTTTGAGAAGCAAACTGGAACGCACATGTATAGAAAAAGAGGTGATCGAAAAGGTACTCATGACCTATTTCTCAAAAGCTGCTGAAAGTAGCGGTGCAGAGGATGGCAGTGCTCCGAGCTCTGCCGACTGTAAGAAGACGTAATAAGTATAAATATAACATGAATGAAATGAAGAATACCCAATAAAAAGGGCAGTAATGTACCTGTAAAAACTCCTATGCCGGACGGGAGCAAGTGTCCGGCAAGTTTTTCTTTAATTTTTAAATATAATAGTTATGAGAACAACAGAGAATGAAGGTTATACTCCAACACAACAGGAAATAGCCACTTCAGCCTACTTTGACACTATCAAAGACAATCAAGCAGCATTGCGCCAGTTCTTCACCGAAATGCCCAAAGGTGGCGATGTACATAACCATTTGACAGGTTCAGCTTATGCCGAAACTTACTTTGAGCTGGCTGCAAAAAAAAGTATGTACGTTAATCTGGAAACAGGCAGGCTCTATGCCCAAAAGCCGATAGATATAGAAACCATACAGCTTTCCAATGATATGGACGACTTGCATAATCACCGTATGGCACTTATCGACAAATGGAGCATCCGCAACTTCCAGCCCTACAAGTATCCCCTCGGTCCGGACGAATACTTCTTCGGCACATTCGGTTTGCTTTCGGCATTGACCGGAGACATTAATAACCTTGCCTACCTGATGCATGAACTGAAAGTTCGTGCTGTGAAAGAAAACGTGCAATATCTTGAAGTGATGGGGACTTCCCCCAGCGTTCCGAAAGACTGTTTTCTGGGTGATGACTACGAACAGTTTGATAAGCAACTGAAAAAATGTGTAAAAGAAGGGAATTATGAAGATGTTCAAGACACATTGGATGAAGTTTTCAACCTATTTGAAAAGAACGCAGAGAATACTGTTGAAACCTATATCCACTTTATAAATGAACTGGATGATACGAGCAACACGTTCGGCAATCATTTGGATGTGGACACCTCAAACCTTGTATGCCGTTATCAAGGCTATTCCTCACGCGGTAGTGAGCCTCTCAAGGTATTCGCTCAACTCTATGTAGTTCATAAAGCATGTTTGCAAACAGAATATAATGGCAAGGAGAATGTTCTGAAAGGATGTAACATCGTAGCCGCAGAAAATGGGGAGAAGTCGATGATGTATTATCGGTTGCACATGGAAATGTTCAAGCTGCTGAACGATAAATTCCCCAATGTCCCTACTTCACTTCACGCCGGGGAATTAACCATAGGGCTGATGCGCCCCGAACACCTGACCTATCACATAAGCCTTGCCATAAATACGGGTAAAGCCAACCGTATCGGGCATGGTGTAGATTTACCTTTCGAACAAGACAGCAATGATACATTGAAAATGATGGCAGATAGTAAAATACCGGTAGAAATCAATCTGACCAGCAACGAGTTTATCCTTGGTGTGAAGGATTCCGAACATCCCATCATGCTCTACAAAAATGCTGGTGTCCCTGTGATTATCTCTACCGACGATCCGGGGATTCTGCGTACATCGCTTACCGAACAATATACCTTGGCGGTATTACGCTATGGATTCTCGTATGAAGATATCAAGCTATTTGTTCAAAACAGTATTACTTATGCTTTTCTTGCCGATGAAGATAAGGCGTCCATAAATAAAGATATGAAGACCATGTTCGACGATTTTGAAAAGAGAATCTCTTCACGACATCCAGAGCCTGATGTTCCGGAAGGTGAGGATTGACCCTTGTCCGGTATATTCCGGCCACTAAACATTCAGATATGTGCCACCTGGTATAATCTATGGTGCTGTCTCGATAGCTTGAGGGCACGTATCTGAAGCCTGTAAAAAGACAAAACACCGGAACTCCGACCATATATATAGTTTGAGTTCCGGTGTAGTCTCTTATTATATTAGGATTTACTTATCGAGGAATGATTTTTTCATTCTTGCAATATCCGTCAGATAATCCTGCAAATCCTGTTCATGTTCTTCCTCTTCGGCAAGAATATGTTTGGCGATGTCGCAGGTAGTGAAATCTTTCCCATTGGTAAAATCTGCAATTTCCTGATAACGAAGGATTGCGCAGCGTTCGGAAGCTACATTATCTTTCAGCAAACTGACAGAGTCGAACCCCTGCGGAGCATCATATTTGCATCTTGCCAACTCGAACCATTGCTTAGGGTCGAGCACCGGAACTCCTTCCAGCTCGATGATACGGTCAGCGAGCAGTTGCGCATGTCTGCGCTCTTCTTCGGCATGTTCCTCAAATTCACCCTGTACATCGGCACGCATGGCACCTTCCACTACTAATGCACCTACCCAATATTGATAGTATGCCAACCATTCTTCAGCTAATGCTGCGTTCAACTGTGCGATTAAACTTTCTACATCTAGTTTCCCTTGTAGAATTTTTACACTTTCTCTAGCCATAATTTTTATGTTTAGGTTAATATGTTTAAGCTGCCTATGTAACAGACAGGGCGTGTTTTTGTTTATGGCGCGTAGAGGTTTTAACAGAAAGATAGTTTCTTGTATGATGGTTTGCACCTGCTGATTGTTATCTCTCTACCAGCCAGCGGCTTAAATTCCGGCTTTCCGGGCTGAACTCCACACCGATTTTTATAACTTCTCTCTGGTCTGACTGATAAGGAATTAAATATCCTTTTTCATCAATCTGCTTGAGAGCCTCTTCGGCAGTCCCTTTCAGCTTGAACTCAAATACGTAGATATATTTAGGAGTTTTTACTACCGCATCAGCACGACCACGGGTGCTGCGTACCTCGGCTTCGGTGAACTGTCCCATCAATTTGAAAACCAGATAGAAAATAACCTGATAGTGCCGCTCGGTACGGTCATTCAGTTCATACGGAATGTCAGCGAAAAAGGCTTCGAGACGCGTGAGGAAGGATTCGTAGTCACCACTCCGGAGCTCTTGCACAAATTTTCCGATATAAAATCCCTGATCGTTATTCTTCATTGGAGTGTAGTACGGCACGAGGAAGTTGATAAAGCCATAACGGACTTCATCATTCGGAAAGGCAAGCAGGTAATTTTGAAACTCTTTATCGTAATCCTTTATTGTCAGGTATCCGCTTTGATAAATCAACGGAATAGGATTATTGGCATTCATCCTGTATTCGGTGAACGAAGAAGCCGGAGCCTCTATCCCGTCTAGCAATGTACGGAGATCGTATTCGCTTTTCTGTAGAAGTTCCACCAAAAAAGTAGGCGTGCCGGTCTGAAACCAGTAGTTGCTTATCTCCAGTTTGCTGAAAGCATTCAGTACACTGAACGGATTGAAAACGCCTTCTCCGTTCGGGTGAAAATGATAGCCGTCGTAATTGCGCTCCATAGCAGCTACTACTTCTTCCGGGCTCTGCTGGTTCCTCTGGCCGAATGTTGCAATCTCGGGCTCGAAAGTAGCAGCCAGTTCCTCGCGGGTGATGCCGCAAAGAGTTGCGTATGAGTAATCGAGACTGATGTCATTCAATTGGTTCAAATCGCTGAATACACTGACTTGTGCGAATTTTGTAACTCCGGTCAGAAAAACGAAATGAAGGTATGGGTCAGCGCTTTTCAGCACCCCATAGAAAGCCTTGAGCGTCTGGCGATAGTCGTCAAGCAGCTTGGGTTGGCTGATAGCTTGCAAGAGCGGCTTGTCATATTCATCTATCAATACCGCTACCTGACTGCCTGTTTGCTCGTATGCCCGGCGGATAATGCCTTCAAAACGTCTGGAAAGCGTGTTCTCATCCATTCCTTTTCCGTATTGGATTTCCCATTGGGTAAGATGGCTGCTTAGTATCTCTTTCAACTTTTCCGGCTTGTCATACTTTTCGGCATTCAAGTCAAGATGGAGTACCGGATATTCGTTCCATTCCGTTTCCATTTTCTCAATGGCAAGACCTTCAAACAATTCTTTCTTTCCTTCGAAGTATGCCTTGAATGTAGACAATAACAAGCTTTTTCCGAATCGGCGCGGTCTGCTCAAGAAATAAGGCTTTCCTAAATTAGCCATCCGCCATACCAGTGCGGTCTTATCTACATAAAGATAGTTTTTCCTTCTGATGTCTTCAAAGGTTTGTATTCCAATAGGAAGTTTGCGCATTAAATTGTCCATATCCGGTTATTTTTATAATTGACACATCAAAGATAACGATTATTTTTAGAACTTTGTTTTTACTTACATATAAGTTTGTAAAGTGCTATTTTATCTGCCATCTGCAACAAAATTGAATTATCTTATTGAAAGTAAGTGCGTTATAGCGTTGCAGATACCTGTTGCAGATGTGTGGCAGATGCAGTATCTGCAACACATCCTCTCTAGCCATAATTATTGTGTTCAGGTTACTATGTTTAAGTTGCCTATGTAATAGACTACAGTTGCTTTTGTTTCGTGAACGTGTTGGCTTTAAAAGAAAAAATCCCCTCATCTGCCATTCGTCGGTGTTGGCAAAGAGGGGATATATGTCAATGCGGCATCAAACCTTTCTTCCTTTTCTTATCGGTGAGTTCTGCTTGGGCGCCTGCGTTTTCTTTTCTACTACTCTTGACTTTCCAACTCGAAGCCCGCTTCCTCCTTTTTTCTTCTTCTTTTTCATCGTTGTTTCTTGCTTTACTTGCTCCCTGTCTATAACCTCAGTGGATGCGCTGAAGGGTTTATCAGCTTTTGCTTTTTGGGCTTGTTTAGAGACAATATTAGCTTTGCGGTAATTCGTTTTTATGTCATACCCTTGCAAAGCTCTGTTTATCGCCTTGTTGCTATTGGCGGGTTTCTTGGCTTGAACTATATCTTTTGACTTATCCAATAAGTCAAATAATTCTTCCAGTTCACCTTGAGTCAAATCTCTATAATTCCCTTGTCCCAAATTACCTAATTTGATGTTCATAATTTGAATGCGTTCCAGCTTAACTACTTCATAGTCAAAGTACTCGCACATACGGCGGATCTGACGATTAAGTCCTTGAACCAAAGAGATTTGAAAGGTGTAAGGGTTGATTTCTTTGATTTCGCAACGGCGGGTTACCCGGTCCAAAATGGGGACGCCCTCTGCCATCTTGGTAAGGAACTCTTTGGTGATGGGTCTATCTACTCTTACCAAATATTCCTTTTTATGATTGTTGCCCACGCGCAATATCTTGTTGACAATATCTCCATCGTTTGTAAGAAGGATTAAGCCCTGAGAGTCTTTATCCAAACGTCCGATAGGAAATATGCGTTGCTCGTGACTTATGTATTCAATAATATTGCTTCTATCAGAAACATCTGTTGTGCTAACGACTCCTACCGGTTTATTAAAAGCGATATACACAGGCTCAATTTCATTTTTTATAAGCTCTCCGCGCACTTCAACTTTTTGACCCGGCAATATGCGCATTCCGATAGTTGCACGTTTACCATCGATGGTTACATATCCATCTTTGATAAGCTGGTCAGCCTCTCTTCGCGAGCAATAGCCCGATCCACTGATGTATCTGTTCAGTCTATATTCCATTTTATATTTTTATTTATGTATTTACAATTAGTCCATTAAACATTTCATTCGCACTTATGTGCCAACAGGGTGTTCGTTTCATCATCTTAACCTCCCTGTTCTATTAGTAGGGAATGCCTAATTAAATGTGGGAAACCTTCCTCAAAAGGAAAGCTTTTTTAAAGACATAAAAATGCAGTTAGATAATACGGAACAAATATAGCAATAGAAACAAAGAGGAGAAAGAATATTAGCAATTATAAATTAGAAAAATAGAAGATATTGAATTTATTGGGAGTTCGCCCTGTCCTGGTCCTGAATTTTTTTCCTCTGGGAGGCTCTTCTCATAAAAAGTTTTGTTGAGTTTTACCCTCATACTCTCATAAATCGTTTGGATCCCTTTATTCATCGTAGTTTTAGCTATGGGAGCAGGACTTTATATCTCCCTGATAGTAACTTTTACTCTCATACATAATTTTTACTTTCAATATGTAATACATTTATAATCAGTATAATATGTATTTTCTTGTGATAAGTCAACATATTCCATGTCGACTGCTTTTTGTGCTTTATTTGCTTCGTGTAGCCTATAATTTTATGTTTGTTTCGGTTTCAAGTAGCTGTTTTTATCCTTTTTCTCCTATATATCATACGTTAACCCCTTATATATTATATGTCGTTTCCTTGTATCTTATATGTCAATCCTTTGTATATTGTATGTCAATCCTTTGGTATTCTTATGTTTTCCCCTAATCATGTGTAAGGGCTCACAATTGTGAGCTTATTTGTTCACATATGTAGATATATTTATCTACGGCTGTTAGCTTGTTTGTTTACACTACTGAGCCCTTGACAATGACTAAAGGAAGATATATAGATGCCTAAGGAAAGATGTCCGGATATTAGTAGGATGACCTCTTGATGCCTGCTTTGTGTGTTGTAAAGTACCGCTTGATACTATGTAATTAAGCGGTGCATGACTTCATGTTTACCTTGAAATATATTGCCGCCTAATGGTTTTTTCGTTTCAGAAGTGTTACTTTCCTTATGAGAAATGATTGATAAACGTATGAGAAATGCACTGTTTTTAAGGTAAAATGGTGAAAAAAGTATGAGAAATGCCGTGTTTGATTTTATTTCTCATAGTGTTATCTGATTGATTTATATGTAATTACTATATAAACTATGAGAATATGAGAAATGATTTTGCGAAATCGTTTCTAGCATCGCTGAAAATATATAAATAGTGGTATCTTGAAGGAAAGAATCTTTTAACCTTGTCGTGACAAAGAGTTCTATTAAAAATATATATCTTTGCAAGACAGGTGTTGATTTATAAAAGCAGAGAATATGAGCAATAAAATATATCCTATTGGTATTCAGAATTTTGAAAAGATTCGTAATGACGGTTATTTCTATATTGATAAAACTGCATTGGTATATCAAATGGTCAAGACCGGAAGTTATTACTTCTTGAGTCGTCCGCGCCGTTTCGGAAAGAGTCTGCTCATTTCTACCTTAGAGGCTTACTTCCAAGGAAAAAAGGAACTGTTTGAAGGGTTGGCAGTGGAAAAATTGGAAAAGGATTGGATAAGATATCCTATACTGCATCTGGATCTTAATATCGAAAAGTATGATACGCCGGAAAGTCTGGATAAAATATTGAATGATAATCTGGAATATTGGGAAAGCCAATATGGGACTCGTCCGTCCGAGACATCTTTTTCCCTACGTTTTGCCGGTGTTATTCAGCGTGCTTGTGAGAAGACCGGACAACGTGTCGTTATTCTGGTTGATGAGTATGACAAGCCTATGCTGCAAGCCATTGGTAATGAAGAACTCCAAAAGCAATTCCGAAATACCTTGAAGCCATTTTATGGAGCTTTGAAGACGAAGGACGGGTATATAAAGTTTGCATTCCTCACCGGTGTAACAAAGTTTGGCAAAGTCAGTGTATTCAGTGACTTGAATAACCTGGATGATATTTCAATGTGGAATGAGTATGTCGAAATTTGTGGTGTCAGCGAGCGTGAAATCCACGAAAATCTGGAAACAGAACTCCATGAATTTGCAGCAGCGCGAGGAATAACGTATGATGAACTCTGTGAGGAACTGAGAAAGTGCTATGACGGCTATCATTTTACTCACAATTCAATTGGCATGTACAATCCGTTCAGCCTGCTTAACGCTTTCAAGCGCAAGGAGTTCGGCAGTTATTGGTTTGAGACGGGTACGCCTACCTATCTGGTGAAATTGCTTAAAAAACATCATTATGACCTGGAACGGATGGCGCATGAAGAAACCGATGCCCAGGTTCTGAACAGTATAGACTCTGAATCCACCAATCCTATACCTGTGATTTATCAGAGTGGATATCTAACCATCAAGGGGTATGATGACGAATTTGGAATGTATCGCCTGGGCTTTCCCAACCGTGAGGTGGAAGAAGGGTTTATTCGTTTCCTGCTTCCTTTTTATGCGAACGTAAATAAGGTAGAGTCCCCTTTTGAGATTCAGAAGTTTGTCCGTGAAGTGCGTTCCGGTGATTATAACTCTTTCTTCCACCGCCTGCAGAGTTTCTTTGCGGACACTACCTACGAAGTGATCCGTGACCAGGAACTGCATTACGAGAACGTGCTTTTCATAGTCTTTAAACTAGTCGGCTTCTACGTCAACGTGGAATATAAGACGAGTGACGGACGCATCGACCTTGTCTTGCAGACTGATAAGTTTATCTATATAATGGAATTTAAGCTGAATGGTACGGCCGAAGAGGCTTTACAACAGATTAACGACAAGCATTACGCCCTTCCTTTTGAAATGGACGGACGCAAACTCTTTAAAATAGGCGTAAACTTCAGTGCGGAAACCCGCAATATCGAAAAATGGATTGTTGAATCCTGAATGTATCTTGAAACTTTCTCCGTTATAGAAAAACAGTTCTAATATGGATGCTTTATATAATAAGGTATGGGCATCTTGTATAAAGTAATGTCAGTAAGAAAAATATGTTCTACAACATCGTTATCAATCAACCACTTAGCATACTTATGCAAAAATAATTAGAAAAAAGAGTGTTATATATTTGGAGTGTATACCAAAACGGACTACTTTTGCACCCGCTTTCCAAGAGAAGAAAGCCTTGACAAAATGACTTAGTGATAAAGCGAGAGATAGCTTAAAAATAAGAACAAAAAACTTCCGATAAAGTTTGGAAGATATAACTTAAAGTTCTTATCTTTGCAGTCCGATTCGCAAAGAAAACGGTTTAGCTTTTCTTTTATAATTATTCTTTCCCTTTCGCAAGAGAGCCTGAGAAACGAGTTTAAAAAGAAAAACGAAAAAAAACTTCCGAAAAAGTTTGGTAATTAAAATTAAACCTCTTACCTTTGCACCCGCTTTTAAAACGAAAGCAACAAGTTCTTTGAAATATTGATAAACAATACAAGTAGTACAAGTTAAAAAATAGAACCGTCAATACTTGTTTCAAAAGTAGCAATATAAATGAAATACAGGTAATTGAAAGAAGTCAATAAATTTTGTACGGCATCCTGAACAGAGCTAAAACCAGCAGTAATGCTGATTAACAATACTTTTACAATGAAGAGTTTGATCCTGGCTCAGGATGAACGCTAGCTACAGGCTTAACACATGCAAGTCGAGGGGCAGCATTTTTCTAGCAATAGAAAAGATGGCGACCGGCGCACGGGTGAGTAACACGTATCCAACCTGCCTCATACTCGGGGATAGCCTTTCGAAAGAAAGATTAATACCCGATAGTATAGTTTCACCGCATGGTGAGACTATTAAAGAATTTCGGTATGAGATGGGGATGCGTTCCATTAGATAGTTGGTGAGGTAACGGCTCACCAAGTCTTCGATGGATAGGGGTTCTGAGAGGAAGGTCCCCCACATTGGAACTGAGACACGGTCCAAACTCCTACGGGAGGCAGCAGTGAGGAATATTGGTCAATGGGCGGTAGCCTGAACCAGCCAAGTAGCGTGAAGGATGAAGGCTCTATGGGTCGTAAACTTCTTTTATATGGGAATAAAGTTGAGTATGTATACTTTTTTGTATGTACCATATGAATAAGGATCGGCTAACTCCGTGCCAGCAGCCGCGGTAATACGGAGGATCCGAGCGTTATCCGGATTTATTGGGTTTAAAGGGAGCGTAGGTGGATTGTTAAGTCAGTTGTGAAAGTTTGCGGCTCAACCGTAAAATTGCAGTTGAAACTGGCAGTCTTGAGTACAGTAGAGGTGGGCGGAATTCGTGGTGTAGCGGTGAAATGCTTAGATATCACGAAGAACTCCGATTGCGAAGGCAGCTCACTAGACTGCAACTGACACTGAGGCTCGAAAGTGTGGGTATCAAACAGGATTAGATACCCTGGTAGTCCACACAGTAAACGATGAATACTCGCTGTTTGCGATATACAGCAAGCGGCCAAGCGAAAGCATTAAGTATTCCACCTGGGGAGTACGCCGGCAACGGTGAAACTCAAAGGAATTGACGGGGGCCCGCACAAGCGGAGGAACATGTGGTTTAATTCGATGATACGCGAGGAACCTTACCCGGGCTTAAATTGCACCTGAATATATTGGAAACATTATAGCCGCAAGGCAGGTGTGAAGGTGCTGCATGGTTGTCGTCAGCTCGTGCCGTGAGGTGTCGGCTTAAGTGCCATAACGAGCGCAACCCTTATCTTTAGTTACTAACAGGTCATGCTGAGGACTCTAGAGAGACTGCCGTCGTAAGATGTGAGGAAGGTGGGGATGACGTCAAATCAGCACGGCCCTTACGTCCGGGGCTACACACGTGTTACAATGGGGGGTACAGAAGGCAGCTACCTGGTGACAGGATGCTAATCCCAAAAACCTCTCTCAGTTCGGATCGAAGTCTGCAACCCGACTTCGTGAAGCTGGATTCGCTAGTAATCGCGCATCAGCCATGGCGCGGTGAATACGTTCCCGGGCCTTGTACACACCGCCCGTCAAGCCATGAAAGCCGGGGGTACCTGAAGTACGTAACCGCAAGGAGCGTCCTAGGGTAAAACTGGTAATTGGGGCTAAGTCGTAACAAGGTAGCCGTACCGGAAGGTGCGGCTGGAACACCTCCTTTCTGGAGCGATGTCGTTACAAATGACTTTCAGGTTCTGTTTTTATTGTACTACTGGTACTTGTTTATTTATAAAATATAGATCAACCATCTATAGATAATATAGATAGAGATAAACAAGAGAAAAACGAAGCCGAGTCTAACTAAGGTAGACAAGGTTGAACTAGTCCTATAGCTCAGTTGGTTAGAGCGCTACACTGATAATGTAGAGGTCGGCAGTTCAACTCTGCCTGGGACTACCAAGCTCAAGAATGAAGGAACAGCGAAAGCAGAAAGAAAAGCGAAAGCAAAAACAGAATTCTTGAATAACCTCTTGGGGGATTAGCTCAGCTGGCTAGAGCATCTGCCTTGCACGCAGAGGGTCAACGGTTCGAATCCGTTATTCTCCACAATCTCTGAAAAGAGAAACGATCTTTGACATGATGATAACAAAAAAGTAAAATTTTAGTAAAGAGCTAAAAGTATATATCGAACCGTACGTTCTTAACGTATCAAGACTGCGCAAGCGGTCCTCCATACGCTAAGAAGTCAGTTTGAAAGAAAGTAAGCAAGGGCGCATGGCGGATGCCTTGGCTCTCGGAGGCGATGAAGGACGTGATAAGCTGCGATAAGCTTCGGGTAGGTGCAAATAACCTTTAATCCGAAGATTTCCGAATGGGACAACCCGGCATTCTGAAGGAATGTCATCCATCCTGGATGGAAGCTAACACAGGGAACTGAAACATCTTAGTACCTGTAGGAAAAGAAAATAATAATGATTCCCCTAGTAGTGGCGAGCGAACGGGGATTAGCCCAAACCATAGATGTTACGGCATTTATGGGGTTGTAGGACCACGATATCGCATGAAATTTAGTGAATAGAACGTTCTGGAAAGAACGGCCATAGACGGTGATAGCCCAGTATATGAAGCTAAACGAAGCGTAGTGGTATCCTGAGTAGCGCGGGACACGAGAAATCTTGCGTGAATCTGCCGGGACCATCCGGTAAGGCTAAATACTCCCGAGAGACCGATAGCGAACCAGTACTGTGAAGGAAAGGTGAAAAGAACTTCGAATAGAAGAGTGAAATAGTCCCTGAAACCATGCGCCTACAAGCGGTCGGAGCTTCGTAAGAAGTGACGGCGTGCCTTTTGCATAATGAACCTACGAGTTACTTTTTCCGGCAAGGTTAAGAATCTTGAGATTTGCAGCCGAAGCGAAAGCGAGTCTGAACAGGGCGATTAGTCGGAAGGAGTAGACGCGAAACCAAGTGATCTACCCTTGGGCAGGTTGAAGGTTAGGTAACACTAACTGGAGGACCGAACCGATAAGCGTTGAAAAGCTTCCGGATGACCTGAGGGTGGGGGTGAAAGGCTAATCAAACTTGGAGATAGCTCGTACTCCCCGAAATGCATTTAGGTGCAGCCTTGTGAGTTACTAATGTGAGGTAGAGCGACTGATAAGATGCGAGGGCTTCACCGCCTATCAAGTCTTGATAAACTCCGAATGCGCATTAGTTCTATCACAGGAGTGAGGGCATGGGTGCTAAGGTCCATGTCCGAAAGGAGAAGAATCCAGACCATCAGCTAAGGTCCCCAAATAATTGCTAAGTTGAACTAACGAAGTCAGATTGCTAAGACAGCTAGGATGTTGGCTTGGAAGCAGCCATTCATTTAAAGAGTGCGTAACAGCTCACTAGTCGAGGAGTTTGGCGTGGATAATAATCGGGCATCAAGCAATTTACCGAAGCTATGGGATCAGTAATGATCGGTAGGGGAGCATTCCACTCTGCGTCGAAGGTGAAGCGTGAGCTTTGCTGGAGCGTGTGGAAAAGCAAATGTAGGTATAAGTAACGATAAAGGGGGTGAGAAACCCCCTCGCCGAAAGACTAAGGTTTCCTGATCAACGCTAATCGGATCAGGGTTAGTCGGGTCCTAAGGCTCAGCCGAACGGTGAGGCCGATGGCAGAACAGGTTAATATTCCTGTACTACCTTAATGAGTGACGTGGAGACGGAGCAGTGATAGCGCCGCGGACTGACGGAATAGTCCGTTGAAGGGTGTAGACGTTGATTGTGGCAGGCAAATCCACCGCAAGAGTCGAACCTGATAGTATGGAGCGTTCTTCGGAACAATCCAATAGTGCGTGTAAGCATACTCCCAAGAAAATCCGCTAAACTTAATCATTAAGGTACCCGTACCGTAAACGGACACACGTAGTCGGGTTGAATATACTAAGGCGCTTGAGTGATTCACGGTTAAGGAACTAGGCAAATTGACCCTGTAACTTCGGGATAAAGGGTCCCTACGGCAACGTAGGGCGCAGAGAATAGGTCCAGGCAACTGTTTAACAAAAACACAGGGCTGTGCAAAATTGAAAGATTCGGTATACAGCCTGACACCTGCCCGGTGCTGGAAGGTTAAGAGGAGATGTCATCGCAAGAGAAGCATTGAATTGAAGCCCCAGTAAACGGCGGCCGTAACTATAACGGTCCTAAGGTAGCGAAATTCCTTGTCGGGTAAGTTCCGACCTGCACGAATGGTGTAATGATCTGGACACTGTCTCAACCGTGAGCTCAGTGAAATTGTAGTATCGGTGAAGATGCCGATTACCCGCGATGGGACGAAAAGACCCCGTGAACCTTTACTATAGCTTAACATTGAATTTGGGTAATTGATGTGTAGGATAGGCCGGAGACTTTGAAGCAGGTACGCCAGTATTTGTGGAGTCGCTGTTGAAATACGGCCCTTTGATTATTTGAGTTCTAACCCGTAGATGCGGGGACACTGTTTGGTGGGTAGTTTGACTGGGGTGGTCGCCTCCAAAAGTGTAACGGAGGCTTCTAAAGGTGCCCTCAGGACGATTGGTAACCGTCCGTAGAGTGTAATGGCATAAGGGCGCTTGACTGGGAGACATACAAGTCGATCAGGTAGGAAACTAGAGCATAGTGATCCGGTGTTTCCGTATGGAAGGGACATCGCTCAAAGGATAAAAGGTACTCCGGGGATAACAGGCTGATCCCTCCCAAGAGCTCATATCGACGGAGGGGTTTGGCACCTCGATGTCGGCTCGTCACATCCTGGGGCTGGAGAAGGTCCCAAGGGTTGGGCTGTTCGCCCATTAAAGTGGCACGCGAGCTGGGTTCAGAACGTCGTGAGACAGTTCGGTCTCTATCTATCGTGGGCGTATGAAATTTGCGTGGCTCTGACACTAGTACGAGAGGACCGTGTTGGACTGACCGCTGGTTTACCAGTTGTGCCGCCAGGTGCATCGCTGGGTATCTAAGTCGGGATTGGATAAGTGCTGAAAGCATCTAAGTACGAAGCCAGCCACAAGATTAGATTTCTTAGGGTCGTCAAAGACGATGACGTTGATAGGATGCAGGTGTAAAGGTGGTAACATCATAGCCGAGCATTACTAATTGCCCGTTCACTTTCTTTCGAACCTGTACGGGGCGCGATATATACATTTAGCAGATTACTGACACAGAAACGAGATACAGAAACAGCAGTAATACACTTAAGTTTTACTTTTTCATCATGTCATAACCTTATTCAGGTGGTTATAGCACGAGGGTTCCACCTCTTCCCATTCCGAACAGAGAAGTTAAGCCTCGTCACGCCGATGGTACTGCGTAACAGTGGGAGAGTAGGTAGCCGCCATTTTTGAAGAAGCCTCGCTTGTCTATCTGACGGGCGAGGCTTTCTTTTTTTAGTGCTCCGGCATTTATGCGACTCTTTTTAACAGTCGCAAACCTTATAATACGTATTAAAAAAGTGAATATTTACTGGTAATTTGTATGTTATGAGGATATTTATTTGTATCTTTGTCGCCCGAATTGTAAGCTAACGATTTAAAAAAGAGAGAAGCTTTGGGAAAATTTGATAAATACAAAATTGACTTGAAAGGTATGCAAACAGACTCTGCTAAGTATGAGTTTGTATTGGATAATCTTTACTTCGCTCACATTGACGGACCTGAAGTTCAGAAAGGAAAGGTGAATGTTACATTGACCGTGAAAAGAACCTCTCGCGCTTTCGAGATGAGTTTTCAGACAGACGGAATAGTATGGGTGCCATGCGACCGTTGCCTGGATGATATGGAACTAACGATCAGTTCTTCTGATAAACTGATGGTGAAATTTGGAAATGGATATGCAGAAGAAGGTGACAACCTTATTGTGATTCCCGAGGAAGAAGGAGAAATCAACGTTGCATGGTTCATGTATGAGTTTATTGCACTATCTATCCCGATGAAGCATGTACACGCTCCCGGTAAGTGTAATAAGGCAGTAACAAGTAAGCTGAACAAGCATTTGAAAACAAATGCGAATGATGATAGCGATGATAATTTCGACACTGGTGGAGAGGACATCGTGATAGAGGAAGAAGTGGAGGAACAAATTGATCCCCGCTGGAATGAATTAAAAAAAATATTAGATAATAATTAAAGTTTTAAGAAAATGGCACATCCTAAGAGAAGACAATCAAGTACGAGACAAGCAAAGAGAAGAACTCATGATAAGGCAGTAGCTCCTACTTTGGCTATTTGTCCGAATTGCGGCGAATGGCATGTATACCACACTGTATGTGGCGCTTGCGGTTACTACAGAGGTAAGCTCGCTATTGAGAAAGAAGCAGCTGTATAATTAGTACAGTCATACTGAAACAGCCTGAGGGTAATTCTCTCCGGCTGCTTTAAGTATTATAGTATTGCTAATTTAAAATAGGTTTGATGGAAAAAATAAATGCAGTAATCACAGGAGTCGGTGGATATGTTCCTGATTATATCTTGACTAACGACGAGATATCAAAGATGGTGGATACCAACGATGAATGGATTATGACTCGTATCGGAGTAAAAGAAAGACATATTCTGAATGAGGAAGGATTAGGTAGTTCATACATGGCACGCAAAGCTGCCAAACAGTTGATGAAAAAGACTGGTGCTAATCCGGACGATATTGATTTAGTTATTGTCGCTACGAGTACTCCTGACTATCACTTCCCTTCTACAGCTTCTATTCTTTGCGACAAACTCGGACTGAAGAATGCATTTGCTTTTGATTTGCAGGCTGCTTGTAGCGGTTTCCTGTATTTGATGGAGACGGGTGCGAATTTTATCCGTTCGGGAAGATATAAGAAAATTATCATTGTCGGTGCCGATAAGATGTCGTCAATGGTTAACTATACAGATCGTGCTACCTGTCCTATCTTTGGTGACGGTGCTGCTGCTTTTATGCTGGAGCCTACTACGGAAGATTACGGAATTATGGATTCGATACTGAGAACGGATGGTAAAGGCTTGCCTTTCCTTCATATGAAAGCCGGTGGCTCGGTTTGTCCGCCGTCTTATTTCACAGTTGACAATAAAATGCATTATCTGCACCAGGAAGGAAGAACAGTATTCAAATATGCTGTTTCCAGCATGTCGGACGTATCTGCTGCTATCGCAGAAAAGAATGGACTGACAAAAGAAACAATCGACTGGGTTGTGCCGCATCAGGCAAATGTCCGTATTATCGAAGCGGTAGCTCATCGTATGGAATTGCCGATGGACAAAGTGCTGGTTAATATTGAACATTACGGTAACACAAGTGCTGCTACGCTTCCTTTGTGTATTTGGGATTATGAAGATAAACTCAAGAAAGGTGATAACATCATTTTCACTGCATTCGGCGCCGGATTTACCTGGGGTGCGGTTTATGTGAAGTGGGGTTATGACGGAAAGAAGGAACAGTAACATTCGTTACTAAACTATAACTCTCAAAAACGCATCTTATTTCGGTTCGATGCGTTTTTTTGTCTCAACCAATAAAATGAAGAGAAATGCATAAAGCAGGTTTTGTAAACATCGTAGGAAATCCGAATGTCGGAAAATCGACATTAATGAACGCTTTGGTGGGTGAACGTATCTCGATTGCTACCTTCAAGGCGCAGACTACTCGTCATCGCATTATGGGAATCTATAATACGGATGAAATGCAGATTGTTTTTTCTGATACTCCGGGAGTATTGAAACCTAACTATAAGCTACAGGAGTCTATGCTGAACTTTTCTACTTCGGCACTGGCGGATGCGGATGTTTTGCTTTATGTGACTGACGTGGTAGAGACACCGGATAAGAATAATGAGTTTATGGCAAAGGTACGTGAAATGACGGTGCCTGTCTTATTGCTCATTAATAAGATTGATCTTACCGACCAGGAAAAGCTGGTCAAGCTGGTAGAAGAATGGAAGGAACTGCTTCCGCAGGCCGAGATTATTCCGATTTCTGCCGCTTCCAAGTTCAATGTGGATTATGTGATGAAGCGGATTAAGGAATTGCTGCCCGACTCTCCCCCTTATTTTGGGAAAGACCAATGGACGGACAAGCCTGCACGTTTCTTCGTGAATGAGATTATCCGTGAAAAGATTTTGCTCTATTACGACAAAGAGATTCCCTATTCGGTGGAAGTGGTCGTGGAAGAGTTTAAGGAAGAGCCGAAGAAGATTCAGATTCGGGCGATAATTTATGTGGAACGTGATTCGCAGAAAGGAATCATTATCGGTAAACAGGGAAAGGCGCTGAAGAAGGTTGCTACTGAGGCCCGCCGTGAATTGGAACGTTTCTTTGGAAAGACTATTTACCTGGAAACGTATGTGAAAGTTGATAAGGATTGGCGTAGTTCGGATAAGGAACTGCGTAATTTCGGTTATCAGTTAGATTAAGAGTATTCATGCGACTGGGATAGTCGTGAAAAAACAAGGTATTGAACTATGAGTAATTTAGTTGCAATTGTAGGACGCCCCAATGTGGGCAAGTCTACCTTATTTAACCGTCTGACGAAAACTCGTCAGGCTATTGTGAATGAAGAAGCGGGTACAACCCGAGACAGACAATATGGCAAGTCAGAGTGGCTGGGCCGTGAGTTTTCCGTGGTAGATACCGGCGGATGGGTGGTAAACTCGGACGATATTTTCGAAGAGGAAATTCGCAAGCAGGTATTGTTGGCAGTGGATGAAGCGGACGTGATTTTGTTCGTAGTGGATGTGATGAACGGAGTGACTGACCTGGATATGCAGGTAGCGGCTATCTTGCGCCGTGCCAACAGTCCGGTGATTATGGTTGCCAACAAGACGGATAACCATGACTTGCAATACAATGCCCCCGAATTCTATAAATTGGGATTGGGTGACCCTTATTGTGTCTCTGCTATGACAGGAAGTGGTACGGGTGATTTGATGGACTTGATTGTCAGCAAATTCAAGAAAGAGGCTTCTGAAATTCTGGATGACGAGATTCCTCGTTTTGCCGTAGTAGGCCGTCCGAATGCAGGAAAATCTTCTATCGTAAACGCATTTATCGGTGAAGAACGCAATATTGTTACCGAGATTGCCGGAACAACCCGCGATTCTATCTATACCCGTTACAATAAATTCGGATTTGACTTCTATCTGGTAGATACAGCCGGTATCCGTAAGAAGAACAAAGTGAATGAAGACTTGGAATATTATTCAGTGATTCGTTCGATTCGTTCTATTGAAGGTTCGGATGTTTGTATTTTGATGTTGGATGCTACTAGAGGGGTTGAAAGCCAGGACTTGAATATCTTCTCTCTGATTCAGAAGAACCAGAAGGGGTTGGTGGTCGTTATCAATAAGTGGGACTTGGTGGAAGACAAATCGGTGAAAGTGCAGAAAGAATTTGAAACGGCTGTGCGTTCACGTTTTGCTCCGTTTGTAGATTTCCCTATTATCTTTGCGTCCGCATTGACTAAGCAACGTATCCTGAAAGTGCTGGAAGAAGCGCGTAATGTATATGAGAACCGGACAACAAAGATTGCGACTGCCCGTTTGAATGAAGAGATGCTTCCGTTGATCGAGGCATATCCGCCCCCTTCAA
The DNA here is from genome assembly GCF_012113595.1 of Bacteroides faecium. Lineage (NCBI taxonomy): Bacteria > Pseudomonadati > Bacteroidota > Bacteroidia > Bacteroidales > Bacteroidaceae > Bacteroides > Bacteroides faecium. Next base: position 2,428,445 of record NZ_CP050831.1, read on the forward strand.
ACAAAGGCAAGTATATCAAGATTAAATATATCACGCAGTTGCCGAATACACAAGTGCCTTCATTTGTCTATTTTGCCAATCTGCCGCAGTATGTGAAGGAGCCTTATAAACGTTTCCTTGAAAACAAGATGCGTGAGAAGTGGAACCTTACAGGTACGCCGATTAATATTTATATCCGTCAGAAGTAAGATTCACCACAGAGGACACGGAGGACACAGAGTTTATTTTATAAGAAGACACGGATTGCCCCAATATATATTTATATAGTTGAGACAGTCCGTGTCTTTGATTTATTATTTCTCTGTGTCCTCCGTGTCCTCTGTGGTGAACCTATTTCTCCAACTGGAAATCCTTACGGCGTAGTACGAAACTGTTACTCAGATACTTTTCACGTACAATCTGATTCTCGGACAACTCTTCGGGCGTACCCTGGAAAAGTATCTTTCCTTCAAAAAGCAGATAGGCACGGTCGGTGATGCTAAGCGTTTCCTGTACGTTGTGGTCGGTAATCAGGATACCGATATTCTTATCTTTCAGTTTCCACACGATTTGCTGAATATCTTCTACGGCAATCGGGTCGACACCGGCGAAAGGTTCGTCAAGCATGATGAATTTCGGGTCGATGGCAAGGCAGCGTGCAATCTCCGTACGTCGGCGCTCACCACCGGATAACTGGTTACCGTTGTTCTTGCGTACCTTTTGGAGGCGGAATTCCGCTATCAGGCTTTCAAGTTTTTCCTTTTGATATTCTTTGGGCTTGTTAGTCATTTCGAGCACAGCGGCAATATTGTCTTCCACGCTCATCTGGCGGAATACGGACGCTTCCTGGGCAAGGTAGCCGATTCCCGTCTGTGCGCGTTTGTAAACCGGATATTTGGTAATTTCCAGGTCGTCGAGGAAGATGCGCCCTTCATTCGGGGTAATCAATCCTACGGTCATATAGAATGAAGTCGTCTTGCCGGCACCGTTCGGACCCAGCAAACCCACAATCTCACCTTGCTTCACATTGATGGAAACATGGCTTACAACGGTTCGTTTACCGTACTTTTTCACCAGGTCTTCCGTGCGGAGCACCATCTTGCTTTCTTCCATATTCTAGTTATTTTGCGGCAAATGTAGTAAAAATAAGCCGAAATAATGTACATTTGCAGACAAATAGTGTGAGTTATGATAAAAGCATTGAGAACCGTCGGAAGATATTTCATGCTGATGGGACGGACTTTTTCCCGTCCCGAACGTATGCGTATGTTTTTCCGGCAATACCTTAACGAGTTGGAGCAGCTAGGCGTGAACTCCATCGGAATCGTGCTGTTGATTTCGTTTTTCATCGGCGCGGTTATTACTATCCAGATTAAGTTGAATATCGAAAGTCCGTGGATGCCCCGCTGGACGGTAGGATACGTGACTCGTGAAATTATGTTGCTTGAGTTTTCTTCTTCCATCATGTGCTTGATTCTTGCGGGTAAAGTAGGGTCGAACATTGCTTCGGAGTTGGGAACAATGCGCGTGACGCAACAGATTGACGCGCTTGAGATTATGGGTGTCAATTCTGCCAACTATCTGATTCTGCCTAAGATCTCGGCTATGGTGACCGTTATTCCTATATTGGTGACATTCAGTATCTTCGCCGGTATCATAGGGGCCTTTTGTACCTGCTGGTTTGCCGGAGTGATGAATGCTGTCGACCTCGAATATGGTTTGCAGTATATGTTTAATGAATGGTTTATATGGGCAGGTATCATCAAATCTCTCTTCTTCGCTTTTATTATTGCAAGTGTGTCCGCTTTCTTCGGATATACGGTGGAAGGTGGTTCGATTGCCGTGGGAAAGGCATCTACGGATTCCGTAGTGTCGAGCAGCGTCTTGATTCTGTTTGCGGATTTGATAATAACTAAACTTTTGATGGGATGATTGATGTTAAGGGACTTTATAAATCGTTTGACGATAAGACGGTGTTGGACGATATCAATGCGACCTTTGAGAATGGAAAGACAAATCTGATTATCGGTCAGAGTGGTTCCGGTAAAACGGTATTGATGAAATGTATCGTAGGATTGCTTACTCCCGAGAAAGGCGAAGTCTTGTATGACGGACGAAATCTCGTGATGATGGGGAAGAAGGAGAAGAAGATGCTCCGCAAGGAAATGGGAATGATTTTCCAGAGTGCCGCTCTTTTCGACTCCATGTCGGTATTGGACAATGTGATGTTTCCTTTGAATATGTTCAGTAATGACACATTGCGCGAACGTACTAAACGCGCCATGTTCTGCCTGGATCGTGTCAACCTGACTGAAGCGAAAGATAAGTTTCCAGGAGAAATCAGTGGAGGTATGCAGAAACGTGTAGCTATCGCGCGCGCCATTTCGCTGAATCCGCAATACCTGTTCTGCGACGAACCTAACTCCGGACTGGACCCGAAGACTTCATTGGTGATTGATGACCTGATTCATGATATTACCAGGGAATATAATATGACCACGATTATCAATACGCATGATATGAATTCGGTATTGGGAATCGGCGAAAAGGTGATTTATATCTATGAGGGACATAAAGAGTGGGAAGGGACGAAGGACGATATCTTCACTTCTACCAACGAACGTCTGAACAACTTTATCTTTGCTTCGGACTTGCTTCGCAAGGTGAAAGACCTTGAAGTGCAAAGCATGGAAGGATAGGAAGCGGGAACTTAAAAAAGGACAATAAAAAAAACTTCTGTCATCAGGTGGCAGAAGTTTCTTTTTTTTCTTAGCTATGTAGCGTCGGCAATTAAGCTCTAGGTCTAGCTTCTTTAACTACCATAGTGCGGCCCATGTACTCAGCACCGTTCAATTCTGCGATAGCTTTGGCAGCTGCAGCATCGTCTTCCATTTCGATGAAAGCGAATCCTTTTGATTTGCCGGTTTCACGGTCCATAACAACTTTAACTGATGATACTGCGCCGTAATCTTCCATCACTTGTTGCAGATCTCCTTCCTTAACACGGTAGTTAAGGTTTCCAACATAAATGTTCATAATGAAAATGATAAAAAATAAATAAATGAATAAAACTCTCCGGATAGATGGTTACTAATAAAAGGATTAAAACGACAGAGAGTTTACAAAAGCGTTTCTGAAACGGAAGTAAAAACCTTGTAATCAAATCGAGAAACTAATGGTCCATCAATCCGCAACAAAGAAAAGAATAATTTTTGGATTGACCATCTTTTTGAAGATTTAATTTGTAGAAAATTGTAAAAAAGGAGAGCGATTGTTACAATGAAGTATTGTTTATCAGCGATTTGTTAGTTATGTATTCTAAATAGATACGAAATAAATCAGCAATGTCTTTTGAAATTTAAAAGATTAGCACTAATTTTGCACCCTCGTTTGAGTATAGAACAAAGTATAAATCAAATAAATAATTGTCAGAATGAACGTTTCATTACAAAACATTGACAAAGTAAGCGCAGAGCTTACTGTGAAGCTTGAGAAAGCCGATTATCAGGAGAAAGTAGACAAAGAGTTGAAATCACTCCGTCAGAAGGCGCAAATCCCGGGATTCCGTAAAGGTATGGTTCCGACGAGCCTTATTAAAAAAATGTATGGTAAGTCTGTTATTGCAGAAGTAGTGAATAAAGCACTGCAAGAAGCTGTTTACAATTATATTAAAGAAAATAAGGTGAACATGTTGGGCGAACCGTTGCCTAACGAAGAAAAGCAACAGAATATTGATTTCGATACAATGGATGAATTCGATTTCGTATTCGACATCGCTTTGGCACCTGAATTCAAGGCTGAAGTAAGCGCTAAGGATAAAGTAGATTATTATACAATCGAAGTATCTGAAGAAATGATCGACAACCAGGTGAAGATGTACACTCAACGCACCGGCAAGTACGATAAAGTAGATGCTTACGAAGATAACGACATGCTGAAAGGTCTGTTGGCACAGTTGGACGAAGAAGGTAACACGAAAGAAGGCGGTATTCAGGTAGAAGGTGCGGTAATGATGCCTTCTTATATGAAGAACGATGATCAGAAAGCTATCTTCGCTAATACAAAGGTGAACGATGTACTGGTATTCAACCCGAACGTTGCTTATGACGGAAACGCTACTGAACTGGGTTCTTTGTTGAAGATTGACAAGGAAATCGCGAAAGACGTGAAGTCTGATTTCAGCTTCCAGGTAGAAGAAGTCACTCGCTTTGTTCCGGGTGAACTGACTCAGGAAGTGTTCGACCAGGCATTCGGTGAAGGTGTTGTGAAGACTGAAGAAGAATTCCGCGCTAAGATTAAAGAGGAAATTGCAGCAAGATTTGTTGCCGACAGCGATTATAAGTTCTTGATCGACATTCGTAAAGTAATGATGGATAAAGTAGGTAAGCTGGAATTCTCTGACGCACTGCTGAAACGCATCATGTTGATGAACAACGAAGAGAAAGGCGAAGAATATGTAGCTGAAAACTATGATAAGAGCATCGAAGAACTGACTTGGCACCTGATTAAGGAACAGTTGGTAGAATCCAACGACATCAAGGTGGAACAGGAAGACGTTCTGAAGATGGCAAAAGACACAACGAAGGCGCAGTTTGCTCAATACGGCATGTTGTCTGTTCCCGAAGATGTGCTTGACAACTATGCACAGGAGATGTTGAAGAAGAAAGAAACAATCAACAATCTGGTGAGCCGTGTTGTAGAAGTGAAGTTGGCTGCTGCCCTGAAAGCACAGGTAACTTTGGAAAACAAGAACGTTTCTATCGAAGAATTCAATAAGATGTTTGAATAATCGTTCGGTTGAATCGAATGTAAAGTCACAGAAACACAGAGTTTTTATAAAATTATAACTCTGTGTTTTTTTGTGTCTCTGTATTCTTTTTCGTTTCTTTGTACTTACGTTTATTTTAAATTTTAAGAAAGGAACAATTAACATGGATGATTTTAGAAAATACGCAACCAAGCATTTAGGAATGAATGGCATGGTATTGGATGATGTGATTAAATCGCAGGCCGGGTATTTGAATCCCTATATTTTGGAAGAAAGACAGTTGAACGTAACTCAACTCGACGTCTTTTCACGCTTGATGATGGACCGCATCATTTTCCTGGGTACTCAGGTAGATGACTATACGGCAAATACGCTTCAGGCACAGTTGCTGTATCTGGATTCTGTAGATCCGGGTAAGGACATTTCTATTTATATCAACTCTCCGGGCGGAAGTGTATATGCCGGACTGGGCATTTACGACACGATGCAGTTTATCTCCAGTGATGTTGCCACGATCTGTACAGGTATGGCAGCTTCGATGGCAGCTGTGTTGCTGGTAGCCGGTGCCGAAGGCAAACGTTCTGCGTTGCCCCACTCACGCGTGATGATCCACCAACCGATGGGCGGTGCGCAGGGACAGGCTTCGGACATCGAAATCACGGCTCGTGAGATTCAGAAATTGAAGAAAGAACTTTATACAATCATCGCCGACCACTCGCATACTGACTTTGATAAGGTATGGGCGGATTCAGACCGCGACTACTGGATGACAGCGCAGGAAGCGAAGGAATACGGTATGATTGATGAGGTATTGATTAAGAAATAAAAATGGCTGATTCAAGAACAAAGAAAAAGTGTAGCTTCTGCGGCAGGCCGGAGAATGAAGTCGGATTCCTGATTACGGGAATGAACGGCTACATCTGCGACAGTTGCGCTACCCAGGCTTATGAGATTACTCAGGAAGCACTGGGCGAGGGCAAGAAAAGCGGCGAAGCTACCAAACTCAATTTAAAAGAACTGCCCAAACCGGTAGAAATCAAGAAATTCATCGACCAGTATGTAATCGGACAGGATGACGCAAAACGTTTTCTTTCCGTATCGGTCTACAACCATTATAAACGCTTGTTGCAAAAAGACAACAGTGATGATGTGGAGATTGAAAAGTCTAATATCATTATGGTAGGTAGCACCGGAACGGGAAAGACTTTGTTGGCACGTACCATTGCCAAGTTATTGCACGTGCCGTTTACGATTGTGGACGCTACGGTGTTGACGGAAGCCGGTTATGTGGGCGAAGATATTGAAAGTATTCTTACCCGCCTGCTTCAGGTGGCCGATTATAACGTGCCGGAAGCAGAACAGGGTATTGTGTTTATCGACGAAATCGACAAGATTGCCCGTAAAGGTGATAATCCTTCCATCACTCGCGACGTGAGCGGTGAAGGTGTGCAACAGGGATTGCTGAAATTGCTCGAAGGTTCCGTGGTGAATGTTCCACCCCAGGGCGGACGCAAGCACCCCGACCAAAAGATGATTCCGGTGAATACCAAGAATATCCTCTTTATCTGTGGCGGTGCTTTCGACGGCATCGAGAAGAAAATCGCGCAACGGTTGAATACGCATGTCGTAGGTTATACGGCTTCGCAAAAAACAGCGACGGTAGACAAGAATAACATGATGCAGTACATCGCTCCCCAGGATTTGAAGTCATTCGGACTGATTCCCGAAATTATCGGGCGTCTTCCGGTATTGACTTACCTCAATCCGCTGGATCGTGAAGCGCTCCGTGCTATCCTTACCGAACCGAAAAACTCTATCATCAAGCAGTATATCAAACTGTTTGAAATGGATAACATCAAGCTGACATTCCAGGATTCTGTCTTCGAGTACATCGTAGACAAGGCGGTGGAATACAAGCTCGGTGCCCGCGGTTTGCGCTCTATTGTGGAGACAATCATGATGGATGTCATGTTTGAAATCCCCTCGGAGAGTAAAAAAGAGTATGAGGTAACGCTGGATTATGCGAAACATCAACTGGAAAAAGCGAACATGGCACGACTACAAACCGCTTAAAATCAAAGCGTAAGGCGACTAAAAATGATTGTTACTGTATTTTCTTGAAAATATTAGTCACATTTTGCTTGGTAATTACGAAGTTGTTTATAACTTTGTTTGGCTCTCTTGAAAAAGAGGACTTACTTAAAGTTAAACCATGAACTGAATAAAACAACCTAAGTTAAGATGGCAGGGAAGATTAATTTAACAGATGAACTGAAGAAGTATTTCGGATTTAATAAGTTCAAAGGAACCCAGGAGACAATCATTCAGAATTTGCTCAGTGGTAAAGATACCTTTGTGCTGATGCCTACCGGTGGCGGGAAATCTTTATGCTATCAGTTACCTTCACTCTTGATGGAAGGTACGGCTATTGTAATTTCTCCGCTTATTGCGTTGATGAAAAATCAGGTGGACGCCATGCGTAATTTCAGTGAAGAAGACGGCATTGCCCATTTTATCAATTCTTCGTTGAATAAAGGTGCGATAGACCAAGTGAAAACCGATATCCTTGCCGGAAAGACAAAATTGCTATATGTGGCGCCGGAGTCTCTGACGAAGGAAGAAAACGTAGAATTTTTGCGCTCAGTGAAGATTTCGTTCTACGCGGTAGATGAAGCTCACTGTATTTCTGAATGGGGGCACGACTTCCGGCCTGAATACCGCCGGATACGACCTATTATCAATGAAATCGGAAAAGCTCCGCTGATTGCGCTTACTGCGACGGCAACGCCAAAGGTACAGCATGATATCCAGAAGAACTTGGGAATGGTAGACGCCCAAGTGTTCAAATCCTCGTTCAACCGCCCGAACCTATATTATGAGGTACGCGCGAAGACCGCCAATATCGACCGGGATATAATCAAGTTCATCAAGAACAATCCGGAGAAATCAGGCATCATCTATTGCCTGAGCCGGAAAAGAGTGGAAGAACTTGCTCAAATCCTTCAGGCGAATGGTGTAAATGCGCGCCCGTATCATGCGGGGATGGATTCGTTGACGAGAACCAAGAATCAGGATGACTTCCTGATGGAAAAGGTGGACGTCATTGTGGCTACTATCGCTTTCGGTATGGGAATAGACAAGCCCGACGTGCGGTTTGTGATTCACTATGATATTCCGAAGAGTCTGGAAGGATATTACCAGGAGACAGGACGCGCCGGACGAGATGGCGGTGAAGGTCAGTGCATAACCTTTTATACAAACAAAGACCTGCAGAAGCTAGAGAAGTTCATGCAGGGAAAACCTGTGGCAGAACAGGAAATTGGCAAGCAGCTTCTGTTGGAAACCGCTGCTTATGCCGAATCTTCCGTATGCCGACGCAAGACGTTGCTACATTATTTCGGTGAAGAATACGCGGAAGAAAATTGTGGAAATTGTGACAACTGTTTAAACCCTAAAAAACAAGTGGAGGCTCAAGAATTATTGTGTGCCGTGATTGAAGCGATAATCGCGGTGAAAGAAAATTTTAAAGCAGATTATATAATAGACATACTACAAGGTAAGGAAACTTCAGAAGTACAGGCTCATTTGCATGAAGACCTCGAAGTTTTCGGCTCAGGTATGGGCGAAGAAGACAAGACATGGAATGCTGTGATTCGTCAGGCTCTGATAGCGGGTTACTTGAGCAAAGATGTGGAACACTACGGACTACTGAAAGTGACGGAAGAAGGACACAAGTTCCTGAAGAAGCCGAAATCATTCAAGATTACTGAAGACAATGACTTTGAAGAGACAGAGGAAGAAGTACCGGCACGCGGCGGTGGCTCCTGTGCGGTAGACCCGGCTCTTTATTCAATGTTGAAGGACTTGCGGAAGAAGCTCTCGAAGAAACTGGAAGTTCCGCCTTATGTAATTTTCCAGGATCCGTCTTTGGAAGCGATGGCTACTATTTATCCGGTGACACTGGATGAACTGCAAAATATCCCCGGTGTAGGTGCCGGAAAGGCAAAACGCTACGGCGAAGAGTTCTGTAAACTGATTAAGCGTCATTGCGAAGAGAATGAAATAGAGCGTCCTGAAGACTTGCGCGTACGTACCGTTGCCAATAAGTCGAAGATGAAGGTGGCTATCATTCAGGCCATTGACCGCAAGGTGGCGTTGGACGACATCGCCCTTTCCAAAGGAATCGAGTTCGGCGAATTGCTGGACGAAGTGGAAGCGATTGTTTATTCGGGAACGAAACTGAATATCGATTATTTCCTGGAAGAAATCATGGACGAAGACCATATGCTCGATATCTACGATTATTTCAAGGAATCTACCACAGATAAGATTGATGATGCGCTTGATGAATTGGGCGACGACTTCACGGAAGAAGAAGTTCGCTTGGTACGTATCAAGTTCATCTCTGAAATGGCTAATTAAAAAAAAGCGAAAAAAATAGGCGTGCAGGTATGCTGTTTTGAATAAAAACCGTATATTTGCACGCAATAATTTTTAAACGCATAGCCCTATGTCATTTATTGCTGATAAGATTGTAATGGATGGGTTGACTTACGACGACGTACTGTTGATCCCCGCTTATTCTGAAGTTTTACCGCGCACTGTCGACCTCTCGACAAAGTTTTCTAAAAACATTGAGTTGAAAATTCCGTTTGTGACGGCTGCCATGGATACGGTTACCGAAGCGAAAATGGCTATTGCCATTGCTCGTGAAGGTGGTATTGGCGTGATTCACAAAAATATGTCTATCGAAGAACAAGCAAGACAAGTTGCCATTGTAAAACGTGCCGAAAATGGTATGATTTATGATCCTGTAACTATTAAGAGAGGTTCTACTGTCAGCGATGCTTTAGGTATTATGGCCGAATATAAAATCGGTGGTATTCCTGTTGTGGATGATGAAGGTTATTTGGTAGGTATTGTTACCAACAGAGATTTGCGTTTCGAAAGAGACATGGCTAAACGTATCGACTTGGTGATGACTCCGAAAGAGAGATTGGTGACTACGAACCAGTCTACCGACCTGGAATCTGCCGCACAGATTCTTCAGAAACATAAGATTGAGAAACTTCCGATTGTTGGATTGGACGGAAAGTTGATCGGTCTTGTTACTTATAAGGATATTACAAAAGCAAAAGATAAACCGATGGCTTGTAAAGATGCCAAAGGTCGCTTGCGTGTAGCTGCCGGTGTAGGTGTGACTGCCGATACACTGGACCGTATGCAGGCTTTGGTAGATGCGGGTGCAGATGCCATCGTTATCGATACGGCTCACGGACATTCTGCATTTGTTATTGAGAAACTGAAAGAAGCGAAGAAACGCTTCCCGAATATTGATATTGTAGTAGGTAACATTGCCACCGGAGCTGCTGCGAAGGCTTTGGCGGAAGCAGGTGCTGATGCTGTGAAAGTAGGTATCGGACCGGGTTCTATCTGTACGACTCGTGTGGTTGCAGGTGTGGGTGTTCCTCAGTTGTCGGCTGTATACGATGTAGCGAAAGCATTGAAAGGTACAGGTATTCCTTTGATTGCCGATGGTGGTCTGCGTTATTCGGGCGATGTAGTGAAAGCATTGGCTGCCGGTGGATACAGTGTGATGATCGGTTCACTGGTTGCAGGAACAGAAGAGTCACCGGGTGATACGATCATTTTCAATGGTCGTAAATTCAAATCTTACCGCGGTATGGGTTCTTTGGAAGCAATGGAAAACGGTTCGAAAGACCGCTATTTCCAAAGTGGAACTGCCGATGTGAAGAAGCTCGTTCCGGAAGGAATCGCTGCCCGTGTTCCTTATAAAGGTACGCTTTTCGAAGTGGTTTATCAGTTGACAGGTGGTCTGCGTGCAGGTATGGGATACTGTGGCGCTGCCAGTATTGAGAAACTTCACGATGCGAAGTTTACACGAATTACCAATGCAGGTGTAATGGAAAGCCATCCGCACGACGTGACGATTACCAGTGAATCGCCTAATTATAGCCGTCCGGAATAACATATATAAACGGTGAACTGTTAACTAACGGTGAACGGTGAACAAGCTGTGTCAATCAGCGTATGTTTGCTGCTCACCGTTCGTTGTTTATAAAATAAGAATTGATGATGAAAAGAAGTCTGTTGTCAGGGTGCGTATGTCTCTTTGCAGTCTCGGTCTTTGCTCAGCAAGACCCTGTGTTGATGCGTGTCAACGGGAGGGATATATCCCGTTCGGAGTTTGAATATTCATATCGTCGCAATGCGGCCGATGCGGGCACTAATCTTTCTCCGAAGGAGTATGCAGAACTTTTCGCCCAATCCATGCAGAAAGTAGAAGCTGCCAAAGCTGCCGGACTCGACACGACTTATGCTTTTCGTAAACAACAGGAGATAACCCGGACTAAACTGACGGAATCTTATTTGATAGATAAACCGACGTTGGATAGTTGCGCCCGTGTCCTGTATCAGAAGATGGGACTGAAAGCACGTAGCGGGCAAGTACAGGTCGTGCAGATTTTTAAATATCTGCCGCAAACGATTAGTTCCCGTCACCTGGAAGAACAAAAGGCCCGCATGGACTCTATCTACCGGGCTATACAAAATCAACCCGGACTGGAATTTTCCTATTGGGTAGAAAAATATTCGGATGATAAACAGAGCCGTTGGATAGAAGGTTTGCAGGCAACCACTGAATTTGAAAATGTGGCTTTCGCTCTGCCGAAAGGAGAAGTATCCCAACCTTTCTTTACTCCTGCGGGAATCCATATCCTGAAAGTGACAGACCGGAAAGAATTACCTGTCTATGAGGATGTCGTCGATAAACTGACGGAACGTATGCGACGCAGGGAGATATTGGACAAAGCCACAACGAAAGTAGTGGAACGATTGAAAAAAGACTGGAAATATACTCCCAATCAGGCGGGTATAGATGAACTGTTAGTGAAAGGAGTGACAGAACAACCCCTGTTCACCATTGATGGACAGAACTATACGGGAACTATGTTTAAACGTTTTGCCGCTTCACATCCGCAGGCCGTAAAACGGCAGCTTGATGAATTTACAGCCAAGTCGTTATTGGATTATGAAAGCAGGAATATGGATAGAAGGCATCCCGAAATTCGTTATGCCCTGCAGAAATCCAATGAAGACTATCTCATAAAAGAGGTCACACGGCAGAAGGTTGGCTTGCCTGCAATGAATGACCGTGCCGGATTGGCGACTTATTTTAAGTTTCATTCGTCGGATTATCGTTGGGATAGTCCCCGGTATAAGGGAGCCGTTCTTCATTGTGCAGACAAAAAGACCGCCAAACAGGCAAAAAAAATACTGAAGAAACTGCCGCAAAATGAATGGATGGATAAACTTCGGCAAACATTTAATACATCCGGAGCAGAAAAAATACAAATTGAACAGGGAATTTTTGCCGACGGAGACAACAAATATATAGATAAACTGGTTTTTAAGAAGGGCGGATTTGAACCTTTGGTGTCTTATCCTTTTACCATTGCTGTTGGCGAAAAACAGAAGGGGCCGGATGATTATCGGGAAGTGATAGACCAGGTGCGGAGAGATTATCGAACCTATCTTGACACGTACTGGACGCGGGAATTGAGGGAGTCCGGTAAGGTTGAAATAAACCAAGAGGTTTTAAAAACAGTTAATAATAACTGATGTAACCGATTATTCACTATCTTCGTACCTTAAATAAGTAGATTTCAGTTGACAATGCGAATATTAGTCCTCTTACTGATTACCCTTCTTACTTGTGGAGCGTGCAAGGAACAGCGCGACCACAAAGGAAAGACTCCTTTGGTAGAGGTGGACGGTAACTTTTTATATAAGGAAGATTTGATGTCTGTACTCCCTGTCGGATTGTCAAAAGATGATAGCATTCTCTTTGCCGAGCATTATATTCGTAGCTGGGCGGAAGAGATTTTGTTGTATGAAAAAGCAGCAAACAATATTCCTGACAATGTGGATGTAGAGAAGCTGGTGGAAAATTATCGGAAAGCGTTGATTATGCACACTTATCAGCAGGAACTGATTAATCAGAAACTGACGAACGATATTCCCGAGCAGGAGATTGCGGAGTATTACGAGAAAAACAAGGAACTGTTTAAGCTGGAAAGCCCGCTGATAAAGGGATTGTTCATTAAAGTGCCGCTAACGGCCCCGCAGTTGAATAATGTCCGCAGATGGTATAAGTCGGATAAACAGGATGCAGTAGAGAGTCTCGAAAAATATAGTTTGCTGAATGCGGTGAAATACGAGTACTTCTATGACAAATGGGTGCCGGTGACAGATGTACTGGATTTGATTCCGCTGAAGGACGAAGCGCCTGAAGAATATGTGAATAAACATCGACAGATAGAATTGAAAGATACGGCATACTATTATTTCCTCAATGTGAGCGACTATCGTGGAGTAGGAGAGGAAAAGCCGTATGAATTTGCCCGTCCGGAAGTGAAGGACTTACTGGTCAATCAGAAACGGGTGAGCTTTATGGAACAAGTAAAAAGCGACCTGTACCAACAAGCAGCAAGCAAGAAGAAGATTATATATAATTATTAAATACAAAGAATGAAGAAGTTTGTGAACTTTAGATTTGTTGTTACCCTTGTCCTGGCAGTATTTGCTAATGTGGCAACTTATGCACAGGACAATGTGGTTGATGAAGTAGTTTGGGTAGTAGGTGACGAAGCTATTTTAAAATCAGACGTAGAAGAGGCACGTATGGATGCCCTGTATAACGGGCGCAGATTCGAAGGCGACCCTTATTGTGTAATTCCTGAAGAAATTGCAGTGCAGAAGCTGTTTTTGCACCAGGCAAAGTTGGATAGTATCGAAGTTTCCGAAGCGGAAATCATACAACGTGTAGATATGATGACCAATATGTATATCCAGCAGATTGGCTCTAAAGAAAAAATGGAGGAGTACTTCAATAAAACCGCGACACAGATTCGTGAGACATTGCGTGACAATGCGCGTGACGGTCTGACGGTACAGAAGATGCAGCAGAAACTGGTAGGGGAAATCAAGGTGACTCCGGCAGAAGTACGCCGTTACTTCAAAGACCTTCCGCAGGACAGTATTCCGTATATCCCGACACAGGTGGAAGTGCAGATTATCACCTTGCAACCGAAGATTCCTATCTCCGAAATCGAAGATGTAAAAAAGACTTTGCGTGACTATACCGACCGTGTGACTAAAGGAGAGATTGACTTCTCTACATTAGCGCGTCTGTATTCCGAAGATAAGGCATCTGCCATCAAAGGTGGTGAGTGCGGATTTATGGGACGTGGTATGATGGACCCCTCTTACGCGAATGTGGCATTCAGCTTGCAGGACCCGAAGAAAGTTTCCAAGATTGTAGAATCGGAATTCGGCTATCACATCATCCAGTTGATTGAGAAACGTGGTGACCGTGTGAATACCCGTCACATCCTGTTGCGTCCGAAAGTATCTGAAAAAGAACTGACCGAGGCTTGTGCACGTCTGGACTCTATTGCGGATGATATCCGCGCCAGCAAATTTACGTTCGACGAAGCGGCTGCCGTTATCTCACAAGATAAGGATACCCGCAACAATCACGGTATCATGGTGAACATCAACGAGAACTCAGGTGTTACTACTTCCAAGTTCCAGATGCAGGACCTTCCGCAGGATGTGGCTAAGGTAGTAGATAAGATGAATGTAGGTGAGATATCAAAAGCCTTTACAATGATAAACGAGAAGGACGGAAAAGAAGTATGTGCTATCGTGAAGTTGAAAGCGAAAATCAACGGTCATAAGGCTACTATCGCAGAAGATTATCAGGACTTGAAAGAAATCGTAATGGACAAGCGCCGCGAAGAGATGCTGCATAAGTGGATTCTTGACAAACAGAAACATACGTATGTACGTATCAACGAAAACTGGCAGAAGTGTGACTTCAAGTACCCGGGTTGGGTGAAGAAGGATTGATGTTTAACAGCTTGATATTATATGCTGAAACAAAATAAGAAAGATAAACAACAAGACAGGCATAGATGGCTCCTTATAGGCTTTCTATGCCTGTTTGGTGTATGTCTTGTGGCGCAAGTAAGGCCTACCGGACAGAAACCTGCAACTACGGGGACTTCAACGAAGTCGGCTACGGATACATCTAAAACAGCCCGGACAGCACAGAAGCAGCCGAACAATAAGAAGCAGCCGGAGAACAAAAAGACGAAAGTTTATTTGCTCCATGCTGACGAAGGACAGGCGGATAAACTGGCTCGTCCGGATGTGCAAGTGCTGATTGGCAACGTGAAAATGCGCCATGACAGTATGTATATGTACTGTGACAGTGCATTGATTTTCGAGAAAACGAATTCGGTGGAAGCCTTTAGCAATGTGCGTATGGAGCAGGGAGACACCTTATTTATATACGGTGATTACCTTTACTATGACGGAATGACGCAGATTGCCCAACTCCGTGAAAACGTGAAGATGATTAACCGCAACACCACCCTGCTGACGGATAGTCTGAACTACGACCGTCTCTACGACCTCGGATATTACTTCGAAGGCGGAACTTTGATGGATGAAGAAAACGTGCTGACTTCCGACTGGGGGGAATACAGTCCTGCGACAAAGCAATCTGTATTCAACCATGACGTGAAACTCGTGAATCCTAAGTTCGTATTGACTTCCGATACACTGCGGTACAATACGGATAATAAAATTGCCGTTATCCTCGGTCCATCCAATATCGTGAGTGATAATAATCACATCTACTCCGAGCGTGGATTCTATAACACATTGACCGAGCAAGCCGAACTGCTCGACCGTTCCGTCCTGACCAATCAAGGGAAGAAACTGGTAGGTGACAGTTTGTTCTATGACCGCGTCATCGGTTATGGCGAAGCCTTTGATAATGTGAGAATGACGGATAGCATCAACAAGAATATGCTGACAGGCGATTACTGTTTCTATAATGAATTGACAGACTCCGCCTTTGCTACCAAACGGGCTGTTGCCATTGATTATTCACAAGGCGATAGTCTCTTTATGCATGGCGATACTTTGCAGATGGTATCTTATAATCTGAACACCGATTCTTTGTTCCGCCTGATGAAGGCTTACCATAAAGTACGTATGTACCGCACCGATGTGCAGGGAGTATGTGACTCACTGGTTTATAACTCGAAAGATTCCTGCATGACGATGTACACCGACCCGATTCTCTGGAATGACGGTCAGCAGCTACTTGGCGAGCAGATTAAGATTTATATGAACGACAGTACCATTGACTGGGCGCATATCATCAACCAGGCATTTACGGTGGAGATGAAAGACTCCATCCACTACAATCAAGTGTCCGGCAAGGAGATGAAAGCCTATTTTGAAAATGGAGATATGCGGCATATCGAAGTAATCGGTAATGTGCTGACCGCTTTCTATCCCGAAGAAAAAGACAGTACAATGACCGGATTCAATTGCCTGGAAGGTAGTGTGCTTCATCTTTATATGAAAGATAAGAAAATGGAAAAAGGACTGTTTATCGGCAAGTCCAACGGAACTATGTATCCGATGGATCAAATACCGCCCGACAAACTGCGTCTTCCTACTTTTGCCTGGTTCGACTATGTCCGTCCGCTGAATAAAGACGATATTTTCAATTGGAGAAGCAAGCGGGCGGGAGAAACCCTGAAACCTACCACCGACCGGCGACCGAAAACAGAAAAGCGAAACTTAATTAATATGAAGTAGTATGGGAATGTTTAATTCGATGAGGAAACCTCGTGGTTTTAATCATCAATACATTTACGTAAACGAGCGCAAGGAAAAGCTCGACAAGATGGAAGAAAAGGCAAAGCGCGACCTGGGTATGCTGCCGGAGAAAGAATTTGATCCGGAAGATATCCGTGGCAAGTTTGTCGAGGGAACGACCCATCTGAAAAGAAGAAAGGCAAGTGGCCGCAAACCGGTTTCCTTCGGAGTCATATTGGTTATCATTGCTTTCCTTCTGTTTATATGGCATTATTTGGCGACAGGAAGCTGGTCGTTTTAATTTTTAACTTGAACTATGAGCGATATTATTCATTTGTTACCTGATTCGGTAGCTAACCAGATTGCTGCCGGTGAAGTGATACAACGTCCGGCATCTGTTATCAAGGAGCTGGTGGAGAATGCGATTGATGCAGATGCGCAAAATATACATGTATTGGTGACTGATGCGGGAAAAACCAGCATACAGGTCATTGACGATGGAAAGGGAATGTCCGAAACGGATGCCCGTCTTTCCTTCGAGCGTCATGCTACTTCCAAAATACGTGAAGCTGCTGATTTGTTTGCTTTGCGTACGATGGGATTTCGCGGAGAAGCCTTGGCTTCCATCGCAGCAGTGGCACAGGTGGAACTGAAGACACGCCCCGAATCGGAAGAATTGGGAACGAAACTGGTGATAGCGGGCTCTACGGTAGAGAGCCAGGAAGCTGTTTCCTGTTCTAAAGGGAGTAATTTCTCCATCAAGAACCTGTTCTTTAACGTCCCTGCACGCCGTAAATTCCTGAAAGCAAACTCAACCGAATTGAGTAATATCCTTGCCGAATTCGAACGGATTGCTCTGGTTCATCCTGAAGTTGCCTTTTCACTGTATAGCAATGATTCCGAACTCTTTAATCTCCCGGTATCTCCGTTGCGGCAGCGTATTATGGCTATCTTCGGTAAAAAGCTGAATCAGCAGTTACTTAATATAGAGGTGAATACCACCATGGTGAAAATCTCCGGCTACGTAGCCAAACCGGAGACGGCCCGCAAGAAAGGTGCTCATCAATACTTCTTCGTCAACGGACGCTATATGCGCCATCCTTACTTTCACAGGGCAGTGATGGAAGCTTATGAGCAGTTGATTCCTGCCGGCGAACAGATTTCTTACTTTATCTATTTCGAAGTAGACCCGGCTAATATTGATGTGAATATCCATCCGACCAAGACCGAAATCAAGTTTGAGAATGAACAGGCCATCTGGCAGATACTTTCGGCATCGGTCAAGGAGTCGTTGGGTAAGTTCAGCGCAATTCCTTCCATTGATTTTGATACGGAAGATATGCCTGATATTCCCGTATTCGAACAAAAGACAACTTCCGAGCCACCTAAGGTACATTATAATTCGGATTATAATCCGTTCAAAGTATCTGCAGGCGGTAGTGGCGGCGGTTCGTATAGCCGTTCAAAAGTGGAATGGGAAGATTTGTACGGTGGCTTGACGAAAGCCAGCAAGATGAATAATCCGATGCCGGAGCCTGAAATGGAGTGGGAAGACTCTGTTGTCAGCGAAGAAACGGCGGTTATGGAAGAAAAGGTGGAGACAGTGACCTCTATGGCTTCTTCCACTTTATATGCCAGCGAGCCTGTGATAGAAAAAGGGAACCAGCATTTACAGTTCAAGGGACGGTTTATTCTGACTTCCGTAAAATCCGGTTTGATGCTTATCGACCAGCATCGGGCGCATATCCGGGTGCTATTCGACCGTTACATGGTTCAGATTCAGCAGAAGAAGGGAGTATCGCAAGGTGTTCTTTTTCCCGAAATATTGCAATTGCCGGCTTCGGAAGCCGCTGTGTTGCAAAGCATTGTGGATGATTTATCCGCAGTAGGTTTCGATTTGAGTAATTTGGGTGGCGGAAGCTATGCCATTAACGGAATTCCGTCGGGTATCGAAGGGCTGAATCCGGTCGAATTGGTGCGCAATATGCTACATACGGCGATGGAAAAAGGGAACGATGTGAAGGAAGAAATCCAAAATATACTGGCATTGACATTGGCGCGTGCGGCAGCAATCGTTTACGGACAAGTGTTGAGCAACGAGGAAATGGTCAGCCTGGTCGATAATCTTTTTGCCTGTCCTTCACCGAATTACACTCCGGACGGGAAGACTGTTTTGACAACAATCAAGGAAGAAGATATCGAACGTTTATTCAAATAAAGCAAATAATTTCATCTATTTCTAAAACCTTTTAGTTCAGTTCGTGTTATTTAATTAGTTCAACAAAGAAAAAGATTTAAATAACCACTTAACTATTAGGTATATGAAAAAGATTCTGATGTTGCTGGCTTTTGCCGGCGTTGCGTCTGTCGCTTCTGCGCAGCAGACTATGACGGTAACTGAATACGAAGTGATTCAGGTACAAGATAAATATCAAGTAATAACGAACCCATTTTGGAGTAACTGGTTCTTCTCAGTAGGAGGCGGTGCTCAGGTATTGTATGGTAACAATGACCATATCGGTAAATTCAGAGATCGCGTTGCTCCTACATTCAACGTATCTGTCGGCAAATGGGTAACCCCGGGCTTCGGATTGCGTATGCAATACAGCGGACTGCAAGCTAAAGGATTCACAATGAATGAAACTGCTAATTATGTAGTCGGTGGTCCGAGAGAAGACGGTTCTTACAAACAGAGATGGGATTACATGAACCTTCACGGTGATTTGATGATTAACCTGAATGCTCTTTTCGGTGGATACAATCCGAACCGTGTATATGAAATTATCCCTTATATTGGTGCCGGCTGGGCTCATTCTTACTCACGCCCCCACACCAATGCCGCTACTTTCAATGCAGGTATCATCAACCGTTTCCGCCTGTCCAGTGCTGTCGACTTGAACATTGAATTGAGTGCAACAGGTCTTGAAGGCAAATTTGACGGTGAACATGGTGGCAAACGTGATTATGACGGTATTCTCGGTGCTACTGTCGGTGTAACTTATTATTTCCCGACTCGTGGATTCCAACGTCCTGTACCACAGATTATCTCTGAACTTGAATTGAATCAGATGCGTAACCAGATGAATGCAATGGCAGCCGCCAATATGCAGTTGCAACAGCAGTTGGCTAATGCACAACAGCCGGTTGAAGTAGAAGAAGCTGAAGAAGTAGTTATCACAGATCCTAACATCGCTCCGCGTACCGTATTCTTCAAGATTGGTTCTGACAAACTGTCTCCGCAAGAAGAGATGAACTTATCTTACCTTGCCAGCCGGATTAAAGAATTCCCGGGCACTACTTATACTATCAACGGATATGCAGACTCTGCAACAGGTACTCCGGCTTTCAACCAGAAGTTGAGTTTGGAACGTGCACAAGTTGTTAAAGACTTGCTGGTAAAGAAGTATGGAATTCCTGCCGATAACTTGAAAGTTGCTGCCGGTGGTGGTGTCGATAAGTTCGGTCAACCGATTCTGAACCGTGTTGTACTGGTAGAAACAGCAAAGTGATAAAGTGATTTCAGCATTCAGCGATTCTCTGTAATCGCTTGCTGGAAAGGAAAAGCGGCTGAAAGCGAACCTTGAAATGAGAGGTTTCCGCTTTCAGCCGCCTTTTTTATTGGTAGCCTATCTTATTAGCAAATGGTTTCTGCTCCTGAACTTTTGCTTCATTCATACTTATCTTACAGGCTGATAATCTCTGGATTTTCCATAAAATCCGGGAGCAGGCACGTATATCGGCTGATTGGGTATACCGATATTCAGCAGCTTGCCTTCCTTGCGGAGTCGGCGGATATGGATCATGGCTGTGGAGCGTACCATCCCTGTGATACCTTGAAAGTCGAAACGTTGCATAATCTGATGGTCGGTGAAATACTCTTTCAGTCGCATGTCTATCTCTACTTCCGATAATTTGGCGGAATGTCTGACCCGCTTCATTTGCTTTATTTTTATAGTTCCGACAGATCGTTTCAACCTTTTGTCCGAGCGGAATTGTATAGCTTTCAATTTCACTTTCGAATTCTTGCGGGGAGTATTTGCGGATATTTCTTCGGTGGCAGTCAGCGTAGGGTAGAAATAGCCGATGCCATCCAAGTGTACCTGTCTGCCTTCTCCAAGTTCTTCTCCCATTACTTGCGAGAGAGCGTCCAACACAGCAGTCACGTCTACTTCGTTCAGTGTGCATCGCGACTGGATTCTGCTTCTGAGTTCATCCGTATCTACCTGTCCGTTAGCGATGATGCGCGGATGGAATCTTTTCTTCTTGGGTTTGTCCGGTGATACCGGATTCTCGTACCAGTCAAATAATATAGCCATAGTTCCTTTCTTTTATTGATGTACTTCTGTTCTGTTTTTCCTATAGTTCCTTTAGGTTATTCTTCCTTTAAATACATCAGCTAATCTTAATCAGCTTATACGCTAACCTTTGTTAGCGTATAAGATAACGCTAGCTAGCCTATCGGCTAACCTTAATTAGCTTATGCAGTTTCTTATTGCAAAAATACAACACAAAGGCTTGCTAACCTAATAATAAAGGCTTTATTTCATAAATGCAATTAGTTAAGGACAAACTTGCAATCAGCTTGCAAACCGCTATCGGACGGTTGTATATTTGGCATACGAAAACATTAAAATAACAACAAAAATATGATGGAAAAAGTAACAAAATTGTTCTCTATGTTGATGAAGGTGTGGAGAACTGGAATGAAAAAAGAGACTGCTTTTGCAGAAGCGGAAACGAACGGGCTGAAAATGGCCGGGACGAAAAAAGTAGAAGCAGGACTGCCTGTCCCGGAAGAAATACAGCCGGAAGCAATGGAACAACCGGAATCAGTGGAACAACCGGAGTGTTCTGAATTATCAGGGGTGTCGGATTTGTCACTATCTAAACCGGATAGTAAGAAAACTGGCTCTACCTGCCTGACGGAGCAGGTGAACGCTTTTTTACGTACACAGTATGATTTCCGCTATAATCTCCTGACAGAAGAAACGGAATTCCGCCTGTTGGATGATGCAGGTAAAGCAATCGGTCTTTTTCAACCGGTGAGCAAACGTGATTTGAACACCTTTTGTATGGAAGCTCATGCAAAGGGGATTAGTTGCTGGGATAAGGATGTGAGTCGCTATATTTACTCTACCCGTATTGCCGAATACCACCCTTTCCGGCTCTATATGGACGAATTGCCTGTTTGGGACGGCATCGACCGTGTCACTCCGTTGGCATTACGCGTTTCCGACTTACATCTGTGGGTGCGCGGCTTTCATACATGGCTTTTGGGAGTTGCCGCCCAATGGTCGGGAAAAACAGGGATTCATGCCAATAGTGTAGCTCCCATTCTCGTAAGTTCGGAACAGGGGCGGTTGAAGTCTACTTTCTGCAAGTCGTTGATGCCTGCGGCTTTGCAGCATTACTATATGGATAATCTCAAACTGACTTCGGAAGGGAAGGCAGAGCGTCTTATGTCGGAGATGGGACTGATTAATCTTGATGAATTTGACAAATATGCTGCGGGTAAGATGCCTCTATTGAAAAATCTGATGCAAATGTCGAGCCTGCATATTTGCAAGGCATATCAGAAAAACTATCGTGACTTGCCGCGTGTCGCATCATTTATAGGCACTTCCAACCGCTATGATTTGTTGAATGACCCTACGGGGAGCCGTCGTTATCTTTGCGTGGAAGTAATAAAACCTATTGATTGTGAGGGTATCGAACATGCACAACTTTTTGCCCAACTGAAAGCTGAACTGGAACAGGGAATTCCTTATTGGTTCAGCAAGGAACAGGAACGGGAATTGCAACGGCACAATGTATCTTTTTATCATGCCTGCCCTGCTGAGGATGTTTTTAACTGCTGTTTTCGCATAGCCTTGCCGGAAGAAGAATGCTTACAGTTGTCCGCCGCGGAGATATATAAGGAATTGAAGAATATGAATTCAGCCGCATTGAGAGGTTTTAATCCGAACCAGTTTGCACAAGTATTGACGAAGATGGGAGTGGGGCGGAAGCATACGGAATATGGAAATGTATATTCGGTGATACGCCGCTGATTGATTGGTTTTCATAAGGTAAGCATCTCCATGAAACTGAAACGGCTGAAAGCAATATTTTTTACTTTTGAGGTTTGCTTTCAGTCGGGATGCCGATGGATAAAAGGTTTCGGGGCGACTGAAGCGGCTGGAAGCGAAAAATATGGGAATAAGTTTGTTTCATGAATTTATGTCAATATTGGTGAATAGTCCATTGTTACTGCAACTTTTAGTGAAAGGTGAGAATTGATCTGTTTTTTAATCAACTATTGAGATACGAAAAAAGAATATACGGGCTATCTGTAATTTTGTACATCTTGTATGTACTATTTTACAGAATAAATGATTTGAGTAAAAGCCTGTCAGGAATGTTTGGGGGCATTGTAAGGATTGGTAAGGCAGATTTAAAACCTGGATACATAAAAGAAACTACCTTTGCTCGTGCAATTCAAAGTGAGATTGCAGAAACTGAAATAATAAATGTTTAATTAAAAATCTTATGATTATGAAAAAGCTTATTTATGCTTTGTGTGTCGCTTTGTTTTCAGGTATGTGTATGTTAAGCTGTTCAGACGACAACTATTCTGAAGGTGGTCCTGAACAGAGTGGCAAGAATTTAGAAATGCCGGAAAAGTATAAGGTTATTGGGAAAAGACATAATGAGGGTCTTGCAGCGGCATTTTCAGCACTTCGGAAATATTATGAAGTAGATACCCGTGCAGATGGAGAGGTTCGGAAGCTTTCTAAGGAAGAATGCTTGGTATTAATGGAAGGTGCTTTGCAGAAGTATTGTGTGAGTAAAGGATGTGATAACATTGAGCTGCTAGACTTATCCTTGGTGGATGGAGCGAAAACTAGAAGTGTGATAGAAATGAAACCGGAAGTCAAAGTTTTGGTGGATAAAATGATGAATGAGATTCTTAATAAGGAGAGAACACCTAAGCAGATGGTTGACGTGTTAAATGATATAAACAAGGAAGCGGATGCCACTCTTTCTGAGGAAGATGCTATTGCCGTTTATGCGGGGACAAGCACTTGTTATTATTCTTACTTGTATTGGAAAGAAAATCATATGAAATGGATTATTGCTTTGAATAATCCGGAGTTGCTTGGTCAGTATGAAGATGAAATCTTGAATTCTTTTAATATTCATAAAGGGGAATTAGTTTTCTCTTCATCTGCTGATACGAGAGGTTGGTGGGATGATGCTTGGGGAGCTATTGGAGAGACTTGGGATAGTGGAAGTGAAGCAGTATCTAACTGGTGGAATTATGGCGGTGGAAAAGAAGTGGTCGCTGAAGATGGAGCTGGTGCTGTCGGTGGTGCAGTAAGTGGAGCTATAGCAGGTTCCGCTGCAGGTGGTATTGGTGCTGCCCCGGGAGCTGGATATGGTGCACTTGCTGGAGGTGCTGGGGCATCTGTAGCACAAGCTTTGAGACAATGGTTGAACTAATTAACTGATATATTGTATGAAAGAAAAAATAGCATGGTATCTATTGAGCTTTTTCGCTTTTGTTGGCATAGATTGGATTGTTGACACCATTTTTTATAGATGGCAATGGATTTCTCATGAGCCTGATCTTCTGAGTTCTATATGTACATCTGTGTTTATGGTAATTATACTAAATATCATCTTTTGGTGGTGTAGAAGAAGGAAAATACATAAGCAAACTGGAAAAATGAAAGAAAACTGATTAAAAATGAGAGAGTTAAAAGAATATCTTTTGGCGCTCTCATTTTAAATACGTATGATATATGAATATATTTTATTTATTACCTCTCCTATTATCATTCGCGGCTTTACCAGGAGATATAAATGCGAACTATTATATTAAGATTTTCGCATTTGGACTTTTTTTTATTTTTATGTGTTTCTCTCTCTTTATAAAGGAAAAGGTAAATTTAAACAGTTGTCTTTCAATATCATTGGCTGATGTCACTATCTTACTTTTGGGAGGTGCCTATTTATATTATTGTATGGGGGCATTTAATATCCTTGACCATTCTTTACCAATCCTATATATTTTATTCTATTTTTTTCTTCGTTTAATTCATGAGAGAAATTGGAATGACATATTAATGACCTTGTCGCCAATAATCATTTCAATTCATTTAATTCTCTGTTTCTTGCAATATATATCTGTTTTTCCTAATTTTAATACTTTCTTTAGAGTAGGAAGTTCTTTTGGTAATCCGGATATGTTATCGGCTTATTTAGTAATGTTACTTCCTTTTTGCTATTTAGGTAATAAATGGAAACGTATTCGGATAATGATAGTGTTAATAACAGTTGCTTTATTTTTCATGTTGCAGTCTCGTACAGCAATTGTAGCAGTGGTAGTAATAACATTTGTCTATCTTATTTGTCAGAAAATGATTGCGAAGAAAGGGATTACAATAATTTTAATACTTATTTTATTGGCAATGATACTATTGATATGTTGGTATCCAAAGTCTGTGTTAGGTCGATTTTATATATGGATAGTAGCCTTGTCTATGATATTGAATAAACCTTTTGGGTGGGGATTGTACTCTTTTGAAAAATATTATCCGGAATTTCAATCTAGATACACTATTGAAAACCCCGAAGTAGTCAGTTTGTTAAATTATGACGTTGTTCATTCTTCTTACAATGAATTTCTTAATATCGGTGTTACACTTGGAATTATTGGCTTATTGTTTTATTCTGCTTTTGTTATTTATGTATTGATTTTGGCATATAGAATGAAATCTCCTTTGTTGTTTCCGTTATTGGCATATCAAATAATATCTTTATTTTATTTTCCGTTTAAAATAGTACCTCTTACTGTTCTATACATACTGTGTTGTGCCTCTGTTGTTTCCACTGGCAATTTAAGTTTTCTTCGATTATCATTCTCTTCAAAATTAAAGAGTTTCTCTTTATGTGGCATTGGCGTTATAGTTTTTTCAGGTTTTATACTAAGCATATATAGTTATGTTTATTGGCAAAGAGCTACTGAACAATCTTTTTCTGTCGAAACTTATGTAAATGCATCTCAATCTTTTCGAAAATGTTATCCTTTATTAAAGAATAATGGACGTTTTTTAATCTCATATGCAGAGTTGCAATACAAATTAGGTGATAGACAGAAGGCTTTTACTTTAATGCATCAGGCTGAATCTTTTTTTTCTGATATTTTGTTTTTACATAATTTGGCTATGATATATGAAGAAGAAGGCAATGTTATCGAAGCTAAGAAGAAATTGAGTATAGCGTCTAATATGTCTCCGAATAATATTCAAATTCTTATAGCACAGATGCAATTTTTAAGAAGAATAGGGGAATATGATGAGGCCTGCCAAGTCAATAATCTGCTGTTGCGCAGAAAAAAATGAAGTGTGTTATGGAAATAGATTGTCTCGGAATATTTACCTTTGCATATAATTAATAGGTTGATTATTATGAGCTTTGTGAGAAATTTGAATAAAACTAGATATTGGATTACATTAGGGTGTGTATATTTGATAATAAAAAGCATCTATACTATTTACCAAGATAAAACTGAGCGTTGGTGTGAACAAGCGACACTTGCTTTTGAGGATATTCTACAGCAAGAAATACAAAAACATGACACTATATCTATGTCCTATGGTAGATATATAAATAATAAGGAGAAACGCAGCCTTTTTTCTCCGGTTTTAGTCAATATACCTCTGAATGTGGATTCTTTGAATAAAATGTGGCGTGAATCACTTTATAATGTAAATATTCCAGTAAAGACTAATGTGCGAATATCTATTTCTAAAGGACAAGTACATTACTCGGAATCTTCTTTTGCCCCATTAGCTAAGGATAGTTTGTTTTCGTTTTACTTGGGGCCTAACCATGAGGTCGAAATAACGGGATTTGCTTCTTATCATTGGTGGAATATATTTGATGGCCGATTGCCTATTATGATAATATTACTTTTAGCCGGTTATTTCATTCCAGGTTTTTTGTTTGTGAAGGTGTTACAGATGCCAAAATTATCATTATTCAAAAAACAGATTCCTACATCAAAGGATGAGAAGGCGGCTGATGTAATTGTAAAAGCGGAGAGACTACCTGTATACCAATTGGAAGAAGATGTTTTTTTTGATGTACATCAACGAATACTAAAGAAAAAAGAGGATATAGAAAAATTGACTCCTCAACAGGCAGTGCTTTTGGAAGCTTTTCTGAAAGCAAATCAATATAAGCTTACTCAAAGAGAAATAGACATACTCTTGTGGCCGAATGGTAGCGGAACGGCGGAGCGGTTGTATACTGCAATTTGCCGTTTGCGCAAATCACTAGAGGGAATATCCTCTTTTCAGGTGGAGTGTCAGATTGATATTTATCAATTGAAGAAATCTAATTCTGCGAAAGAACATGAGATTATTGTATTAGATAAAGATTTAACAAGGTAAATGATGAAGGGGCATAATATCTTTTTGAGAAGTTGTATCTTGGGGTGTCTATTTCTGTTTTTTATAGCTTGTTACGATTCGAAAATTGAGTATACACTGGAACAAGCCGGAGGAAACCGAACTGAACTGGAATCTTTTCTTATGTATTATTCTGAGGATAAGCAGAAAGAAGAAGCTGCGAAATTTCTGATAGCAGGCATGGGAAACAAGTGTTTTTATGAAGGTGGATTGATAAATCGTTATGATACAATTTTTTCTATATATGACTCTCTCTATAATGCAGGTGTTGATGAGGGAGATTTACCTGTTATCACAGAAACTTGGAATGAGCTGGAGCAACAGTATGGGAAACTAACCATTCATCGTTTAGAGAAGAAATGGGATAGTCGTTTTTTGGATTCTCATTTTCTTATTGATAATTTGGAGCAGGCTTTTGAAGCATGGGGAGATACTCCCGATTTTGTAAGTCATAATCTTGATGATTTTTATGAATATGTGTTGCCGTATAGAGCAAATAATGAGAAACCGGAGATATATAGGAAACGATATCGTGAAGAATTGCGTAACTTGTATAATGTAGGTAAAGATAGTGTGGAAAGTCTTATTAGGGAATTTAATAAAGAATTTTGGTTGAATCGACGCTATCGTTATTGTAATACACTGTGGAAATATCCGATAGCCTTACCTATTAGTAAAATGGAAAAAGGACATCATTCAGCTTGTCGCCATGCTACGACATTTTATGCATCTGTTATGCGAGCATGTGGTTTGCCTGTGGCAATTGATTATGTCAAAGCATGGGGAAATAGAAGTATGGGGCACGAGTGGAATGTCTTGCTTTTGGATAATGGTAAAATCTATCCCTTTGATGCTTTTAATGGGAAAAGGCTGGAATTTACCTATAAACCAGCGAAAATATTCCGGAGAAAGTTTTCATTAACTTCAGGAAATATGCCTTCATTGAAAGATGTTCCTTCGTATTTGACTTTGAAGGATGAATTGGATGTGACAGAACAGTATGGAGATGTTTATGATATTTCTATTCCATGTTTGTATCCTTGGGATGGGAATGGCAAAAAACAATATGCAGTTATTTGTGTATTTGATAATGCTGCATGGAAGCCAGTTTATTGTGGAAAGATAAAAAATGGGCAAATAGTGTTCCGACATATGATGGGTGATGTATGTTATATGGCGGGTTATTACACTCAAGGGAAAATTATTCCTGCCAATGAACCGTTCATATTAAAAAAGGATGGGAGAATAGAATATCTGAAAATTAATAAAAATGCTCGTTTGAGTATGATATTGAAAAGAAAGTATCCACGTTTTCCAAGGATGGAATTGTTTGCTACACATATCCGTCGTGGTAAAGTGAGAGGAGCAGATAACAGACAGTTCCAAAATTCTACATTATTGTTTGATATAATGGGAACACCTAGTGATATTGTAGATTCTTTAGTGAAAATAGAACAGCGTTTCCGTTATTTGCAGGTAGAGCCGGCTATTTACCGAACGGGAGATTTGGCAGAAATTGAATTTTATGGAAAGAAAAATTTGCATGAACCTGAACAAAAAATAGTAGGGCAAGTATTCGGCTTTCCTGAAGTGCCTATTAATAATGGACATCCTTATTTACACGCTATGGATGGGGATTATGAAACCTATTACTCAAAAGAAAAAGATGAAAAAGGATATGTTGCACTAGATTTGGGCTCTTCTTATTACATAACAAGGGTACGCTTTTGTCCGCGCAGTGATGCTAATTTTATAATTCCAGATCATGAGTATGAATTGTGCTATTGGGATAATCAATGGAAAAGTGTAGGTTGTAAGGTTGCATCTGGATTAACAGTGACTTTTGAGAATGTTCCTAGCAACACCTTTTATATTCTTCATAATTTGACGAAAGGAAGGGAAGAGAGAATTTTTACATATGAGAATGGTGAACAAGTTTGGTGGTGAGTATTAAAATGTACTGTCATTGAAATCCGTGGAATAATTAAGTGATAATTGCTTAGGAGCTATTGAGTTATTCCTTATCTTTGCAGCAATAATCACAAAAGATGGGAAATGACTAAAGCTATTTGTAATTTATTAATTCTGTTTATTATAACGGTTGCCTTGTTTGGCTGTTCTGAGAAGGAAGATGAAAAGACTAATTCGAAAAACAATGTGAATGGTACTATTGAAAAAGGGCCTTTTCTTACTGGTTCTAAAGTGACTCTTTATGAGTTGGATGAAAACTTGAATCAGACAGGAAAGAATTTCAGGACTGAGACCATTAATGACAAAGGGGATTTTTCCTTTTCGGAGATAGAATTATCCGGTCGTTATATAGAACTTGAAATTAGTGGGTACTTTTATAATGAGATAATTGGTAGGCATTCCAATTCACAAATTAATCTGAATGCTATAACTGACCTTTCTGGTGAGGGAAATGTGAATGTGAATATTCTGACTCATCTGGAATTTAAACGTGTAAAGAAGTTGATGAAGGAAGGCAGTAGTTTTCTTAATGCGAAGAGACTTGCAGAGAAGGAACTGTTGCAGATTTTCCATATCACTACGGAATTTAAAAATCCGGAGAAAATTAGTTTGACTGATGGGGATGAAAATGCGGCGATGCTGTTGGCTATTTCTTCGATATTGCTATATAATAAATCGGAAGGTGAGTTCTCAGAGTTCATCTCCAAACTTAGCAATGAATTTGCAGAAGAAGGAACAATTACTAGTAAATTATTGTTGGAAGAAATTTATTACGGGGAGACGGGCGTAAATGCCTTATCTGTAATGGATAATATCAAGAAGTATTATCGGACTCAGGAAACAGAGGTTGTGGTCAATAATATTCGTAAATATATTGATGGTAATGGCGATGGAGTTTTGGATGAAAATGACGAAACGATAGGCGAAGGAACGGAACCGATTCCACCCTTAGAGCAGGATAATGAGAAATTATTTAAAGAGTATTTGAAAGGTACTTACGTAAATGCGAGCAACTATTTTCAACTTATAACCATACTTGATGCTGTTCGATGCAAACAGGTAACTGTCTCTGGAGTTCAGATAAATCCCTATAACACGTTGATAGAAAGTGCTTGGACTCGCGCTTATAGTATTATGAAAAATATACATACTGTACTGGAACACGATTGTTCAGGATTTAGTTTTGATGTAAAGCCTTATGTTACTTCCCTTCGTTTATATAGAGGCCTTATCTATTTGGATATGGTACAGCATTGGGGTGGAGTTCCACTTGTGACAAGTAGATTTGACGGTAATGATTTTAATATTCCTAGGGCTTCAAAGAAAGAAGTACTTGCTTTTATTGTGAGTGAGATAACAGATGTGTTATCCGATTTGCCAGAAGCAAATTCTGATGATGACCTTATTTTTTCAAAAGATTTAGCCAGGGCTGTACTTGCAAATGCAATGTTAGAAGAAGAAATTGCTGATTATCAGGGAGCAGCTACTTTACTAAAGGCCATCATTGATAATGACAAATATACTCTCTTGGGTACGAATAATTTGATTTACAAAGAAAAGAATATGGAAGAACTCTTCTCATTGGAATTGATTGCTCCTACTCTTTTTCCGCTTTTTGAAGAGGTGATAAAACATGATGGCTCATTGCATCCTATATATAGATTCACAGGTGTTATGTTGAACTATGCCCAATCTTTATATCGTCTTGGAGCTTATGATGAAATGAAAACGGTAATAAGCCAGATAAGAGCATCTTTGGATAAAGAGAAACTGGAATTTTTACCTGAGAGTGATGCGTGTACAGAAGTTGCAAATCTGTGGCAAGAGATTATAAATAAGGATTACGGGTATTTTGCTCTACTGAAACAGTTGGAACTAGCTGTGCCAATATTAGGAATTGAAGGGTATGAAACTTTATATCCGATTCCAGCTCGAGAACTTGATTTGAATTCTAATATGATACAAAATCCTCATTATTAGTAAAATATCCTTTAGGTTGATAAGTCGAAGTTAGCTCCTTATTCAGCGCTAACTTCGACTTGTTTATTTATATATAAAAGATAGAAAGAACTTTTTACCTATTGATTCTTCTAGCCTTAAATCATTCTTTACCGAAATAATCGTATCGTTTAGTTATATTTTCTATATTTGTGATATTGAATCAAATACAAAATACTATGGGCGATTTGAATAGTGTATATCTGCTGCTTGGTATAGTGATGCTTATTGTTTTGCTATGCCGGTTTGATGGTCGGTTTACGAAGATAGAGAAAGAGCTTGATGTAATAAAAAAACAGATGGACGCTCTTCTGAAGGGGCAGGCGAAAATGGCTGCTGGTGATATGAAATCAAGTGAGGAGACGTCTGAGAAAGTAGTAATAGAAGTCCTGTCAAAAGAAAAATTGGTTGAAGAAGAGTTGGTTGTTCAAGAACCAAGTACAATTGTTGAGGTTGTGGCTGCTGATAAATTGCAAGACGCTCCGGAATCAGTTCAAGAATCTGTTCAGGAAGAAATTATTGAAAGTATCCCAGTTATGGATACGGTTCGGGAAGAGTCTGCAATGTCTCCAGAACCGATTCATGTGGCACCGGCTACTCCGAAACCACCAAAGAAACAAATCAATTACGAGAAGTTTATCGGCGAAAACCTTTTCGGAAAGATTGGTATTCTCATATTTGTGATAGGGGTGGGCTTCTTTGTGAAGTACGCCATTGATAAGAACTGGATAAATGAGACTTTCCGTACCGTGCTTGGTTTCCTGACCGGAGCCGCATTGCTGTTTGTTGCCGAACGTTTACAGAAGAAATATCGTACATTCAGTTCACTGCTTGCAGGCGGTGCTTTTGCCGTGTTCTATCTCACGGTTGCTATTGCGTTCCATTATTATCATATCTTCTCGCAGACTGTGGCGTTTATCATTCTGATAGCCACTACTATATTTATGTCTGTTCTCTCTGTGATATATGACAGGCGTGAGCTGGCTATTATTGCGCTTGTAGGCGGATTTTTAGCACCTTTCATTGTGAGTAGCGGCGAAGGAAGTTATCAAGTTCTGTTTACTTATGTGAGCATTTTGAATTTGGGTATGTTCGGGCTTTCCATCTATAAAAAGTGGAGCGAACTTCCGATTATCTCCTTTGTCTTTACTTGCCTGATAATGGCTAGTTTCTTACTGTTAAGCTATTCTTCCCGTTCTACGGTCATATCGGGACATTTGTTGATGTTTGCCACCTTGTTCTATTTTATCTTTTTGCTTCCAGTATTTTCCATTCTCCGTGGAGAGAAGATACAAGCAATGAGTCGTGGACTGGTATTTGTTATCATTACAAATAATTTTATCTATTTACTTTCGGGAATCCTGTTCCTGCAGAACATGGGGTTGTCTTTCAAAGCAAGCGGTCTGTTGAGCCTCTTTATAGCACTCGTCAATCTGGGGCTGGTAATTTGGTTGTGGAAGAATAGAAAAGATTATAAATTCTTGGCTTATACCACGTTGGGACTTGTATTGACCTTTGTTTCTATCACCATTCCGATTCAGTTGGACGGAAACTATATCACATTGCTTTGGGCGTCGGAAATGGTATTGCTGTTGTGGCTTTATGTGAAATCGAAGGTCAGAGTCTATGAATATGCGGCGAAGGTGCTGGTAGGTCTCACTTTTGTCTCTTATCTGATGGATGTATATGATGTAATGTCACATGGATACCGTTCTTCAGGTGCTATTTTCCTGAATAGTTCATTTGCAACCTCTTTGTTTGTAGGATTAGCCACGGGAGCATTTGCTTTATTGATGGGATATTATTATCAATTCTTCTCTACGGCACGTCGGTTGAAATATAGTTTCTGGAATCCTTTTATGCTTATAGTTTCCGTAGCCATCCTTTATTATACATTTATGACGGAATTCAAACTGTATTTTGAAGGAGCGACGCGAAGCGGAGCAATGTTCTTGTTTACTGCCGTTTCCATTTCGAGTGTTTGCTATGCTTTCAGAAAACGATTCCCGATAACGAAACATCTCACTTCTTATATCTTGGCTATCGGGGCAAACGTACTTGTATATATCATAAATATATGGGGCGACCAGAGAATATGGACTTCTCCTCCTGTTGTACTACCATGGCTGACAGCTGCGTTCGTAATAGCGAATTTGTATTATGTAGCACGCTTGTACTATACAACCATCGGCATAAAGCCCCGATTTACCGTATATATCAATATCCTTGCCACGCTCCTTTGGCTGACAATGGTACGCTCTTTCCTTTGGCAAGCAGGTGTAGACGATTTCAGTGCCGGGCTATCGCTTTCATTAAGCATTGCCGGGTTCGTCCAGATGGGGTTGGGCATGCGCCTGCATCAGAAAGCGATGCGTATGGTGAGTCTTGCGACTTTCGGAATAGTCCTACTCAAACTCGTCTTTGACGATTTATGGGCTATGCCGACTATCGGCAAGATTATCGTATTCATCATTTTAGGACTGATATTACTGATACTTTCATTCCTCTATCAGAAACTAAAGGATGTGTTGTTCAAGAATGACGAGGAAGA
The DNA here is from genome assembly GCF_012113595.1 of Bacteroides faecium. Classification (NCBI taxonomy): domain Bacteria; kingdom Pseudomonadati; phylum Bacteroidota; class Bacteroidia; order Bacteroidales; family Bacteroidaceae; genus Bacteroides; species Bacteroides faecium. The sequence continues at coordinate 2,461,872 of NZ_CP050831.1, forward strand.
AATAAACTAAATCTTTGAAAAATATCCGATAAGAAAGGCTGCTTGTTCTACAAAAGAAGGGCAGCCTTTACCTTATAATTATGTTTATTCCCAGACGTAATGTTTTACTCTTGCGAGAAACGTTTCACCTGCTCTTCGATTAATTCCTTATCATCAAAATAATTAATCTTCATCGCCTTCTTCACGTCAGCCAAAGTCTCGGCAGCAGCAGCTCTTGCCACTTCGCAGCCTTGCTGAAGCATCTCGTAGATAGCAGGAATATCCTTGCTGAACTCTTTGCGACGATTGCGAATCGGTTCCAAAGTCTCCTGCATGATAGAATTCAGGAAACGTTTTACTTTTACGTCGCCCAGTCCGCCGCGTTGGTAATGAGCTTTCAACTCTTCCAGATTCGGGTAGTCCGGCAAGAAGCGTTCGAAATGTTCGGGACGGCAGAAAGCGTCGAGATAAGTAAATACCGTATTACCTTCAATCTTTCCCGGGTCCTGCACGCGGAGATGTCCCGGGTCAGTGTACATACTCATGATTTTCTTCTGAATCTCTTCCGGTTCTTCCGACAGATAGATACAGTTGCCGAGTGATTTGCTCATCTTCGCCTTACCGTCAGTTCCCGGAAGACGCAGGCAGGCCGCATTGTCCGGCAACAGGATTTCCGGCTCTACCAAAGTTTCACCATATATATAGTTGAATCGGCGGACGATTTCACGAGCCTGTTCGAGCATCGGTTCCTGGTCTTCGCCGACAGGGACAGTCGTTGCACGGAAAGCCGTGATGTCCGCAGCCTGGCTGATGGGATAAGTGAAAAACCCTACGGGGATACTCGCTTCAAAGTTGCGCATTTGGATTTCCGCTTTCACAGTCGGGTTACGTTGCAGGCGTGACACGCTGACAAGGTCCATAAAGTAGAAACTGAGTTCGCACAGTTCCGGGATTTGCGACTGGATGAAGATAGTGGCTTTGGACGGGTCGATGCCGCAAGCCAAATAATCAAGGGCAACCTCGATTACATTCTGACGTACCTTTTCAGGATTGTCTATATTGTCGGTCAACGCCTGTGAGTCGGCGATGAAGATAAACATCTTGCTGTAATCACCTGCGTTCTGCAAGTCAACTCTGCGTTTCAACGAACCTACATAATGTCCGATATGAAGTCTGCCGGTAGGGCGGTCTCCCGTCAATATGATTTTTTCTTTTCCCATTGTTATTACCTTATTAATATAGATTTAGCGACAAAGATACAGATAAAAACTGAAAACAGCACTAAAATGCACTCACTTCACTGTAAAAAAGTAGGCGTTTCTTTTTGCCATTTGCAAAATATGTCGTTACTTTGCACAAATTTTGAAATCGACAATGAATCAACAAGAAATCAGAAGTAAGTATTATCTACATTCGGATGTTTTTCACCCGGAAACGACGGGCTTCTTCTCTTTTCTCCAAAAACGATATTTTAGTTCTTTGGTAATGCGTTAATCCTTTTTTGAGGGTAACGCATTTTTTTTATGAACGAACTTAGAAACAACAACTTATTATAACAACAAAAGAAATGGAAAAGGAAATCAAGAAAGTTCTCGTTTTGGGCTCTGGAGCACTCAAAATCGGACAAGCCGGAGAGTTCGACTACTCAGGCTCACAAGCACTGAAAGCTTTGAAAGAAGAAGGTATCAGCTCAGTATTGGTAAACCCGAACATCGCAACCATTCAGACTTCTGAAGGTATCGCCGATAAAGTGTATTTCCTTCCCGTAAATACTTATTTTGTAGAAGAAATTATCAAGAAAGAGAATCCCGACGGCATCTTGTTGGCTTTCGGCGGACAGACTGCATTGAACTGCGGCGCGGAACTCTATACGCAAGGTATTCTTGATAAATACGGAGTGAAAGTGCTTGGTACATCGGTAGAAGCTATCATGTACACGGAAGACCGCGACCTGTTTGTTAAGAAACTGGACGAAATCAACATGAAGACTCCGGTGAGCCAGGCCGTAGAAAGCATGGAAGACGCGATTGCCGCAGCCCGCAAAATCGGTTATCCGGTGATGGTGCGCTCGGCTTACGCACTGGGTGGTCTTGGTAGCGGTATCTGCGCAAACGAGGAAGAATTCCTGAAACTGGCAGAAAGCTCATTCGCCTTCTCAAAACAAATCCTTGTAGAAGAATCTCTGAAAGGCTGGAAAGAAATCGAATTTGAAGTAATCCGCGACGCTAACGACCACTGCTTCACAGTAGCCAGCATGGAAAACTTCGACCCGCTGGGTATTCATACAGGTGAATCTATCGTTGTTGCTCCTACTTGCTCTCTGGACGACAAGGAACTGAAAATGTTGCAGGAACTTTCTACGAAATGTATCCGCCACCTGGGCATCGTAGGTGAATGTAACATCCAGTACGCTTTCAACTCTGATACGGACGACTACCGTGTGATTGAAGTAAACGCCCGTCTGAGCCGTTCTTCCGCTTTGGCTTCCAAGGCTACCGGTTATCCGTTGGCATTCGTTGCCGCTAAGATTGCTTTGGGTTACTCACTCGACCAAATCGGTGAGATGGGAACTCCAAACTCAGCTTATGTCGCTCCGCAACTCGACTACTATATCTGTAAAATCCCTCGTTGGGACTTGACGAAATTCGCCGGTGTATCCCGCGAAATCGGTTCAAGCATGAAGTCAGTAGGCGAAATCATGTCTATCGGCCGTTCTTTCGAAGAAATTATCCAGAAAGGTCTTCGTATGATTGGTCAGGGTATGCACGGTTTCGTAGGTAACGACGAACTTCACTTCGACGACCTCGACAAGGAACTTTCACGTCCTACCGACTTGCGTATCTTCTCTATCGCACAAGCTATGGAAGAAGGATACAGCATCGAACGTATCCACGACCTGACAAAGATTGACCCCTGGTTCCTCGGCAAACTGAAGAATATCGTTGATTACAAAGCTAAATTGTCCGCTTATAATAAGGTGGAAGATATCCCGGCTGACGTAATGCGTGAAGCAAAAGTATTAGGTTTCTCTGACTTCCAAATCGCCCGTTTCGTTCTGAATCCGGTTGGAAACATGGAGAAAGAAAACCTTGCCGTACGTGCTTACCGTAAATCTTTGGGCATCCTTCCGGCTGTAAAACGCATCAACACCATCGCTTCCGAACACTCGGAGCTGACCAACTACCTGTATATGACCTATGCGGTAGAAGGTTATGACGTGAATTATTATAAGAATGAGAAATCTGTAGTCGTACTGGGTTCGGGTGCTTACCGCATCGGTAGCTCGGTAGAATTTGACTGGTGTTCGGTGAACGCTGTTCAGACTGCCCGCAAACTGGGTTACAAGTCTATCATGATTAACTACAACCCCGAAACGGTTTCTACCGACTATGATATGTGCGACCGCCTGTACTTCGACGAACTTTCTTTCGAACGTGTACTTGACGTAATCGACCTTGAACAACCTCGCGGCGTCATCGTCTCCGTAGGTGGACAGATTCCGAACAACCTGGCTATGAAACTGTATCGTCAGTCGGTTCCTGTACTGGGCACTTCTCCGATTTCTATCGACCGTGCCGAAAACCGTAACAAGTTCTCTGCTATGCTCGACCAACTGGGTATCGACCAACCGGCTTGGATGGAACTTACCAGCCTTGAAGAAGTGAAAGGTTTCGTGGAAAAAGTCGGTTATCCGGTATTGGTTCGTCCTTCTTACGTTCTTTCGGGAGCTGCAATGAATGTTTGCTACGATGACGAAGAACTGGAAAACTTCCTGAAGATGGCTGCCGAAGTTTCTAAGGAATATCCGGTAGTGGTTTCCCAATTCCTCGAAAATACAAAAGAAATCGAGTTTGACGCTGTTGCACAGAACGGTGAAGTAGTAGAGTACGCAATCTCCGAACATGTGGAATTTGCAGGTGTTCACTCCGGTGACGCTACGTTGGTATTCCCGGCTCAGAAGATTTACTTCGCGACTGCACGCCGCATCAAGAAAATCAGCCGTCAGATTGCAAAGGAACTTAATATCTCCGGTCCGTTCAACATTCAGTTCCTTGCCCGCAACAACGAGGTGAAAGTAATCGAATGTAATCTGCGTGCTTCGCGTAGCTTCCCATTTGTTTCTAAAGTACTGAAACGTAACTTTATCGAAACCGCTACCCGCATCATGCTGGACGCTCCATACTCACGTCCGGATAAGTCCGCATTCGATATCGACTGGATCGGTGTAAAAGCTTCTCAATTCTCTTTCTCCCGTCTGCACAAGGCTGACCCGGTATTGGGCGTGGATATGTCTTCTACAGGTGAAGTGGGATGTATCGGTGATGACTTCTCTGAAGCATTGCTGAACGCAATGATTGCTACCGGTTTCAAGATTCCTGAAAAAGCGGTGATGTTCTC